>NZ_JBLVPW010000008.1:0-206261 GCF_048286715.1 Flavobacterium kochi
CACCAATTGGTTCTTCAAAGCCCCGACTACTCAATATAGTTGGGGTTTATACATTTCAACCAGAATTCCGGCAGGGATAGTATTCACCATTGAGGTGCTAGGTTTTACCGCTGCAATAGTAAAGTTAGCTATTTGGTTCTACTTTTTGTATGTATTTGAATTCCGGTTTAAACTGGACAGGTGATTGCGGAATGCACAGTAAGTCTGCATCTCAGCATCTTACGTATTTATATCTGTTATTTTTAATACTTTGTCAACTTCTTCAACTCGTTTAAAAAACTCAGATACTGAGATTTTATAATATTCACACAATTCATAGAGAGTACTGACAGTCATATTCTGATTTCCTGTTTCATTCCGGCCAATATGAATTGACAAATCTTTATTCGCTTTTATATTGTTTGCTACTTGCTCTTGAGTCAATCCAGTTTTCGCACGAAGTTCTTTTAAAACTTGCTTTACTGCAGTTAGTAATCTTTGATTTTTTATCTGTTCCATAGTATTTCAAATTGAATCAGAAAAATATTTTCACACAATGACGTATTTGTCATTTTATTTTTTATCTTTATGCCCACATTCTATTAGAATTAATATTATTTTTGCGATTCTTCATATAAAATATTTGAAGCATTCGCTTTGAATCTCGTTTTCAAAAACTGGTAATTTTTAAACGCTCGAGATGATAAGTAAGATGCTCACGTCCATGGCGTGGGCTCACTTATTCGTGCGTAGGGTATACCAGTACCTTGAAAGCGATATAAGCTGAGTTCTGCGCCATTTTTTTATTCTTTTGGCTCAATACTCTCTTACATTCTTAGCACCGCTTCTTCATTTTTCATAGTCTCGCAGCAGTTCAACCCGCTAAAATCAGCATGCCTATGAGTAAAATGCACTACGCACCTAAAACACGTAACGCTTAGCGTTAACAGTGGTTTCAACCAGTAAACTGCATCAATCCCATCAAGAAAAAAGCATTTTCTTAGCTGGTAGTAAACACTTATGCCTAAACGAAACTAAAAACGATGCCCGAAAACTTTAAAAACCGCCTATGATATAAGTTATTCATAACTATAAAACACCTGCACCGAAAAGGTACTTTGAACACCTAGTTAATTTAATTTGAATTTGTTAATAAAGGTGCAGGTTATTTATTCTTACCTAACAACTATAAACTAACCATACCCCCCTCGCCTATGACAAAATAAAGACTTAGCGCCTTCATGGCAAATCACAAAAAAAGGCCCTCTAACATGCCGGCAAGCTGAACTAGAGGACCAGCGCTAACAAAACTAACGTTTCATTTAACTATTCCAATATTATGAAAAATTTTTCATTTTACAAGGGTGGTTCGGCTTTTTGGTACCTGATTCTTATCGGGTTCTCCCTTAGCTACACCCCAGCTCCAGCAAAAACCACACTGAGGCAACTGCAGTCCTTACCACAGCAAAGCCAAATCAGTGGCACCATCACCGATGGCACCAGTCCCCTACCTGGGGTTACCATTACCATAAAGGGTCAATCAAAAACTGTAGTCTCTGACTTCGATGGTAAATTTACCATAACAGCGTCCTCCACCGACATTCTTATTTTCAGGTATATGGACTTTAAGACGCTGACAGTTCCTGTTGACGGTCGCTCCATACTAAATATTCGGATGCAGGAAGACGCCACGGCGCTGCAGGAGGTCAAAATAAATGCAGGTTACTATTCTGTCAGAGAAAGCGAACGCACAGGAAGCATCGCTAAAATTTCGGCGGCTGCCATCGAGAAACAACCCGTCACTAATGTATTGGCTGCGATGCAGGGTAGCATGGCCGGCGTGAACATCACACAGGAAACTGGTATTGCAGGCGGAGGATTTTCAATACAAATACGTGGACAAAACAGTTTACGAACTGTTGGAAATGACCCATTATACATCATAGACGGTGTACCCTATTCCTCGGAAGCCATCGGAAACAGCATTACTTCTTTCGTGCTTTCCAAAGCGTCAAGTCCGCTGAACAGTATCAATCCCGAGTCCGTTGAAAGTATTGAAGTGCTCAAAGACGCAGATGCTACGGCCATTTATGGTTCCAGAGGGGCCAATGGTGTGGTATTGATTACCACTAAAAAAGGCAAAGAGGGCAAGGCAAAGTTTACCGCCAACTTTTCGTGTGGACTCGGTCAAATCACCCGGTACATGGATTTGATGAACACTCAGCAATATGTGCAAATGCGAAAAGAAGCCTATGCCAATGACGGTATCAGCGTGTATCCTTCCAATGCGTACGACCTCAATGGCAAATGGGACGGGAGCAGGTATACCAACTGGCAAAAAATTTTGATCGGCGGGACAGCTGATTTTACCAGTGCTGGCGCTTCAGTTTCCGGGGGCAATGCGCAAACGCAGTTCCTGATGAACGGAAATTATTCAAAGCAAACCACAGTGCTGCCGGGTGATTTCAGTTACCATAAAAAGGGGGTGCTGCTGAATCTGAATCATGAATCTGAAAATAAAAAATTCAGGCTTACTTTTTCCGGTGGCTACACCCTGCAGGATAATGACCAGCCCTCCATTGACTTCACCCGGGAAGCAAGAACCATTGCACCCAATGCTCCTACACTTTATGATGATCAAGGCAACTTAAACTGGAAGTTTTTCAATAACCCGCTTCGGAATCTGGAAGGAAAGTTCAAAGCCAAAACCAATGACCTTATCGCCAATACATTGATTTCCTATCAGCTGATGGATGGACTGGAACTAAAATCCAGTTTTGGATTTACCGATTTACATCATGTGGAAACCAGTACCTCCCCATCCACCATATACAATCCTGCCTTTGGCTTTGGCAGTGAATCATCAACGATTTATATCGATCATACCCAGCGGCAGTCCTGGATAGTGGAACCGCAGTTGAACTGGCGAAAAGGATTGGGCAATGCAAAAATAGAAGTGCTGTTAGGAAGTACGTTCCAGCAGCAAAAAGGCAACCAACTGGTGCAGCAGGGAACCGGGTTCTCCAGTAACAGTCTGATCTATAACTTGGCCTCCACTTCAACCATTGCTGTACTGAGTGCCATGGAAAGTGTCTATCGCTATCAGGCTTTTTTTGGCCGTGCTAATTTCAATTGGCAGGGCAGGTATATCCTGAACCTTACCGGACGCAGGGACGGTTCGAGCCGCTTCGGACCAGGAAATCAATTTTCCAATTTTGGCGCCATTGGCGGGGCGTGGCTCTTCTCCAAAGAAGCTTTGCTGGATCCTAATAGCTTTTTAAGTTTTGGAAAGCTCCGGGCCAGCTATGGTACCAGCGGTAATGATCAAATTGGCGATTACCAGTATCTGGATACCTATGCTTCTTCCGGGATCAGTTATCAGGGAACTATTGGTTTAGACCCCACGCGACTCTTCAATCCTGATTTTGGCTGGGAATCCAACAAAAAACTAGAAATCGCATTAGAAACCGGTTTGCTCCGTGACCGATTGTTTTTCACCGCTGCCTGGTACCGCAACCGCTCTTCCAATCAGTTGGTTGGCACTCCTCTGCCGGCAACCACCGGCTTCACCTCCGTACAGGCGAACCTGAATGCCACTGTCCAAAACAGCGGCGTGGAATTGACGCTGCGGACCGTTAATTTCCAAAAGGCTTCCTTTAGCTGGACTACCAGCCTGAACCTCACTGTGGCCCGTAACAAACTGCTGTCCTTTGCGGATTTGGAAAGCTCCACCTACAGCGGTCAGTTTGTCATTGGAAAGGCTTTGAACATCCAAAAGGTGTATCACCTGACAGACGTCAATCCACAAACGGGCATCTACCGCTTTGAAGATGTGAACCAGGACGGTAAAATCACCCCTGCCGATGACAAACAGACGGTAAAAGATCTCAATCCTGAGTATTACGGAGGGATTCAAAATCAACTCCAATACAAAGAATTGCAATTGGACTTCCTGTTCCAGTTTGTCAAGCAGCAGAATTGGAATGCCGTGAGTATGTTTGGGGTTCCCGGCACCAGATCCAACCAACTGGCCGATGTGGCCAATCACTGGCGGACAGCGGGAGATCTGGCTACCTATCAGGGCTATACCTCCGGAACCAATTCCAATAGGGTTCAGGCCTATTTCAATTATACGATGAGTGATGCTGCCATTACCGATGCTTCTTATATCCGCCTGAAAAACATTTCATTATCCTATACGATACCCGAAAAATGGTTGAAAAGTGTGCAGTGCCGGCTATCGGTTCAGGGGCAGAACCTGCTGACTTTTACCCGGTACAAAGGAGCCGATCCTGAATTTAAGGCCGTGGGATATTTACCGCCTTTGAAAGTGTTGACCACCGGAGTACAGCTAACCTTTTAACTTTTAAGAAAATGAAAAAAAATAACACTTCTAACAGCGCTCCTATTAACAGCACTTCTATTAACAGTACTCCTACTGCTTACGGACGCATGCCCTTTTGGGATTGTAACGGGATACTATTTAAAGCAGCACTGCTTGTATTGGTAGGATTTGCAAGTCTTGTGCCAGTGGCCTGCGACAATTTTGTAGACGTAGCGCTTCCTGATTCGCAGCTGACAGCTCCGGCGGTTTTTGAGGATAAGGCCACAGCCAATGCGGCCATGGTGGCTGTCTATGCCAAAATTCGGGAGAATGGATTGTTAAGCGGAACCCCGTCGGGACTGTCCCACCAGCTAGGCAACTACACCGATGAACTCACTTATTTTGGCAATCCCTTAAATAACTCACTGGATTTTTATAACAATACCCTGCTTGCTTCGGATCATGGCTTGGCTGATTTGTGGAACAGCAGCTACAACCAGATTTATGCCGCCAATGCGGTACTGCAAGGGGTACAACAATCAACAACCTTACCCCAGGCTACTAAAAATGAGTTTATGGGCGAGGCGGTGTTTGTAAGGGCGTTGCTTCACTTTTATCTGGTCAATCTCTATGGCGCGATTCCCTATGTCACCTCGACAAATTACAAGCTGAATAGTGTAGTATCGAAAAAACCGGTAAACGAGGTATATGCCTTGATCAAAAATGATTTAAACCAGGCGATTAGTTTACTTCCGCAGGACTACAGTACAGATGAAAGGGTACGCCCCAATAAAGCAACTGCTCAGGCCTTACTGGCCCGATTGAATCTCTACACAGGCGCCTGGCAGGAAGCTTCGAACCAGGCCTCGGCAGTACTGGACAACACCGATTTATATTCTTGGAACGACCTTTTGGATCTGGAATTTCTTAAAGAAAGTACCGCGACCATCTGGCAACTAGCCCCCGGTTTAGAGGGTAAAAATACGGAAGAAGCCATTACATTTATTTTCACTTTGGGTCCTCCTCCCTTATCGGCATTAAGCGATGCCTTTGTGGCTTCCTTTGAGGCCAATGACCTGCGAAAAAGCCATTGGATTGGCACAGTGACTTCGGGTTTGTCCGCCTGGTATTATCCCAATAAGTATAAGGAATCCGAATTTACAGCAAGTTCGGTGGAATATTCAATCCTTTTTCGACTGGCAGAAATGTACCTGATCCGTGCAGAGGCCAGGGCACATCAGGGAGACCTGATTGGTGCCCGGGAAGATTTGAATAAAGTGCGGTCCAGGGCCGGGCTTGGCGATACGCCCGCCACTACCGCTGAGCAAATTATAGCGGCGGTCCTGCAGGAAAGGCGCTTTGAATTCTTTACCGAACTGGGGCACCGTTTTTTTGATTTGAAAAGAACCAATACCATTGATGCGGTATTGGCTCCCCTAAAACTAGGCTGGGATGCAAAGGACAGCCTGCTGCCCATTCCCGCTTCAGAAATTTTACTCAATCCTAATTTAGGTCCGCAAAACCCGGGTTATTAAATCTATATCACATGAAACAGTATCACACTGCCCCGACACCTTTTTTATTTTTGTATTTCCTCCGATCTTTCGGTTTTTTATTTATTTTGTTAGCTGCCTGCCCCGTTATGGGGCAGGTTAAACAAAAAAAGCAACTTACCGCTGCAGACTATCACTTGTGGAGTACGCTTTCGGCCCATAAAATCTCGGATAAGGGAAAATGGACCAGTTACTCGCTCAGTTATGAAAGCGGTGCAGATACCCTTTTCCTCAAAAGTACCAGTGGAAAAGCTACCTATGCCTGTCCCAAAGGATACAATGATGCTTTTAACGCAGAGCGATGGTTCGCCTGTCAGACAACCGAAAACACACTGCAATTGCGAAATTTAAGTACCAACAGCGTAGAAGAAATTCCCAATGTAAAACGCTATGCCTTTTCTTCCAATGGGAAATACCTGGTTCTGTTGCTTAGCACCGCAGCTGGGCAGCCCAATATGATTGTCCGTGATCTCGGAAGCAACAAATTACTTGCCATCAATAACGTGAACAAATGGCTGATGAACCCTGCTGGAAATGCCCTGGTTTATTTTACCGTTTCAAAAAAACAGTCTTCAGCCGGTCTTTTATTTTTAGAAGAAGAGGGTATTAAGACTGCTGCAATCATCGATACAACAGACTGCCGGTTTACCAATCCCATGTGGCAGGCAGAGGGAAAAGCAATTGCTTTTTTAAAAGAACCGATTGCTGCCAAAACGGATGTACCATTAAAAAACCAGTTATTGTTTTATACTTTGGCCGAGAAGCAGCTGTATACTTTGGATGCCCAAGCAAATAAAAACATACCCTCGGTTATGAATATAGCCGTTAGTCCGTGGATTGGCATTACCATTTCTAAAGACTGCAAAAGAGTCATTTTTGGGATACAAAAAGAAATCTCCGACGCCCCGGTTGATCCATTGGCGGTACAAATATGGAAAACGGAAGACAAGAGTACCTATGCGGAACGCAATATACTTGGACCCCGCGATCTTTTTCCCCATACTTATGTCTGGTGGCCACAAACGGATCGCATTGCACAACTTAGCGATGCTACGTTTACCGAGGTGATGTTAAATGGTACCCAAACCCATGCTGTAACCTCCGATTTTCTGGCCTACGAGCCCCAGTTCAAAATGAATAGCGACAGGGATTATTATATAACCTCCATGGAAACAGGGAAGAAAAAATTAGTAATACAAAAGCATTTTTTTGAAAGCGATATCTTAATGTCCCCGGGTGGGCGCTATATTTCTTATTTTAAAGACAGACACTGGTGGGTATATGATATTTTGAAAGACATACACAAAAAGGTCACCGCTTCAATAACAACACCTTTAGACAATATTCATCATGATATTAGTGAAGTTGCTCAGGCCTATGGCAATCCGGGATGGACCGCTGACGACAAGTCATTTATTTTCTATGATTCCCATGATATCTGGGAAATGGCTCCCGATGGCTCTAAAGCAACACGGCTTACTAATGGCAGGGAAAATCATATGGTATTTAGGATCAGCGAACAGAATGAACTGCAAAAACGACAAGGTAATTACAGTGGTTTTACCAGTGGTCTTATTGATTTGGACAGCCCCTTATTACTAGAAGCCAAGGTAGATGATTTTAGTCAATCCGGTTATTATGTATGGCAGCGCTTTAAAGGCCTGCAGCCTTTAATCTATGAGGGGGCAGGAATTAACAGGATGTTAAAAGCACCAAAAGCTACAGTCTATCAATACGTGCGACAAAAGTTTGACAGTGCACCGGCACTGATGTTAAAAAATGGGAACCAGGGCAAATCAACGCTGGTATTCGAAAGTAATCCACAGCAGCACCAGTACCATTGGGGCACCGCGCGGCTTATTGATTATGTAAATGCCCAGGGCAAACCGCTCAAAGGAATGCTTCACTATCCTGCTAATTATCAGGCTGATAAAAAATACCCGATGATCGTGCATATTTACGAGCGTGTTACACACCATTTATTCGACTATAGCAATCCCACAGAATACATTAGAGATGGATTCAATATAACCAATCTGACCAGTCAGGGCTATTTTGTATTAAGTCCTGATATTACCTATACAATTGGCAATCCGGGGATTTCTGCGACGGATTGTGTTACGGCAGCCACTACCGCCGCTTTAGCGACGGCTAGCATAGATCCAAAAAAAATAGGTTTGATCGGACATTCCTTTGGAGGTTATGAAACCGACTTTATTATTACCCAAACGGATATGTTTGCTGCCGCTATTGCTGGGGCTGCCATTACTGATATGACCAGCACTTATCTTTATTCAGGCCTGAGCCCAGGTAAACCAGATGTCTGGCGTTTCGAATCCCAGCAAATGCGCATGAAAAAATCATTATTTGAAGATCAAGAGGGTTATGATCGCAATTCACCTGTTTTGCAGGCGGCAAAGATTAACACTCCCTTACTGGCATGGAACGGAACGGAAGACCATCAGGTGCCGTACTATCAAAGTACGGAATTGTATGTGGCGCTGCGAAGATTGCAAAAAAGGCACATCCTGCTGGTGTATCCAAACGAAGGGCATGATCTGACGAATCCGGTGAACCAAAAAGATCTTACCCACCGAATGGAGGATTGGTTTGGCTATTATCTGAAGGATGAGAAGTTGGCTCCCTGGATGCTCCCTGACGGTCAAAACGAAGTGAAGTTAAAGCAACTGTCTAAAAATTAAAAACAACCCTATGAAACAGTATAACATTGCCCCAGTACGGCTTTTATTTTTGTATTTGCTCCGATCTTTTGGTTTTTTGTTTATTTTGTTAGCTGCCTGCCCCGTTATGGGGCAGGTTCAACAAAAAAAGCAACTTACCGCTGCAGACTATCACTTGTGGAGCACGCTTTCGGCGCATAAAATCTCGGAGAAGGGAAAGTGGACCAGTTACTCGCTCAGTTATGAAAGCGGTGCAGATACCCTGTTCCTTAAAAGCACCAGTGGAAAGGCCACCTATGCTTATCCCAAAGCATATAATGATGCTTTTAACGCAGAGCGATGGTTCGCCTGTCAAACAATCGAAAACACACTGCGATTGCGAAATTTAAGTACCAATAACGTGGAGGAAATTCCCAATGTAAAACGCTATGCCTTTTCTTCCAATGGGAAATACCTGGTTCTGTTGCTTACTACAGCAGCTGGGCAGCCCAATATGATTGTTCGGGACCTGAAAAGCAACAAATTGTATACCATCAATAACGTGAACAAATGGTTGCTAAACCCTGACGGAAATGCCCTGGTTTATTTTACCGCTTCAAAAAAACAGTCTTCAGCCGGTCTTTTGTTTTTAGAAGAAGAGGGCATTAAGACTGTTGCAATCATCGATACAACAGACTGCCGTTTCACCAATCCCATGTGGCAGGCAGAGGGAAAAGCGATTGCTTTTTTAAAAGAACCGGTCACCCAGGCCAAAGCGGATGTGCCGTTAAAAAACCAGTTGCTGTTTTATAGTTTGACCAATCTGCACCTGTATACTTTGGATGCCCAGGCAAACAAAAACATTCCTTCGGCCATGAATATAGCCATTAGTCCCTGGATTGGCATTACTATTTCTAAAGACTGCAAAAGAGTCATTTTCGGGATACAAAAAGAAGTCTCCGACACGCCGGTTGATCCCTTGGCGGTACAAATATGGAAAACGGAAGACAAAAGCCCGTATCTGGAACGCAACATAATTGGACCCCGCGATCTTTTTCCCCATACTTATGTCTGGTGGCCACAAACGGATCGCATTGCACAACTTAGCGATGCTACGTTTACCGAAGTGATGTTAAATGGTACCCAAACCCATGCCGTTACCTCTGATCTTCTTGCCTATGAACCCCAGTTCAAAATGAATAGCGACAGGGATTATTATATAACAGATATGACAACAGGCCTGAAAAAATTAGTGTTACAAAAGCATTTTTATGAAAGCGATATCCTAATGTCCCCGGGTGGGCGCTATATTTCTTATTTTAAAGACAAAAACTGGTGGGTATATGATATTGCCAGGGATTCTCATGTAGCTATTTCTGCAAAATTACATGTGCCTTTGGACAATATAGATCATGACAAGGGGGATGTTGCCCCCGCTTATGGCAATCCGGGATGGACGAAAGACGACAAGTCATTTATTCTTTACGATTCCCATGATATCTGGGAAATGGCTCCGGACGGCTCTAAAGCAACACGGCTTACTAACGGCAGGGAAAATCATTTGGTGTTTCGGATCAGTGAACAAAATGAACTGCAAAAACGACAAGGTAATTACGGTGGTTTTACCAGTGGCACTATTGACTTGGACAGCCCATTATTACTAGAAGCCATGGCTGATGATTTTAGTCAGTCCGGTTATTATGTATGGCAGCGCTTTAAAGGGCTGCAACCTTTAGTCTATGAAAAGGCAGGAATTAACGCGATGCTAAAAGCACCAAAAGCTACAGTCTATTTATATATGCAACAAAAGTTTGATCAATCTCCTGCCCTTATGCTAAAAAACGCAAATGAAGGCACGGCAAAAATGTTTTACCAGAGCAATCCACAACAGCAACAATACCATTGGGGCACTGCGCGTCTTATTGATTATGTAAATGCCCAGGGCAAACCGCTCAAAGGAATACTTCACTATCCCGCGAACTATCAGCCCGAAAAAAAATATCCAATGATCGTTCATATTTACGAGCGCCTTTCAAAATATCTCTATGAGTATACTAATCCCTCAGAATTCATGAGAGATGGATTCAATATCACTAATCTGACAAGCCAGGGTTATTTTGTATTAAGTCCCGATATTGCCTATACAATTGGAAATCCTGGAATTTCTGCAGCGGATTGTGTTACGGCAGCCACTACCGCCGCTTTGGCAACGGCTAACATAGACCTTAAGAAAATAGGTTTGATTGGACATTCTTTTGGAGGATATGAGACCGATTTTATTATTACTCAAACGAGTATGTTTGTGGCCGCTATTGCAGGTGCTGCCTGGACTGATTTGACCAGCACGTATCTATATCCGGGTTTAAATGTAGGAAAACCAGATATTTGGCGTTTCGAAAACCACCAACTACGAATAAAAAAAACACTGTTTGAAGATCAGCAGAGCTACGACCGAAATTCACCTGTTTTACAGGCGGCAAAGATCAACACACCCTTGTTGGGCTGGAATGGATCAGAAGACCGTCAGATTGCTTATTATCAAAGTACAGAATTGTATGTGGCCCTGAGAAGATTACAAAAAAGACATATACTGTTAGTGTATCCACAGGAAGGACATGACCTGGTTAACCCGCTGAATCAAAAAGATCTTACCCATCGAATGGAGGATTGGTTTGCCTACTATCTCAAGGATGAGAAGTTAGCTACCTGGATGCTCCCCGATGGTCAAAATGAAGTGAAGTTAAACCAGTTATCCAAAAACTAAAAATAACAATGCAGTTCCTTTTTGGGGAACTGCATTGCTTTTCATTGAAAAACAGGCTCATCTAATTGTTACGGTGCATTGTAATGTCCAAGAATTTGGAGATTCTTTAGCAAACGCTGTGAAGCTGGAACTGAGACAAGCTGGACCTGCACCAGGGCTACAATCGAAGTGAGCATAAAACACACTCTATTTTATCCAAATTTAAAAAACTGATTGTTGTCAATGGCCTCTTTCAGCGGTGTTATGTCTTTTAGCTTTACTCTTTGGTGAAAAGATGCAATATGATTGTTGTGATGCACGTCAGAGCCTACATAGTTGTACAATCCTTTTTGTAGCAATTGCTCAGCAATTTTTGCAATTTCCGGACCGTAATATCCAACAACCGATAATAAATTTAACTGAAACAAACAACCAGCTCTTTTTAGTTTTAGATACTCATTAAAATTATGATGGTAAAATAAATAGCGTTCCGGATGTGCTAAAACGGGAACATATCCTGCCACCTGCAAGTCAAATAATATGGAATACAACTGAATGGGAGCATTGCTATATGACATTTCTACCAATACATAATTGTCTTTAAGCGTCAATAAATCATGAGATTGAAGAAGTCTCACAAACTGATCGTCCATCATATACTCAGCAGCGGCTTTAAAAGGGACAGCAATCTCTAGTTTCTTTAGTTCCGATACCGTTGTTGTGGCATTGGATAGAATTTGTTCATAGCTATTGTCCCAGACATACTGAATAATGTGTGGGGTGGTAATAAACTGCGAAATTCCAAAACCTTGAAGTGCCTTGGTTAGTCGTAGGGTGTCTTCAAAAGTTCTGGCACCATCATCGATACCCGGCAAAAGATGCGAGTGAATATCGATATGGTTGTCCGGAATTAAATCCTTAAGTACGGGTTTTGATTTGAATAGTGAAAACATAAGAGCTAAGATAAAGAAAAGTATTGAGTGTTGCGTTATCAGCGTTGCGTTCAGATTTGGATCAAATTTGAATCAGATTATGGTTTAAGTAGAGGGGGTAGGTAATAAGGGTTGTGCTGTTGTTTTCTTGTGCAGTCTAAAAGACCTTTTTTTTATTTCATAGCCATACGAATACTGATCAATTTGAAATTAATGTTTATCAAAAAACGGAGTTTTTGATTTCATGCTAAAAGAGGCAATCTTATATTTTCTATATTTGAGGTGTAGAATGGTGAGTATTCCGGGGCAAACTGGACAAGAATAGTAGGGAATACTAATACAGTGGCTACTCTTCCTATAGGAATTGTTGATAATAATTACAACGAATTTTATTAGGTGGAAAAGATTTTGTTGCTATGAAAAAAGAACTATGACGAAAAAAAGAAAAACATATTTGCAATAATTGGAAGTGCAAGTTCAAATTCCACAAACCTAAAACTTGTTGAAACTATCGCAAATTTGATAGGTAATGAATTTAATGTGATAATTTTTGACGCATTAAAATCACTTCCCCACTTTGATCCAGAGCTTTCAACGGACAAGCCGCCAAAAGCAATTGTTAAATTTAGAAATGCGATTGAAAAAGCAGACGGGATAATTATTTGTACTCCTGAATATGTATTTAGCATCCCAAGTGGGCTTAAAAATGCTATTGAATGGTGTATTTCGACAACTGTGTTTTCAGAAAAGCCAAGTGGGCTTATTACAGCTTCTGCAAGTGGACAAAAAGGACATGAAGAATTACAACTGATAATGAAAACTGTAATGGCAAAATTTACAGATGAAACGACTCTTCTTATACCAGGGATTAAAGGAAAAATCGACAAACAGGGGCAAATAATTGATACAATGGCAGTAGAAAATTTGGCGAAATTCATAGAACGATTTAAAGCTCTTATAGAAAATAATAGCCACTAAGATTAGAACTGTTAAGCAACTATTTTAAGAATTGATGAGGCTACTCTATAAAATAGCGACGAAGATTTTAAAACAGATACGTTCTGTTTGCTATAAAATCGGCGAAGTATGATGATTCTCTAAGGAAATTTTGGGTTTTGGGAAAGCGGGGCTTTAAAGCTAAACTGAAACTTTCTTTTGTATATTTGACTTGGATGAAAACAGAAAGTGAAGTAAAAACTTTCTACCTGCTTAAAGCTTGGGGAACCTAATGCTAATTTTAACAGAGACCAGAGAATTCAATGACAAGAAAATCAATAGTCTTACTAGGATTTATAATTGTAAAGTTCGTATTGCAATATGTTTTAATAAGTCCAGAGTATGAATTGCAAAGAGACGAATTTTTACATCTTGATCAGGCACATCATTTAGCTTGGGGTTATATATCGGTTCCGCCTGTCACTTCCTGGATTTCCAGTATCATCTTTTTTTTGGGTAATTCTTTATTTTGGATTCGGTTTTTTCCAGCATTGTTTGGTGCGTTGACACTAGTTGTGGTTTGGAAAGCCATCGAGGAATTGAGAGGCGACATCTTTGCCTTGGTATTGGGAGCGACTTGTGTATTATTTTCAGCTCTTTTACGATTGAACGGATTGTACCAGCCCAATTCATTAGATGCTCTTTGTTGGACCACCTTTTGTTTTATTTTAATTAAATATGCTAATACTGAAAATCCCAAATGGTTTTATATAGGTATGGTGGTTTTAGCTTTTGGCTTTTTGAATAAGTATACTATTGTCTTTTTGTTAGCTGGACTTTTTCCAGCTCTTTTATTGACCAAGCGATCCGTTTTTATGGATAAACATTTCTATATGTCGATCGTATTGTTCGTATTGCTCATTTTACCAAACCTACTATGGCAGTACAACAACAACTTCCCTGTTTACCATCATATGCAACAATTATCAGAAACACAGTTGGTGAATGTAAACCGTTGGGATTTTCTAAAAGATCAATTATTCTTCTATATTGGGTCTTTGTTTGTGATTTTTGCAGGTTTATACGCTTTACTGTTTTATCCGGCATTCAAAAAATATAAATTTTTCTTTTGGACATTGTGTTTTACGCTATTGATTTTTATCTATTTAAAAGCAAAAAGTTATTATGCTATGGGTTTGTATCCTATTTACATTGCCTTTGGTGCCGTTTATCTGGAAAGTATTTTAAAATTGGATTGGAAAAAATATTTGCAGACAATAGCCATCACAATTCCTGTGTTTTTTTTCATACCGATGTACAAAATTATGTTTCCCAATAAAAGTCCAAACTATATTGTAAATCATTCTGAGCCTTATAAAAAGTATGGTTTACTGCGTTGGGAAGATGGTAAAGACCATGCATTGCCGCAAGATTATGCAGATATGTTGGGTTGGAAAGAATTGGCACATAAGATAGACTCGATTGACAGAACGCTACCTGTCGGTGAGCAGACGCTTATTCTTTGTGACAACTACGGCCAAGCTGGAGCAATCAATTATTATAAAAAAAATAAAAATGTTACTGCTCTTTCTTTCAGTGCAGATTATATTGATTGGTTTCCACTGGATAAAAAATACGTGAATTTAATTCGGGTAAAAACATTTGAAAGTGAAAACAATGAATTAAAAGAAACAGGTCCTTTTTTTAATAAATCATATAGGGCAGCATCGATAACAAATACGTTTGCCAGAGAATTTGGAACTACCATTTTTGTTTTTGAAAAGGCAAAAATGGATATTAATCAAAGATTAAAAAAAGAAATTGAGGATGAGAAAAACTATCGCTAATGCAGGTAACTCTTGTCTTTACTTCAACCAAAATTTAAATCGGAACAAAACAAAAATAAAACAACCTCGTTTAAGTCTTTTAAACGAGGTTGTTTGCTTCCTATTGAGTGATTAGAGCACTCAATACTATTAAATGAATTTATTTTTTAGATTCTTCTACAGAAACTTTTCTAAACTCCTTTAATAGTTTCTCTAGATCCAAAGTGGATTTACGTGCTCTTGTTCCTGCTGCTTTGTTTCCTTTTTCGATGTGTAATTCAGATTCTGTTTTGAATGTCTCGATTTCGGCTGTGATTTTTGCGAATAAATCTTTCATAATAATACTATATATTAAATTAGGGTGTAAAAATAAAAGTTTGCTGATTATATATAACTAATTTACTGTTAAAATTATTGTTATTTTTTCAAGAATAGTTGTGGACGTAGTTCAAAAGAACACTATGGTCTCTTTGAAGAAAGTAAATCTGGGGGCATAAAATTTTGACTAACTTAAATCCATGGCCTCCGTTTTACTCGAAATATCGTGAATAATTGAATCTAATTCGGTACTGGAATTCACAAAATGATTTACCCATTCTTTAAATTCTGCGCTGTTTAATTCTGTTGCTTTTAATTCATCTACTATTCCCATCATTCTTGATAAAGGTGCCCGGACGATATGCGATTGAATCCAGGCTATTTCTCTTAGCTTTTTATTCTGATCCTCGATTGCATTTATGTGTTTTACATGCTCTGTAATATCCTGCATTGCGCCTATTAAGCGTACAGCCTTCCCATCCTTATCACGTATAATTAAACCCTTATCGTTCACAAAAGCATATTGGCCGTCAGCTTTTAAAAACCTAAAATCTTGTTCCCAATAAAAATCATCCGGATTGTTAAATACGATGTCTAATGATTCCTTTATTCTAATAAAGTCTTCGGGGTGAATTAGTTTTGTCCAATTTAAATAATTGCTATTTATATTTTCAAGATCATATCCGAATAATGTTTTAAAGCCTTCCGGAGTTCGAATTATTTCCCCGGTAGTAATATTCCAGTCCCAAATAGCATCATTAGTGGCTTTGGCCACTAAATTATATCTTTCATTGCTTTGCAGTATTGCTTCTTCAGCTCGATTGCGTTCTGTGATATCATAAAAAGTTGCTACAGTGCCAATGATAGTACCCTCTTTTATAATAGAAAAGGACCAGTATTCTACGGGAAATGAAATTCCGCTACTGTGCCAAAAAACTTCGTCTAAAACATGGGCCCCATTTGAATCATAAAGTGCTTTGTAAATACAACATTCTTCTGTAGGATACGGTGAGCCGTCAGCCCGAGTGTGATGAACCAGCGTATGAGCATGTTTTCCCAGTAAATCTTCTTCTCTTTCATATCCTAACATTCTTAAACTTGCCGCATTGGCAAATGTAAAATTCCCATCTAAATCTACTCCGTAGATGCCTTGAGCGGTATTGTTTAACAGTAATTTCAATTCATGTTCACTGCCTTTTAATTTTTGCTCCGCTTGATTTCGTTCCTCTTCTTTAAGAGTTGCTTCCAGTGAAAATGCAATATTCTCAGTTATATTCTCGTACAGTTGCACTTCTTCCTGAGTTGAAAAAAAGTTGACTTTATTTGAGTATAAATTAAATACACCTATAGTTTTTCCTCGAACTTTAATTGGTACTGCAATAGATGAAAAATATCCCCGTTGTAACGCTTCATGGCGCCAAGCCCCAATTGAAAGATCAGCTGCGATATCATTACAAACTACTGTTTTTTCTTCTATAATGGCTTGAGCGGAAGGTTCATTTTCAAAGGGATTGTTTTCCGTTGCATTTTTTATTACTGTCAGATATCCGTCTTCAAATCCATTCCAACAAACAGGATAGACAGTTTTAGCTTCTTCCTTTATTAAACTGATCCAGCACATTCTAAAGTTGCCATACGTAGTTGTAATTTCACAAACCTCTTCAAACAGTTTATTGTGGGGCTGAATTCGTATTATTAAATTATTTATTTTATTAGTCAGCGTGAGCAGCCGATTGATTTTTTTCAGCGATTTAGTATCGTTTTTATTGTTGGCGGTATTGTTCATGATTTAATATATGATGATCATTCCTTTGTTTTTTACTGTACTATTTTCTGTTATTGAATGTTGCCCAAGAGCTTCTAATTCTGATATGGATTTAGATGTTATTAATAACTCAATTTAGGAATTTTAATTGCGTTGCTAATCGAATCACTCTGACTATTATTTTGACCGACGCAACAAACTAAGAAACCGTAAAAGTTGTAAACAAAATTTAATTTTATCAGTTGTTTATGATGAAAATCAACAACAATAACACAATAAATATAGGTGTTTTATTACAGAAAAGTATTGATAATCGATAAAATTAACATTAAGTTGTCATTAAATAGTAGTAATAGATATTTTTTTTTAATCCGCCCTGTTTGTGGTTCTATCTCATCAGTGCTTATTCCATATCAGAAAAAACTTGGAGCAGCTACTTTAGCGACTGTTCAACTTTCAGAAAGAACGGGAAATCGGGTTTATAGATTATTAGACCAGGAGAGGGAATTGTAGACATAGAATTACTTTATATGAAAGGGAAAAATATATTGTTGGTTGAAAATAATAACGGTAGAACGGATTTAGGTTTTAGACTTATTTTAAAGTTTTTTTTGTACTTTTAAAGTCATTTATTAATTGGATTTTGGATTCGTTAAATTTGTAATAATATTGATAATTAGTTGATTATAGTTTTTTTAGACCAACACGGAACAAGCTTGAACAAACAAAAATTAAAACACTTAAAAATTAGAAAATATGGAAACATCGTACATTTATCCAGGAGCATACCCATTGAATGCCTATATTACAATCAAAGGATGCAGTGAAGCAATTGACTTTTATAAAAAAGCATTCGGTGCAACGGAACGAGGCAGATTACTTATGCCAAATGGACTAATTGGTCACGCAGAAATAATGATCGAAGGTTCATTACTCATGATGGCAGATGAAAACCTTGAATGGGGAAATAAAGGCCCTTTAACTATTGGAGGAAACCCAATGTCCTTTGGATTGTATGTAAAAGATGTAGACAAAGCATTTCAGAAAGCGATTGATGCAGGGGCAACCATGGTAATGCCAATTGAAGACATGTTTTATGGAGACCGCGTGGGACATGTGATGGACCCATTTGGGTATAAATGGATGATAACAACACACAAAGAAGATATGAGTTTTGAGGAAATGCAAAAACGATCAGACAAAATGTTTTCAGTAAAATAATCATTAATTGATAGTAGCGCAAACGAACGAAAGAAAATGAACCACTAGACTCGGGCACTGATGATTAGCTATTGTTTTTCTCAAGTACAATTATTTACTTTAAACCAGTGAAAAAATATTTTAGACAAACTGTCCAATTTTAGAAACTCAATTGTTATCTCTTTTTAACCCATTTAAAACAGCAAAAAAATGAAAGAATTTATGATGATTTTCAGGAATGAAAAAATGGAATGAGGCCAAATGCCTTCTGCCGAACAAATGCAGGGTAATGACCCAATGGCAAAATTGGATAGGCGAGGTTGTTGCGCAAGGAAAGTATAGCGGGACAAACCGATTAAATTCAGAGGGAAAAACCTTAAAACCAAACAATGTTAGCATAGATGGTCCTTATGCAGAAGTAAAAGAGATCGTGGGTGGATATCTTGTTGTAAAAGCCAACTCGCTTGATGAAGCGGTAGCAATGGCAAAATCGTGCCCTAACCTTTTGTATGGTGGAAGCGTTGAAGTTCGCGGTGTCCTGACTATTGATGCGGATACAAATTCAGCTACATTTTTAGCTGAAAAATAAATATATGAATTTGTCGTCAGTATTACGCTTTTAGTGATACTGACGATATTTTATTTACTTGTTGAAATGTTTCTTAGCCTTTACATAATTTATAGCTCCCCCTTTTAAGATCAGTTCGATTTGCCGGTCACTTATGTTTAAGACAAGCGGGATTTCCATTTGCTTTCCAATTACTTTCGCATTCAAAACGTTTCTGTTTTTTATTGCTGATCTCAATCCTTCAATTCTTAGTACATCACCCTGTTCCAGTTTGTCAAAATCATCTTTATTTTGGAATTCGAAAGGGATAATACCAAAGTTAATCAGGTTCTGCCAGCCGATTCGGGCATACGATTTTGAAATTGTAAATAGTTGGCCTAAATATCTCGGGGCCAGTGCTGCATGCTCTCTGCTGGAGCCCTGCGCGTAATTTTCTCCTGCTACCACACAAAAACCATTGTATTTGTTTTGGTTTTCTATGGCCCGATCGTAAAAGTGCTGGTCAATCACATAGTACGAATATTTGCTGATTTCAGGAATATTGGAGCGCAATGGCAATACATCTGCGCCGGCCTTTAATATTTCATCTGTAGAAATGTCATCTCCCATTTTTAGAAGAATGGGGATTTCCAATTCGTCCGGAAGTTCTCCAAACTCGGGAAGTGTTTTAATATTCGGGCCTTTGATCAATTCAACCGATTTTCCATTGGGAGGAATCAGCATTTGCTGATTCACTTTAATGGTCTCTGGTTCTTTCCATTCTGGATACGTAATATTGAATTGTTTTTCCAGATCTCTTGGATCCGTAATCTTTCCGGTGAGTGCAGCAGCGGCAGCCGTTTCCGGGCTGCAAAGGTATACTTGGTCATCAAGTGTTCCGGAGCGTCCTGGGAAATTACGTGGCATCGTACGCAGACTTATGCTGTTGGTGGCAGGTGCCTGCCCCATGCCAATACAACCCATGCAACCTGATTGATGAACGCGGGCACCAGCAGCAATCAAGGAAGCAAGCGCACCCATTTCTGTCAGATTTTGCAATATCTGACGCGTCGAAGGATTGACATCAAAGGAAACATCCGGAGATGAAAATTGTCCTTTTACTATTTGGGAAACGATCCAGAAATCACGCAGCCCTGGATTGGCTGAGGAGCCTAATACTACCTGCGATACTGGTTTACCACTCACCTCTCTGACCGGGACTACATTGCCAGGACTACTGGGAATTGCTATTAAAGGTTCTAATTCAGATAAATTAATTTCTTCATCATGATCATAAGTAGCTCCTTCATCTGCTTTCAGTGCTATCCATTGCTCTTCCCGTCCTTCTTTTCGAAGAAAATCTTTTGTGATTTCATCAGAGGGGAATACCGAAGAAGTGGCTCCCATCTCGGCACCCATGTTGGCAATTACGTGTCGGTCCCAGGCGCTGAGGTATTGGAGTCCGGGGCCATAATATTCTAAAATATAGCCACGTCCGCCATTGACATCATACCGTCTTAACATTTCTAAAACCACATCTTTTGCACTGACCCAATCCGGTAATTTACCGATGAGTTTAATACCCATTATCTTTGGCATCTTTACAAAATAGGGTTCGCCGGCAGCAGCAAGGGCAACATCCAAGCCGCCAGTACCGATGGCAAGCATTCCAATACCACCACCTGCGCAAGTATGACTGTCGGAACCTAACAGCGTGCTGCCGGGTTTGCCAAATCGTTCCATGTGCACCGCGTGACTAATTCCATTCCCCGGTCTACTAAACCAATATCCGAATCGGGCGGCGGCTGATTGCAGAAAAAGGTGATCATCCATGTTTTTGTAATCAGTCTGGAGCAGATTATGATCGACATATTGAACAGCGACTTCTGCTTTGGCTCTTTCTAATTGAAATGCCTCTAATTCTAACATAATTAAGGTTCCAGTGGCGTCTTGTTGCAGTACGTGATCTATCTTTAATCCAATCTCGCTTCCCGGCTTCATTTCACCAGACAGAAGATGACTGCTAATTAATTTTTGACTAATGTTTTGATTGCTCATGATTATTTCAAATTTGTTTTGCGTAAGGTATCTGTTTTAAAATGAATGTTTTGTGTGTTATTTTAGAGCATATTAAAGTTACTCATTTTTAACTTACGTTAAATTATATTTATTCCTTTTTATAATAGTGTGCTATTGTAACTGTCTTTTGATCCATTCATCATTAATTCTATATTAACGCTCCCTTCCTGTTTTTTGCTTAATTAGGGTTTTATAAAATGTGATTTGGCTAGTGCTTTTTTTAGATTTTGGAGTTATTTTTAGTTCTAAATCCCTAAAAGTTATAGAATATCAGGAATGTAATCCGTAAAAGTTATAGAATATCGGGATTGTAATCCGTAAAAGTTGTATTTTGTGTTTTAATTCAAAAGATTATGGTAGTAAGAACACTTGAAAAAGTTTTGAAAAGCCGCTTAAATACTGGTAAAGCGATTGTATTATTGGGAGCAAGACAAGTAGGTAAAACAACCCTGTTAAAAGCATTATTTGCAGATACAGAAGATGTATTATGGTTAAACGGAGACGAAATGGATGTGCAATCCTTATTTGCAAATAGTTCAGCTACCCGTTTAAAAGCTATTTTTGGGAATAAAAAAATAATAATAATTGATGAAGCGCAACGTATTCATGATATAGGATTGCGAATGAAATTGATTACAGATCAAATTCCGGAAGTACAATTAGTTGCTACTGGAAGTTCTTCTTTTGAATTGGCTAATCCCGTTAACGAACCGTTAACGGGACGCAAATGGGAATATAAAATGTATCCTATTTCCTTTGGCGAAATGGTGAGTCATCATGGTTTGCTTGAAGAAAAACGAATGATACCACACCGAATGGTATATGGGTACTATCCTGATGTTGTTAATAATTCAGGTATGAAGAAAGATATTCTTAAACAATTGTCAGATAGTTATTTGTATAAAGATATCCTTTTACTGGGTCATATTAAAAAACCGGAAGGGCTTCTTAAACTTTTACAAGGATTGGCTTTTCAGGTAGGCTCACAGGTATCTTATAACGAACTGTCCCAACTTTGCGGATTAGATGCTAAAACTGTAGAAAAGTATATCGTTTTATTAGAGCAAACCTTTATTGTGTTTCGTTTAGGGTCTTTTAGCAGGAATTTGCGGAATGAACTTAAAAGTAGTAGAAAAATTTATTTTTATGATAATGGAATTCGGAATGCCTTGATTGCTAATTTTAATAATTTAGAACTCCGACAAGATATAGGAGCCTTATGGGAAAATTTTGTTTTGTCTGAGCGAATGAAGAAGCTGCATTATTCGGGAAAATGGGTTAATTCCTGGTATTGGCGTACCAAAGAGCAAAAAGAAATTGATTATATTGAGGAGTCAGACGGTCAATTAACGGCCTATGAGTTGAAATGGAATCCGAATGCAAAATATAAAACGCCTAAATTATTTTTGGAAACTTATAAAGAAAGTCAATTTCAGATTGTGCATAGGGATAATATAGAAGATTTTTTATTGTAGGTTCCCTCCATATTAATTGTTCCATAAATGAAGTTTAGAGTGAGTAAATTTTCCTATGCGCTGAAATTTCTTCCAACCATTCTATGTCGGAAGGTTTGTAGCAGTCGTGTGACAAGTATGTTAGATTAGGTTTTATTTTCGTTGTTGGGTTCAAAAAATTCTTTTTCTATGGCTTCAATACTTGGTAAACTCGACTTCAGGTTGTCGGGCAACATTTGTGTGAGTTCGTATTCTGAAACACCAATGGGCTTATTCATGTCACGCAATGCATATTCGGCAAAAATTTTGTCTTTACCTTTGCATAAAATCAGTCCTATGGTGGGTTTGTCAGTTTCATGTTTTAATATGTCATCGATTGCGGAGCAATAAAAATTCATTTTGCCTGCATATTCGGGCATAAAATCGCCCTTTTTTAATAAATCGATAACTACAAAGCAACGCATTTTTAGGTGATAAAATAAGAGGTCGAGCTGAAAATCTTTGTCGCTGACTACCAGTTTGTATTGTCGTCCCACAAAGGCAAAACCGGCACCTAATTCTAACAGAAATTTCTCGACGTGTTTGACGAGTTCCAACTCTAATTCTCTTTCAGAAAACTCGGTAGCGAGTGTTATAAAATCAAAAATATAAGGATCTTTAAAGGTTTGCTTTGCCCAAAGTGAGTGGGCATTGGTAAGCGTATTGTCAAAATTATGGACTAATGCGCCTTGCCGTTCGTGAATCTTGCTTTTGATTTGTGCCACCAAAGTATCACGGCTCCAGCCTTGTTCCAAGATTTGGTGCATATACCAATAGCGTATGGGCAGGTCTTTTATTTTTTGAATTAAAATGATGTGATGTGTCCAGCCAATTTTTTTAATCAGCTGTTGTTTAGTTGCTTCTAATTGCGAAACGGGTAGCTGCGTAATTATATCATTTTCTAATTCGGCAACGGGCAGTTGCCTAATTGATTGACTTTCTAATTTGGCAACGGGTAGTTGCCAAATTGAAAAATTGGAATATTCAATATAAAAATAAACCATCGTCCTTAAATTCCTTTCGGAAAATCCTTTTACTTCAGCTAGTTCATTTTTTAAATCAATAGCAATTTAGGGATAACGCCTTTTCCCCAACCCTTTTGCTGTTGTTGGATATGAATCATTCGACCAATGTCCCAATAGGTTAGCAACAATTCGGCATTGGCAGCAAGATTGACTTTTAGTTGCCCTTGACGGACTCTATTTTTTATATCGGACAATAAACCTTTGTATATTTCTATTTCATTTTCCATAGTATAAAACTCTAATATATTCAAAATTATATTTATTCATCTTGGGTTGCCATCTTGGATTCCAATAAAAAAGTGCTCCTTCTGGATAATCCAAATCATTTATTGAAATCTCATAAGACGTAAGTTTTTGAATAGTTTTGGATAAATCGTAACTCACAGGCAAAATGTCGCATTAAGCGTATAGACCCGGTACTAAGTAACGTGTAGTCCCTTAGTTTTGCTTGGCTTAGCACAGATTTGGAGCTAATTTTTTTTCAAATGTATTAAAAATCAATTACAAATAATCAAATTGTCTCACTTACTATTTTTGTAATAATAAACCATTCAAATGACGAATGGTTTATTTTCTTTTGATAACAATTCTTTAAATTAATGAGGTATTTTTAAGTTTTATTTTTCTCAATGCCTGTTCGTTTTCTCCCGTGTGCATAGTCATAACTTCCCGTTTTATTGATTATAAGATTGTCCTTTTCGCTTACCCTTCAGTTGGTTTGGAACGTATGTGGCAGTCTGTTCGAATTGGATACGCACATCGACTACTTTTGCAATTACAGTATTTGATTCAATAGATTTATTGGCATCACCGGCAGTAGTTTTATCCATTTCCATAGTAGCCTTTTGAGCGGTGAGTTCATGTGATTTTTCACTAACAGCTCCTGTTGTTTTTTGTCCACTTACTATACTTAATCCACAACGCTCTTGAATGGCCTGGGCACTGTACTGGATGCCCAGTGCACTCCCATTAAAAACACATTTGGAGACATGGTCTACATAGATAATTTCATCAGGCAAACCGGCTCCATTTTTCTTAAAAAAAGTGTTAATTCCTTCTTTTTCCAGCGTTTTAACCAATTCGTTCACAGTCATTCCTTTCTGTCTTAGCAGGGCCCTATCAATGCCATTTTTTAGTCGTGTTTTGTCAGGTATTCTTCTGACTTCATTGTCCTTAAATTTTTCTTCTAAAAATTTTAAAGTTGGTTTGTTGAAAAAATCACTTGCTTTTATTGGAATCCCAATTGGCTTGCCCTGTTCGTCCAGTATTTGATACATTAGTCCTTTAGCTAAAAACATTTTTGAATTCTGACCACCGCGATTGGCCATGATATTGTATTGTTTTAGCACTGCATTAAGTTCGGGAAGGCTCGCATACTTGTACTGGTTCAGCACCACATTCAAAACATCGGTTATGGCTTTCTTTGATTCCATCCGGCCGTAATGCACTTTGCTGATCGCAACAGGCTGCAAATGAAATTCCGCTGCCTTTTTTTGTCCTTCCGCTTTAACAAGTCCAAAAAGTTCTTCGATTTCTTTTCTTGCCGGCTCTGATTTTTTTATGCCGTGAAGGTTTAAGTCAATCCGCTTGCCGTCTCTCTCGATATTTATTGAAACTAAGTGCAGGTGGGGGTGTCCCGCATCATAATGCTGGTACACTAAATAAGGCTGTTTTCCGAAACCTATTTTCTTCATATAGATATCCGCAATAGCCATTAGTTTTTCCTTAGAATGGTTTTCTGATGGGGAAAAGTTCACCGAAATATGAACGCTGTTGCGCTTTACGTTTTCGTTTAATTCAATCCGTTTTTTGAAGCGGTTTAGCTTTATGATCGCACTCATTTTATCAACATCCACAGGATAGTTTGCAGCACCGATGCACGCCGCTATACCCGCTTTCACTTTGTTCTCATTGTAGTTTAAAATGCTACGGATCGAGTAGCCTGTATTTAGGATTGTAACCATTGCTCTGCAATTTTTTGAATGTGTTTTTTGATGTCTTCCATCTTGTTGAAAAGAATTGTTTTCTCCAGTTCGTAACGTATAATCCAGTCCCTGAATTCGGGAAGATGTTGCAGGTTGTTTAGTTTTTTTATAAGCTGATTGAGATTATTCCCAATGGTAATAAGCTCATTGCGAAGCTCTATCGTTTCCTCCATAAAATCATCCAGTGACTGATTTCTATAATTGGTTGTAATGGGTTTGTCTAAAAGTTTTTTTTGTGCATATTCGCTTAGGCTATGGCAAGTGGTGGCTTTCGACTGATGCTTAATTTTTGCATATTCTTCTGGTGTAACACGCACCCCGATTTGACGTGATCTGACTGAATTCTCTTTTTTCATAATTTTTCATTTTCATTGATTTCAAACTCTTTTTATCATTTCAGTGTAACTGCTCACGAATTCCGGGTGACCAGCCAGCGATCACCGAACAGCTGTTGATTGTAGGAACGTAGTCCTATTTTAGTTAATTTTAATGTTTTTCCGAATTTTGCATCTTTCTATAGTTTAAAATTCTTTGGTTATCACTTGTAGTCTTTATGGAATGGATTGTTGTTTTAATTTTCGCACTAAATACCTTTTTCTCTTCAGAGCAATAATGTTGTGCAATTTCAATTGGAATTATTCTGTGTTCGAGGTAGCGCAAAAGGGGCGAGGAAGCCAGTGCAACTGCTTTCAGAATTTTAATTTTAGGCTCCTGTTTACCAATGTCTTCAGCTTGTAGAATTATTGGCTGTTGAAGTAAAAAAGTGCCACTTAAATTTTGTAATAATTCACCAGGGGTGCAGTTGTAATAGTGTACTCCAAAATCAATTAGGGTACCGCCTTTTCCGATTCCGTGATCGTACCAACAATTAAGCTGTTGGTTGACTTTGAAAGAGGGTGTTCTTTCTTCCCTGAAAGGGGAGAAGAACCAGAAATCCTGCCCTCTGATTTTAGAAGGCTTAAAACCTAGAGTAGACAAATAGCTAATCACCTTAACTTGTACCAGTGTTATTGTATGGTTTGTGAAATTCATAACAGTCATTTTATCAGGTTCCTATTTCAGCTATTCCCTACGAATATATAAAAGGTTATCGAACTGTCCAATCCTGCTCATATTTTGACCAGGATGCATTCGGGATATCTTTTCTATTTGGTTTATTTCAATTCTGTATATTGAATAGGTGTATCTAACTCTAAAAAAATCAAGAGCATTATAATCGATAAAACAATTAATATCGTTTCCCTTAAATCGGGCAAGGTTCTTTTGTGAAAAATTTATTGTATCGTTAGCACTAATGTCAGCTTTTTAAGAGACAGACTTCATTTAAAAAACACATCCATTTGATATTTTATTTATTTTCAACCATAATAAGAGCTAATAATTTTTTTTCTTGGTCGAAAAATCCTGTTGCTAATTCCTGCAAATGACCATCATCAATAAAAGCTAATTCGAAAAAGAATTAATCGGCCAAGTGATTTTTAATGCAATACCAAGGGCAAATTATTTATATTTGCTTTATAATGATAGAATTTAACGAATAAAAGAAAAGTGCGCTCGATTGCACTCGAGAAGACAAAATCAACGTTAGTATTTTAGCATAAACCAATGAGCCAACCCGAACATACAGATGCCACTTGGCTGTTTGAGATAACACCCAAAAACAAATTCTTTTCGTTAAACCTTAAAGAGGCTTGGCAATACCGTGATTTGCTGATGCTTTTTGTAAAAAGAGATGTAGTTACCGTATACAAACAAACGGTCTTGGGACCACTTTGGTACTTAATACAGCCCTTGTTTACCGCTATTACCTTTACCATCATTTTTAACAGCGTGGCAGGTATTGATACAGGAACAGTACCACCGTTTTTGTTTAACTTGGCAGGAATAACGGTTTGGAATTATTTTACGGCCTGTCTCAATGATACCTCGGACACCTTCAAAAGAAATGCAGCTATTTTTGGAAAAGTATATTTTCCTCGTATCATTATGCCGCTCTCCATTGTTATATCTAATTTGTTAAAATTTGGGATTCAATTTTTTATTTTCATTGCTTTTTTTATTTATTATTACTTTCAAGGGGCAGGTATTAGTTTAAATGGAGCCACTCTGTTTTTTCCTTTGTTAGTTGCCTTGATGGGGATTTTAGGATTGGGACTGGGAATGTTTATTTCGTCCTTGGTTACTAAATACAGGGATTTAAGTTACCTTGTCAGTTTTGGTGCACAATTATTGATGTATGTTTCGGCCGTAATGTATCCTATGGCATTAATAAAAGAAAAACTTCCTAATTATGGCTGGCTAATAGCATATAATCCGTTGGCTTATGTAATAGAAACTACTCGATATATGTTATTGAATGTAGGGCATATTTCGATAGTGGGTTTAAGCTATATGTTCTTCGTAACGGTAATCGTGTTTTTTGTAGGACTGTTAGTTTTTAATAAGACAGAGAAGAGTTTTATAGATACTGTTTAGATTGCAGATTACATTATTCACAACTTATCACTGATAATTGAAAAAAGATATTATATTAAAAGTTGAAAATATTTCCAAACAATACCGCTTGGGCAAAGTAGGTACAGGCACATTGAGTCATGACTTAAACCGTTGGTGGCATCAAGTGCGCGGAAAAGAAAATCCGTATTTAAAAATAGGGGATACTAACGATCGAACCAGTAAAGGTGAAAGTGATTATGTTTGGGCACTTCAGAATATTAATTTTGAGGTAGAACGTGGCGAAGTATTAGGCATTATTGGGAAGAATGGAGCCGGGAAATCGACATTACTCAAAATACTATCCCGCGTTACTGCACCTACTACTGGCAATGTTAAGTTTGGAGGTCGTATAGCCTCTTTGCTAGAAGTAGGGACCGGTTTTAATGGTGAAATGACTGGTCGTGAAAATGTGTATTTGAATGGTGCAATTCTGGGAATGACTAAAAAAGAAATTACGTCTAAAATAAATGAAATTATAGATTTTTCGGGATGCGAACGTTATATAGATACTCCTGTGAAAAGATATAGTAGCGGGATGACTGTACGGTTGGCCTTTGCTGTGGCAGCATTCCTCGAGCCTGAAATTTTGATTATAGATGAGGTTCTCGCCGTTGGCGATGCTGAATTTCAGAAAAAAGCTATTGGTAAGATGCAGGATATTTCTCAGAAAGGAGGAAGGACGGTTTTGTTTGTGAGTCATAATATGGCAGCTGTGAAGAGTTTATGTACCAGAGGAATTGTTCTGGAGAATGGCGAGGTGAAATTTGAAGGAGGAATAGAAGATGCTATTGATGAATATTTAAATGATTCAATTAACAAGGCATATAGAAAATGGTCAATATCACAAGCGCCAACTTCTGATTTTGTTAGATTGTTAGAGGTTAAAGTTTTAAATAAAAAGAAAGAAATTACGGTTAATCATTCTATCATCGACGAAATAAAGATTGAGTTTACTTATGAAATTACAAATGAAAATCGATTGTTTACTCATGGTTTTAATTTGTTTAACAATCATAATATTCATGTTTTAAGTTCACATGACAAAGATTCTTTGACTTTACGATCAGCTTTATTAAAAGGTATTTATTCTAAAACGATTACTATTCCTGGAAATTTTTTAGCTGAAGGTGCCTACACTTGTAGTTTTGCAATTATGACTTATAATCCATTTCATGTAGAATTTCATGAAATGGAAATAGTTGGGTTTAATATTGTTGATGAATTAGGAGGGAATACAGTTAGAGGGAATTATTCAGGGAGGTTTCCTGGAATAGTTCGCCCATTATTAAATTGGAATTAATATTTATGAAAAAATGGACAGGAGAACGTTTAGAAACGTTTGTTCAAAGTAGAGATACTATTGATCATTTACACAGATACGCAATTGTTTTAAATTATATTAAGAATAAAATAGTTTTAGATATAGCAAGTGGAGAAGGTTATGGAAGTAATATAATGAGTCATGTAGCGTCATTTGTTTATGGTGTAGATATTGATAATACGATTATTAAAGAAGCAAAATTAAAATATAAAAAAGAAAATCTTGAATTTATAACGGGTAGTGCTAGTCAGATTCCTCTGGAAGATAGAAGTGTGGACGTAGTTGTTAGTTTTGAGACTATCGAACATCATGACAAGCACGATGAAATGATGGCTGAGATAAAAAGAGTTTTAAAACCCAAAGGTTTGCTGATTATTTCTACACCCGATAAGTTATATTACTCCGACGAAAGAAATTTCAACAATGAATTCCATATTAAAGAGCTTTACAAACAGGAATTTACAGATTTAATATCTAAAAATTTTAGCGAAATACAATTACTAACTCAAAAGTATAGTAATGGAAACTCACTTATACAAGACGAGAGAGAACATAATGATTTACAGGTTTTTTCAGGAAATTATAAAGAAATTATGGATATAATTATAAGTCCATTATATCTTATAGCTATTGCTTCAGAAGATGTTTTTGAAAAGCAAAAATTAACGGTTTTTGATGGCAGCCAAATTATTAATACCCACTTTAATAATCAAATGAATGAATTTAATAGTAAAGTTTATTCTAGTAACTCATACAAATTGGGACATTTAGTTTTGTTGCCATTTAAGATTTTAAAAAAAATATTTAAATAAAATGCTTGCTATTGTAGTCCCATATTATAAATTAACGTTCTTCGAGGCGACATTGCTATCATTAGCTGATCAAGCCGACAAGCGATTTAAAGTATATATAGGGGATGATGCCAGTCCACAAAATCCAAGGAATTTATTAGAAAGATATGAGGGGAAATTTGATTTTCTATATCATAGATTTGAAAGTAATCTTGGAGGGACATCTTTGGTAAAACATTGGGAACGTTGTATTGCACTTACCAACAATGAAGAATGGATTATGATTCTGGGTGATGATGACATATTAGATAATTCTGTAATAGCTTCTTGGTATAAAAACTATGTAGTTTTTAATCAAAAATCAGAGTTAATTAGATTTGCAACAAAATGGATACTTGAAGAATCAAAAAGTGTTTCAGAAATTTTTATTCATCCTGTTTGGGAAAATGCAACTGATTCTTTTTATAGAAAATTCCAATACTTAACAAGGAGTTCATTGTCTGAATATGTTTTTTCCAGAGCATCATATTTAAAGTATGGATTTTTTGACTATCTTTTGGCTTGGCATAGTGACGATAGGGCTTGGTTAGATTTTTCTGATAAAAAACCCATTTTTACCATAAATGAAAGTGTGGTGTTTGTCAGAATTTCAAGGCTAAGTATTTCAGGTAAAGTTGATAATGATATTTCAAAGAGAGCATCGGCCATTGCATTTAATAAATTTATAGTTTCAACTAGACTGGACTTTTATAATAAAAAACAACGTGAGATATTAATGAGGCGATATGAAAATGAAATTAAAAAAGTTGGAGATATAAGCTTCTCGGATTGGTCTTTTTTGTTTTTATTGTATTTAAAGTATCCTGACATCAATTCGTTTAGAAAGTTTATCAAAAGATTTTTAAACAATATTTTAAAAAGACATGAATTCTAATAAAGTTTCTATAATTGTTCCTTGTTTCAATCAGGCTGAATACCTAGACGAATCAATTCAATCCGTGTTAGATCAAACCTATGTAAATTGGGAATGTATTATCGTGAATGATGGAAGCTTAGACAAAACTGAAGAAGTTGCAAAAAGATGGGTAGCAAAGGACAATCGCTTCAGTTATTTGTTTCAAGAAAATACAGGAATTTGTGGTGCTCGTAATTATGGTGTCAAACAGGCGACAGGTGAGTTTATTCTTCCATTGGATGCAGACGATAAATTAGGAAGTGACTATATAAGTTTAGGTATTAAGGAGTTTAATAATGACAAATCGGTGTGTTTGGTTTATGCAAATGCATATCTTTTTGGAGCGGAAAACAAGATTTGGAACCTGGCCGATTTTGAATTCAATAAATTTTTATTACATAATTGTATTTACTCCTCAGCAATTTTTAGAAAAGTTGACTTTTTAGCTGTAAATGGGTACGACGAGGAAATGAAATATGGTCTGGAAGACTGGGAATTTTGGATAAGCATTTTGTCTTTGTATGAAATACCAAAAGTAAAAAAGATAGATTACCTAGGTTTTTTTTATAGGATAAAAGAAAAATCAAGGAATGCAGTTCTTTTTGATGATACTAATAAAGAAGGGCAAATGATATCAGTGATTTGCAGGAAGCATTATTTATTGTATGAAAAAAAGTTTGGCAGTTATATAGCGGTTGTAAATAATTTGGATCAAAACATAAAAGAGACGGATTATCAATTAAAAAGCGAAAAGTTTGTTCTTGATGTTTTTTGCAAAACTTTTTTCGGTTTTACAATTTTTAATAAATACAGGAAAGGATAATCTAAGTAATTATTCTTTGAACAGATGATTAAAGACTATGCAATTCGACTAATTAATGATATAACTATACATGATTTCAAGAATAAAAAAAGCAATAAAAATTCTTATCAAGTACGATAAAAAAAGTACTATTATTAATAATGACGATATATTGCAATATAATAGAGTAAAACCTTGGTTTGCTGTAAAAGGAGACAAAACACTTAGATTAAATTATGATTTGAATACTGATTCGATTGTCTTTGATGTTGGAGGTTACAAAGGAGAATTTGCCTCTGAAATTCTTTGTAAATACAATGCTAATGTTTATATATTTGAGCCTGTCAGAGACTTTTTCTTGATTATTAAAGATAAATTTTTGAAGAACGAAAAAGTAATGCCTTTTAATTTTGGATTGGCGAGTAAAGATCAGGAAATTCAAATCATTATCTCAGATAATTCTTCATCAGTTTATTTGCAAGGTGAAAATAAGGAAACGATTCAATTGAAATCGATAGTTGATTTTATTAAATTTAATAATATTAATCAAATTGATTTGATAAAAATTAATATTGAAGGGGGAGAATATGATCTTCTAGAATCACTAATTGACAATGGCTGTATAAGTATTTTTAAAAATATTCAAGTTCAGTTTCACGATTTTTTATTTGAAAATGCAAAAGAACGGATGAATAAAATTCAAAAAGACCTTTCCATAACTCATGAAATAACATATCAATACGAATTTGTGTGGGAAAATTGGAAATTAAAATAAAAAATAAGGATAGTTTTTAGAGATGATGAGAGCTAGCAAATTTGAAAATTATTAAATTGTTTTGAAAAGGGAAAATGGAATCGCTTTATTCATAATAATTCCAAAGAATAAATAAAAGTTAATATTCTTAATGAAGCATTTTTTTATCTGTTCATGAATCTATTCCCACCGAAATTATGTGTCAATACAGTAGAAGAAAGAAAATGATAATTATAAAATTGAAGGGTGGTCTAGGGAACCAAATGTTTCAATATGCTTTTGCAAGTATTCTTGCAAAAAAAAATAATGCAATAATTAAAATAGAAAAAAGTTTTTTTGATTTGACAGAAAAAACAGAAGGGCATACACCCAGAAATTTTGAACTTGGCATTTTTGATAATTCCTATAATGAAGCAATGGTGACAGATATTCTTTTTTTTAATCAATTGTCTATTATAAATAAACTTAAACGGGATTTTGGCTTTAATTTTCCTAAAATTTATAATGAATTCTCTTTTGATTTCCATAAAACGGGGTTACTAATTAAAACGCCAGTCTATATCAAAGGGTATTTTCAGAGTTATAAGTACTTTGTTGGACATGAAGACTTTATAAACAAAATATTTGCTTTTCCTATCGATACCTTAGATAAGGTTAATAAAAAAATATTGTCTGGCATCAAAGGCACAACAACAATTTCAATCCACATCAGGAGAGGTGACTATGTTAATGATAAAGTAACCCAGCAATTTCATGGAAATTGCAGTTTAGGCTATTATTTTAATGCCATATCATTGCTAACTTCTAGAAACAAAGATTTTACATTGGTTTTCTTTTCCGATGACAGTGATTGGGTAAAAGAACAGTTTGAAACTTTACCTTATTCGAAAATAGTTGTTGACCATAATATTGGAGAAAATAGCTGGAAAGACATGCTGTTAATGAGTTCGTGCAGTCATAATATAATAGCCAATAGTTCTTTCAGTTGGTGGGCAGCTTGGTTAAATGAAAATCCTGAAAAAATAGTAATTGCGCCAGAGAAGTGGTTTGCGGAAGCTGAAAAAAGCACTAAAGATTTAATACCTTCAGAATGGATTCGTTTATAAATGCAACACCAAAAATTACGGTATTGATGCCAGTATACAATTGCGAATTGTATGTTAATGCGGCTATAGATAGTATTTTGAATCAAAGTTGTACGGACTTTGAGTTTTTAATACTAGATGATGCTTCTACAGATGAAACAGTTTCTATTATAAAATCCTACAAGGATTCTCGCATTCAACTAATAGAAAAACCATTAAACACGGGATATACAAACAGTTTAAATATGGGATTGCAAGTAGCAAAAGGTAAATACATTGCCCGTATGGATGGAGACGACATCAGTTTGCCAGAACGATTTGCCAGACAAGTGGCCTACTTGGATGCGAATCCTGAGGTAGTCGTGTGTGGAACTTCTTATGAAATACTGGGAGAGAATAAGCAGACTGTAATTCCAGAAAGCCATAATGCCATTAAGTTAGCTTTGTTAAAATCAAATTGCATAGCACATCCGTCGGTACTGATTAGAAAAAAAATACTGGATGAATTTTCGATTATTTATGACGCATCAAAAGAGCCTTCAGAGGATTATGCTATGTGGGTTCGATTGCTTTCCGTTGGTAAATTACACAATTTGCAAGAAGTCTTATTGAAATATAGAATTCATAGTACTTCTGTTTCACATAAAAGAGTTGAAGATCAGGAAAAAAGGGCAATCGAAATAAAACTTCAATTATTAAATAATTTAGATATTATTCTGGATTACTGCGAGAGAGAAATTTTGGAAAAATGTTTTAAAAAAAAGATAACAATAGATTTTGGTGAAATCAAAATATTCAAGCAGGTACATGAAAAATTATTGATATCTAATGCAGATTGTTTTTTTGAACCAATTGGTTTTACACAATTTTTAAACGATTTTGAAGCAGATGTTTTAAGAAAATGTTTTTTAAGGCAAAACAAATATTCACCGTCAGTCTATTTGGAATATCTAAAGACTAAAAAGGAGTGGAATGTTAGATTAACAACTATCCAAGAGATTAAATTAGCAGTTAAGTCCATGATCTTTTGGAAAATGTAGAGCGTTTGTATCATGTGAATTTTAAAAATTGGATTTACTAACTTTATCCGCACCTAGAAATTAGAATAAACAGTTAATTTTTTTAACCTTGATTTGTATTACAAATTAAATGCTATTTTTATAAGAAAAACATTGAAGAAATAAAATAGATGAAACAAGCCATTTTAATTACCGCTTATAAAAATTACCATCATCTAAGGGAAATTATCAATTTCTTTGATACTAATTTCGAGTTGTATATTCATATAGATAAAAAAAGCAAAATTTCAAAGATGGAACTGGATAATTTGCGAAAACACGATATCGTAAAACTGGTTTCTCAAAAATATAATGTCAACTGGGGAGGATTTAATCATTTGAAAAGTATACTTTATTTGACAGAACAAGGTCTCAGGAATCCTGAAAATAAATATTTTCATTTGATCAGTGGACATGATTTTCCAATAAAAAATAGATCTTACTTTATTGAATTTTTTAAAAACAATAATGTTGAATATATGAATTATTGTACAATTCCTAAGATCGGTTGTGCAGATAATGAGAATATGGATCGGATTGAATATTATAATTTCTATGATATATGGAATGCAAAAACTCCGAGGGAAAACGTAATAATTAAACGTTTTGTCGAAATTCAAAAAAGAATAGGGTTTAAAAGACTTATCTCTTCAAGAATGCCTAAACTTTATGGAGGGTCAACGTGGTGGAGTCTGAGCAGGGATTGTGTGAGTTATGTTATTACGTATACCAAAAAAAACAAATATGTACTGAATAGGCTCAAATATACCTTGTGTTCTGAGGAGTTTTATTTTCAAACAGTAATCATGAATTCCAACTTTGCCGGCAAAGTTGACAATAATGATTTAAGATATATTGATTGGGCTGCAAGAAATGGTAATAATCCAGCGATTTTAGATGATACAGATTATGAAAAACTGGTACAAACAGAAGCTCTTTTTGCCCGTAGGTTTGAATATCCATATTCCATCGGATTGATTAATAAAATTAAATTAGTGCTAAAATGATTCCGCCAAAAGTAACAATCATAATGGCAACGTACAATAGAGCACATTTTATTGTAGAAACTTTAGAGTCGATACGACTACAGTCTTATAAAAGCTGGGAATGTTTGATTATTGATGATGGAGGGGCCGATAATACAATGGAAGTTATAGCTCCGATTCTAGAACAAGAAAATCGGTTTCAGTTTTTGAAACGTCCCGATAGCTATATAAAAGGTTTACCGGGTTGTCGCAATTATGGTTTGGATCTAGCCAAAGGAGATTGTATTCTTTTTTTTGATGATGATGATGTGGTACATCCTGAAAATTTGAAAACAAGTGTGGAAGCTGTTGAATTAGTGGGTGTTGATTTTTGCCACTATCAAAAGTTATCTTTTGAAGAGCAACCCCCTATCATTAAAAACAATCCAATTACAATAGTAAAATCGCTGACTAAAGGGGACATTGAAAAAATAGTGACTCAAAAAATTGGCTTAGCTTCCTGTACCGTATTATGGAAAAAACAATGTTTTGATAAGATACGATTTAATGAAACTCTATTATACGCTGAAGAATGGGAATGTTATAGTAGAATCATTTCAGAAAATTTCAAAGGAATAGTAATTAGCAATGTTTTATATTACAATAGGAAACATCCTAATTCTAATACGGGAGAGTTTTATAGTAATAATGCGATTCGTAGAGCATCATATTCAAAAGCAATTTTACTGGTGATTGAAAATCTGAAAAGAAAGCAATTACTTTCGGATATTTTGCTACGCTATTTCATAATCCTGTCAAAAGATTTGGTGGAATATCATTTATTTAAATCTATTTTAGATATCTTGGAATTGTCTAAATTTGAAAAATTAAAATGGCAATTTTTCTATGGTACATTGCCTTTACGTTTGCCACTTTATAAAATGAAAAAGCAATTAAAAAGATTTAATTAATGAAAATCCTAATCGTTTTTGGCACACGTCCAGAGGCTATCAAAATGGCGTCGCTGTATCACGAACTCCGAAAAAGTAATTTTTCTGTAAAAGTTTGTGTGACGGCTCAGCATCGCGAGATGCTGGATCAGGTATTGGATTTCTTTGGGATTGTACCAGATTATGATTTGGATTTGATGCAGCCCAATCAGACCTTAAATAGTTTAAGTGCGAATATACTATTTCAAGTAGATGTAGTATTTGCCGATGCTAAACCTGATTTAGTTTTGGTTCATGGGGATACTTCAACTTCTTCCATAGTGGCCTTGGCTGCTTTTCATATAGGAATTCCAGTAGGTCATGTGGAAGCAGGATTACGTACTTACAATAAGCTAGCCCCATTTCCGGAAGAAATCAACCGACAAATCACGAGCAGAATCGCCGATATTCATTTTACACCAACACCACAAGCCACCCAAAATTTATTGAAGGAGGGGATTTCCCAAAATATCATTATTGAAACAGGTAATACGGTTATCGATTCCTTGTTTTGGGCTATCAATAAAATAGAGAGAGAAAATTATACACATCCTGAAATAGAGTATTTAAAAAAAAATATTCCACTCAACAAAAAAATAGTTTTGGTAACAGGACATCGCAGGGAAAATTTTGGAAAAGGATTCCAGAATCTTTGCGAAGCATTGTTGATGATCTCTGAAAGAGAGGACGTCACTATTGTTTATCCCGTACATCTGAATCCCAATGTGAAAGATATTGTATATAGACTATTATCTAATAAAAAAAATATACATCTAATTCCACCAGCTTCTTATCCGGCTTTTGTTTGGTTAATGCAACAGTCCTATATGATAGTGTCTGATTCGGGTGGTATTCAAGAAGAAGCACCCTCACTGGGGAAACCTGTTTTGGTTACACGAACCATTTCCGAGAGACCTGAAGGAATAGCAGCTGGATTTTCGATATTAGTGGGAACAGATAAAAATAAAATAATAAATACTATTAAATCAATTTTAGATGATTTCAATGGTTTTGAAAAACGAGCGAACCCATATGGGAATGGAGGCGCTTCAAGACGAATTTTAGATTATTTATCCAATAAACTCTAATCTTTTGAAAAAAATATCAAAAATATTAGTTATAGTCGATTCCATAAACATTGAAGATAGCAGTGGGTCCAAAGCCAATGTCGCCTTAATCCATAATTTGGCTGAAGCAGGTTATGAGGTGCTTGTTTATCATTATACGCAAAAAAATATTCAATTAACGGGTGTTAATTGCTTTCCCATTTCCGAAATAAAATACAGTCCGTTGTATTTTTTAAGCCGTTTGCAACGAATTTTACAACGAAATTTTACCATTAATATTGCGCCATTTTTTGAACAGCTGTTCGGTTTTTCGTTTACTTTTTTCAATGATACCAATAGTATTATTAAAGCATTAAAAAATTCGACTTTCGAACCAGATTTGCTACTCACCTTGAGCAAAGGTGGAAGTTTTAGACCACATTATTCCATCTTGAAATTACCTGAATTGCATGATAAATGGATGGCTTACGTGCATGATCCGTATCCGTCTCATTACTATCCAAGACCTTACGCTTGGGTAGAAGCGGGTTATAAATATAGAGAAGCTTTTTTTACACAGGTTTCTGAAAAAGCACGATATAGTGCATTTCCAAGCAAATTGTTGTTGGAATGGATGGCGAGTTATTATCCAAATTTTATAAAAACAGGGATTATTATTCCGCATCAAAACGCAAAATATAGTACTGAATCTTTGGGGCAAAAACCTGTTTTTTTAGACTATTTTGATGCTTTAAAATTCAATTTATTGCACGCCGGAAACTTGATGAAGCAACGTTCTCCCGAAGGGTTGATTGAAGGATTTAGATTGTTTTTGATTGCTAATCCGGAAGCGCGAATTGACGCGAAACTAATTTTATTGGGTAGTGCTTCTTATTATGCAAAAATGCTCAAAGAGCACCAGAACAATAATCCGGAAATTTATATTTATAATGGAAATGTCCCTTTTGATATTGTTTATAATCTGCAAAAAAATGCGTCTGTCAATGTGATTTTGGAATCAAAATCAGAAATCAGTCCTTTTCTTCCAGCGAAGTTCCCTCACTGTGTAGCAGCTAACAAAATTATTATTTCACTGGCACCCCATCACAGCGAAACTAGAAGGTTGTTAGGTAATAATTATCTCTATTGGGCTGAAGTGGACGAGGTGCAGAAAATTGCTGCCTTGATTGAAAAATTATATCAATTATGGAAAGAGGATCCCGATAATTTGCTTTTGAATAGAAGTGATTTAGAGGAATATTTGTCAGCTGATTATTTGAAAAAAGCGATTAATAATTTACAAAAGTAATAATAATTTACAAAAGTAATAACAATTAATGATTTCAAAAAATAAATAAATATTAATGGAAAATACTTATACAATTGTTGTCTGTTCACATAGTGTTTATCCACATGTTAGATCAAGTGAAGGTATTGTTAACAGAAATTGGTTTGATATTTTATCTGAAAAACATGGCAACATGGGGCTTTTATCATCTGAAAAAAGTATCGATATAATAAAAGGCAAACAGTTGACTAATGTGGATAATAATGTACTAAAAGCAGTGTATTATTGGTCTAAATTATCTAAAAATAGCGCAGCAGGATTTTTGTATCGAATATTGAATAAAATAAGTTTAAAGATTTTAAATTTACCAAAAGAAAGTTCATTATATCAGATTATTTGGGTTAAAATACAAACAAAAAAAATTTTAAAAATTACCAAGATTCTCGAAAACTCAATCTTTTGGTCAAGAATCCTTCCGACTTTTTCCATTTTGCCAATTTTGGAAGTTTGGAATCAAAAAAGAATTCCGTTCATAATAAATATCAATGATCCATTTCTGAATAATTTAGAAGGCTATTCTTACGAAGAAAAAATACTGATTAATACAAGAGATAAAGCCCAATGCTGGACATTTCCCTCCCAAAGATTATCCGATTTAGTGGCTAATAAGTATAGTTTAGATATGAAAAGATGTTTCGTAATCCCCCATGCCATGCGCAAACAAGATGAAATCTACAACTGCAATAAACAGGTTAAAGGTAAATTGAAATTTGTATACACAGGAACATTTTATAAAAGTGCATTTACGGATTCTTTTGGAATCGAGTTGGATAAATTTTCATCGTCAAAGGAAATGGAAAAAGTCGAATTTATTTTTATACTTTCCCAATACGATGATTTTTCATTACAATGGATTAATAAAAATATTCCAAATGCAAAAATTTATACCAAGCTATACAGAGATAAAGTATTGGAAATAACAATCAATGCCGATTGTATGTTTGTAATTGACTCGATAAGCCATAAAGATCTTTTAAAAGGAAAATTAGTTGAAGCGATATCGCAGGGATTGCCAATTTTTGGAGTTACTTATCAAAATTCGGTGATGGATAAGGTAGTTAAGGAATACGGAGGCATTTCATCTTATCAAAATGTTGAAAACGATATTTCGGATAAATTATGTAATCTCGTTAGAAACTTAGAAGACAGGATATGGCTTTCCGAATTTGATGAAAAAAGAAAAAATGTAATGGAAAAAATTTCAGAGGAAAATATTGCAAAAACCACTATTGAAATTGCACAATATGCATTGGATAGGTTTTTGTGGCAGGAAGGAAAGAGTCAAATGGAACCAGTTACTCCAAAAAAATGTAATTGGCCTTAATTAAAAAACAAAAAGAAAATGTTTAGTAGAGTTCACTTGTTGTGTGCGTTTTTTTATTAATTTGTCCCATCCGTTAACGGTGACCATAATAATAAGTATTTTTGTTTGTATTAAGTAAGAATTTGAATATGTTGTCAGAAAAATCGTCCCCTTATATGATTGCCGAAATTGGCCAAGCACACGAAGGAAGTTTGGGTATGTTGTATTCCTATATCGATGCGATTGCACTAACTGGCGTTGATGCTGTAAAGTTTCAAATGCACATTGCAGAGGCAGAAAGTAGTGAACACGAACCCTTTCGGGTGAAATTCTCGTTGGAGGATGAAACTCGTTATGATTATTGGAGGCGAATGGGTTTTTCTTTAGCCCAATGGAAAGATATAAAACAACATTGTGATTCGGTAGGGCTTGATTTTATATGCTCCCCTTTTAGTAATTTGGCGGTTGACTGGTTGGAAGAAATGGATGTAAAATGCTATAAGATAGGTTCGGGTGAAGTCAATAATTTTTTGATTTTAGAAAAAATTGCCCAAACCGGTAAACCAGTGATTGTCTCTTCTGGTATGAGTTCATATACTGAATTAGATGAAACTGTCGCTTTTTTAAAAGAAAGAAATGTTCCTTTTTCTATTTTACAATGTACCACTGCTTATCCCACACAACCTGAACAATATGGGTTGAATGTGATTCAAGAATTAAAAAAACGATATGAAGTGACAGTAGGTTTTTCGGATCACTCAGCCAAAAAAGAGGCGTGCATTGCTGCAACCGCTTTAGGTGCCAGTATTCTGGAATTTCATGTGGTCTTTGACCGACAACTTTTTGGTCCTGATGCTAAAGCTTCCTTAACGATGTCAGAAGTAAAGGATTTGGTTCAGGCCGTTCGTACCGTAGCCACAGCACTGGCTCACCCAATAGATAAGAATGATATTGCCTATATCGCGCCATTGAAACAAATATTTGAAAAATCATTGGCCATTAACAAGGATTTATCGAAAAATCATATTCTTTCTTTTGAGGATTTAGAAGCCAAAAAACCAAAAGGATTTGGTATTTTAGCAAGTAAATATCAAGATATTATAGGCAGGTCGCTTAAAGCCGATATGAAGCAATGGGATTTTTTAAATGAAGATGATTTAACATGAACAAAAAGCGAAAAATAGCTGTAGTTGTTACAGCACGTCCTTCTTACAGTCGCGTTAAAACGGTTTTATCAGCGATACATCAGCATCCTGATTTAGAGTTACAATTGATCGTTGCCTCGTCGGCCCTTTTAGATAGATATGGTTCTGCTGTAAACTATATAGAGCAAGATGGTTTTACTATTGCAGCCAAGGTTTTTAATGTTTTGGAAGGAGAGAATTTGACTGCTGCTGCCAAAACAACCGGGATTGGCATCTTAGAGTTGTCTACTGTTTTTGATAATTTAAAACCAGATATTGTCGTGACGGTTGCTGATCGATTTGAAACAATGGCTACTGCTATTGCAGCTTCTTATATGAATATTCCTTTGGCACACATTCAAGGAGGAGAAGTGACCGGTAATATTGATGAAAAAGTACGTCATGCAATTACCAAATTAGCGGATTATCATTTTGTGGCTTCAGAAAATGCTAAAGAACGGGTGATCCGATTAGGAGAAGAGCCAGCAATGGTGTTCAATACAGGATGTCCTTCTATTGATTTAGCGACTAGTGTTTTACAAAGCACCTCGCTTTCTTTTAATCCTTACGAAAAATACGGAGGTGTGGGAGCAAAGCCTGATTTATCGGAAGGCTATTTAGTAGTGATGCAACATCCGGTGACCACAGAATATCAAGATTCCCGTAAGCATATCGAAGCCACACTTGAAGCGATTCATAAATTGAATAAGCCCACGCTTTGGTTTTGGCCTAATGTTGATGCAGGAGCAGATGGTACATCAACGGGAATTCGTGCTTTCAGAGAACAACATCACTTACCGAATGTTCATTTTTTTAAAAATATGGAAGGAAAAGATTTTCTCCAGTTACTGCAACACAGCTCTTGTTTGATTGGAAATTCCAGTGTAGGAATCCGGGAATGTGCTTTTTTAGGAGTTCCTGTAGTTAATATCGGTTCACGTCAAAATAAAAGAGACCGCGGAGGGAACAGTATTGATGTTGACTATTTTCAGGAGAAAATTGAAGTTGCCATTTTAGATTCCATAACAAGAGGAAAAGTAGTTTCTTCTTCTATTTATGGAAAAGGGAAGGCAGGTGAACAAATCGCTCATTTATTGTTACAATTACCGTTGCAGTTTCATAAAACGATTACTTACTAATGCGAGTTTTAGGCTTAATACCAGCTCGTGGTGGCTCTAAAGGTATTCCTGGGAAAAATATTAAATATTTAGGAGGGAAACCGTTGATTGGATATACTTCGGAAATCGCCTTGCAATCACACTATTTATCGGAAGTTATTTTGTCGAGTGATGATGACTCCATTATAGCGATAGCTAAAGAATTAGGAATTTCGGTTCCTTTTGTCAGACCTGACGCATTAGCGCAAGATGCGACCCCTAGTATTGACGTGATTCTTCATGCTTTGGAATGGTATCAAGCTCATACTGTTTTATTTGATGCGGTATGCCTGCTACAAGTGACAAGCCCATTTAGAACCGTCGAGTTTTTGAATGCTGCTATTGAAAAATTTATAAAAAGTGATTGTGATTCTCTGATTTCCGTTCGGCAGATACCGCATGAATACAATCCGCATTGGGCTTTTGAAGTTAATGCTGAGGGAAATTTAAAAATAGCTACAGGGGAAGAACAGATTATCAGCAGGCGACAGGAACTTCCAGTTTCCTATCATAGAGATGGAAGTATTTATATTACTAAAACGGGAGTCCTGTTACATGATCATTCCCTATATGGTAAAACGACTGCTTTTATTGAATCGGATTCTGAATCCTATGTCAATATTGATACAGTGGCTGATTGGGATATAGCGGAGGAAATGATTAGAAAAAATAAAAAATAATGTGTGGTATAGCGGGTATAATTGACCATTTTGAGGCTTCTGAGTTGGATGTAATGTTGGCGAGCCAGCAGCATCGAGGCCCGGACTATACTGGTCGATATTTTGATGAAGGTTATGCCACTTTAGGTCATAATCGATTGGCTATTATTGATTTGTCTCCTCAGTCCAACCAGCCATTTTTGGATACTTCTGGTCGCTATAGTCTGGTTTTTAATGGTGAAATCTATAACTACATTGAATTGAAATCTGAATTACAGGCGCATTATTCTTTTCAAACCGAATCAGATACAGAAGTTTTATTAGCCGCTTATATCATTTATGGTGCGGCATGTCTGCAAAAATTTAATGGAATGTTTTCATTTGCCATTTGGGACAGTCAAGATAAAAAGATATTTGCTGCCCGCGATCGTTTTGGCGTAAAGCCTTTTTTTTATTGTTCAAAAGAAGATAATTTTTATTTTTCCTCTGAAATAAAAGCACTGCATGCTGCAGGAATTCCCAAACTCCCAAATGAAAAAGTGTGGGCCTCTTATTTTGCATTTGGTTCCTATGGGAATCTTGAAGATACTTTTTGGGATGGTATAGCGCAATTGCCTGGGGGTCATTTTTTAGAGTATTGCGATCAGGAACTTTCGATCAATAGATGGTATTTTTTTGAAGATGAAGTCGCCAAACAACCTGAAAAACGAAGTTATACTGAAGCTAAAGAACAGTATTTAGCGCTCTTGAAAGATAGTATTCAGTTGCGTTTCCGGGCAGATGTAGCTGTTGGTTTTAATATTAGCGGAGGGCTGGATAGTTCTGTTTTATTAGCGATGGTAAATGAGAACGAAAAAAATGATGCTACACATACGATAAAAAGAAAGTCTAACGCAAGTATTAATGCCTACACTTTTTACACAGACAATCCAAAGTATGATGAATTACCTTGGGTAGAAATGATGATTGCCAATACCACTAATCCTTTAACTAAAGTGTTGCTCCAAGCTGATACTGTTCCTGATTTTGCAAAAAAAATGGAATGGCAACAAGATGAGCCTTACGGAGGTATTCCTACATTGGCATATGCGAAAATATTTGAACAGGCCCGAAAGGATAATGTATTAGTACTGCTCGACGGTCAAGGTATGGACGAGCAATGGGCCGGTTATGACTATTATATGCAAGAAAATGACGCTATCGTTCAAGGAGTCACAGATTCGCCATTTAGATGCAATATGCTTTCGGATACTTTTTTATCCAAAGCAGAGAAACCGGCCTATCCTAAGCCGTTTGAAGATGAAATATTAAATAAACAATACCGTGATTTGTTTTTTACCAAAACTCCAAGGGCATTGCGGTTTAATGATCGAATTTCCATGATGTTTTCCACTGAATTAAGGGAGCCTTTTCTGGATTATAGATTGGTAGAATTTGCCTTTTCTTTACCACTGGATTTTAAAATAAAAAATGGGGTTTCTAAATTTATGTTGCGAGAAATAGCCGCGGAATATTTGGCAGATGATTTGGTTTTTGCTCCTAAAAGAGCGTTGCAGACTCCACAACGAGAATGGCTTGCAGAAGATTTGAAGGAATGGGTAAGCCAATGTTTTGAAACTATTCAGAATTCGAAATATGCTGTTTGGTTTGATAAATTAGCTTTTGAAAAAGAACTGCAGCTGTATTTTGAAGGAAATATCCAATCGAGTTTTCATATTTGGCAGTGTATCAGTTTGTGTGAAATGTTAGAAATGATTGATAATTAGTTTAATTCAAATTTGTTTTACAATTATAATAAAAAATGATATTTGAAAAATAAATTAGAAAGAAAATAAATTAACAAATGAAAAAACTAGCAATAGTTATTACGGATGGCGTCGGTTACAGAAATTTTGTTATGAGTGATTTCATTACAGAAGCTGCTCAGCAATTTGATTCCATAACCATCTATTCAGGCTTACCTATAAGTGCTTTTCAGACTATTCCACAATCAAAGATTGCAATCAAAGAACTTGAAGTTTTCCTCGAAGGAAAAGGAACTTGGTTTTTTAGAAAGTGGAAAGAAGTAGCCCATCTGCAAAAACACCATTCTTTTTATGGTATGAAAGACAATCTGATTACAGGGTATCCCAAAAACAATTCAGCGCGATCCCTATTAATCAAAGTCATTTATTTTTTTACCCGTTTTATTCATTCCGATAAAAGTATTTTGTTTGCCGAAAAATTGCAATTCCTGTCCTTTTCCAAAAATAAAAAAACAAAATCCTATATACAATTGCTCCAAGAGGACCAGCCAACACATGTCTTTTTTACTCATCAAAGACCTTCGTATTTGGCTCCTTTTTTATACGCAGTCATTCAATTAAAAATACCAGTCAGTACTTTTATTTTTAGTTGGGACAATTTGGCTTCTAAAGGTAGAATGCTTGGTAGTTTTGATTATTTCATGGTGTGGAGTGATTTAATGAAATCCGAATTGTTGTATTTTTATCCAAATGTGGAAGAGAAAAATGTAAAAGTCGTTGGAACTCCTCAATTCGAACCTTATGTAATGGAAAAATATGAAACTACGACGGAGGATTTTTACTGTAAATTTCGTTTGGATGTAAATAAAAAAATCATTTGTTTTAGTTGTGCCGATGTTTCCATTGGACAAAATGATCCAATTGTAATCCAAGCGATAGCCAATGCTATTCGGAATAAAATTATTTCCACTGATGTGCAATTCATTGTGAGAACTTCTCCTGCCGAAGACGAGGTCCGATTTAAAGCTGTTAAGAATGAATTTCCTGAAATAATTTGGAATGTTCCTAAATGGATTTTGACTCGGGAAAATCATGCAGAAAGGTGGTCGCAGCGTGTTCCCAGTGAAGAAGATATTAAAGATTTACGTTCGTTGTTGGAGCATGTGGATTTGAACATTAATATGTGTTCGACGATGAGTTTAGATTTCTTTTTGTTTGACAAACCCGTAATCAACACCGTTTTTGGTAATATGGAAAATGGTTTGTATAACGACCAACGATTTTTAAACTTTGACCATTTTAAAAAAGTGATCGATAATCAATCCGTAACCGTAGCTAAAAATGCAACCGAATTAATTGACCAAATTAATAAAGCTTTGGAGAATCCAAAAGAAAGAACTTCGCAAAGAAAAGCAATGATTGATTTACAAATAAGTGAAGATTTATCTGGTACAAGTACCCGAATCGCCACGACTTTATCTCAATGGAATGAGTGAGTTCAAAAAAATAGCCGTACTCTGCAATTATGAACTGCTACCCGAACGAGTGGGCGGTATGGACTACTTTTTTTGGCTATTTGACAAACAATGCAAAGAGAATGAGGTACAAATAGACTGGTTTTTTCCGAATGTATCCCATCATGGAGAGTATGTTGACCTGGCAATTTATGACTGTAATTATAATGTAGAGAAATTTTTTATTGATTTTTGTAATCAAAATAAAACGGACTATTCCCACATTATGACTCATTTCTTAGAACTGTGCACACCTTCTTTTTATAAAATAAAGCAGTTTTCTAAGGCTGAAATTATTGCAATAGACCACAATCCACGACCGTTAAATGGTTATCCTTTGAAAAAGAAAATAGAGAAAAGAATCAAAGGGATTTTGTTTTCAAGATATATTGATGTTTTTGTCGGGGTTTCCCATTATACCGTAGATGAAATTTTAAAAGATTTTGGAAATCATTTACACAAGAAAACTAGAACTATTTATAATGGCGTTGTAATCGAAGGTATTATTGAAAGAAACCATCGCAACATTGTAAGTCCTCTTTTTTTGGTGGCATCGCATTTAAGGGAATCCAAAGGAATTCAAGATTTGATTGTTGCTGTTTCGCTTCTTCCTTTTGAAATAAAAAATGAAATAAAAATAGATCTTTACGGCGATGGGCCTTATAAAAACGATTTGATTGAAAGCATAAAACAATTTAATTTGCAAAACTGTTTCACTTTTATGGGTAGTAGACCCAACTTGAAACAATTGTTTTCGAATTATGATTATATGTTACAGCCTACCCACATGGAGTGTTTCAGTTTGTCGATCCTCGAGAGCCTCGCAGCAAATGTTCCTGTAATAACAACAAATGTTGGAGGTAATGAAGAAGTAATTAAGGATGAGGAAAATGGCTATATTTTCAAAGCCAAAGATATTTATGGGTTGAAAGATATTCTTGAGGAGGTTTATTTAGGTCATAAAAAAATTGAATCAAATACAAGAGTAGCCGTCGAGAATTGTTTTTCATTGACAAAAATGGTAGCCAATCATTTGGCATTGGTATTGGATAATAAACCTTAATTTTACATTCTTAAATTAGCTAAAATAGTCTATGTTTTTTAATTCATTATCCTTTGCTGTTTTTCTGCCTATCGTATTCTTGTTGTATTGGTTTGTGTTTAATAAAACGAAGAGCACTCAAAATGCAATCCTCATTATCGCGAGCTATTATTTTTATTCCTGCTGGGATTGGCGGTTTTTGTTTCTGTTGGTTTTCTCCACTTTTTTGGATTATTATACCGGTATTCGAATCGAAAAGGCTAAGACTGAAACTGCCCGAAAATTTTGGTTTTGGTTGAGTATTTCTATGAATCTGGGGTTTTTAGGCATTTTTAAATACTATAATTTCTTTGCTTCGTCTTTTTCGGAATTAGTTAACGGTTTTGGATTACAAACGAGCCCGTTATTATTAAATGTTATTCTTCCTGTCGGTATCTCTTTTTATACATTTCACGGGCTGTCTTATGTGATTGATATTTATTTAAAGAGAATTGAAGCCGAATACAATTTTGTAGACTATTCTCTGTTTGTTAGCTATTTTCCTCTTTTAGTGGCAGGGCCTATTGAACGAGCTACGCATTTACTGCCACAAGTAAAGGTAAAAAGAACCTTTGATTTTGAAAAAGCCAAAGAAGGGGTTTATCAAATCACCTGGGGATTAGTAAAGAAAGTGGTGATTGCCGATACCTGTGCTACGTATGCCAATGCCATTTTTGATCATTACACTTCGATGAATTCCTTGTCGCTGTTGTTGGGCGTTTTTTATTTTGCTTTCCAGATTTATGGCGACTTTTCGGGTTATTCCGATATGGCGTTAGGAATGTCCAAATTATTCGGATTGGATTTGTTACGAAATTTTAATTATCCTTATTTTTCCAGAGATATAGCTGAGTTTTGGCGTCGCTGGCACATTTCCTTGTCTTCTTGGTTTCGGGATTATGTTTATATTCCGTTGGGAGGCAGTAAAGGGAGTAAATTAAAACAAGTTCGTAATGTATTTGTTATTTTTTTATTGAGTGGTTTTTGGCATGGTGCTAACTGGACCTTTATAGCCTGGGGATTTATCAATGCACTTTATTTTTTACCTTTATTACTACGAGATAAAAATCGGTCTAATATCGAAACCGTTCAGCTGGAATGGAATTTTAGTTCCCTTAAAGTATTAGGAAATATGTTTGTTACTTTTGCTTTATGCTGCTTGGCGTGGGTTTTTTTTAGGGCAAAATCGATAGGTGATGCGTTTGACTATATAGAGCGTATTTTTACTGACCGAAATTTTCAAGTACAATACTTGGAAAATGAACGATACAGTTACGAAATCATAGTGTTGATTCTTGCTTTCATTCTCGTTGAATGGAATAGCAGGAATCAAATAGAACCTATTTCAGGAAGATGCAGTTGGTTAAAAATGGCGTTATGTATCATGGCTATTATCGCTTTGGGTACTTATTCTGATTATAAAGAATTTATCTATTTTCAATTTTAATGAGAAGTTTAGATTCATAAAAGAGAATCTTGGCTTAATAGAGAATGGTAATGCAATACGCTTTTCAAATCGAGTCCTTCGGCTTTGTTTCCGGCGAGTTAGATTATTGGTTATACTGTTTTTGTAAAATAGACTGCTTTCAGAGCAAACGATAATAATAGAAATTTAAAAATGAAGTATTTTTTACTTTTTACCGCAAAATTATTACTAGTTACCTTTTTGATTTTGGGGGTGTTGGATGTGATCTATACACAAGTGTATAAACAATCTTCCAGTCGAAATAAAATCTCCTATGTTTACAATTCAAAAGCGAGAGATTATGATGTGGTAATTTTAGGTTCGTCTAGAGCGAATAATCATTTCGTATCGTCCCTATTTGAAGAGAAAGGATTAAAAACGTTTAATTATGGGATGAGTGGTGGTCATTTATTTGAAGCATCTTTATTATTGAAATTAATGATTGAGCGGGGATATCATATAAAAAATGTGATTCTGGAAGCTGATTTGAATTTGTCTAACGAAAAACAATCAGAGAGCGTAGCATCTAAATTTTTACCTTATATTCACAATTCTAAAACAATTGCGAAGCATTTTTCAGAACAGAAAAATTTTTGGGCATTGTATTATATCCCTTTTTATAGGTATGTTACTTTTGAGCCTCGAATTGGATTTAGAGAGATGTATAGCACAGCGAGAAATAAACCATCAAATGTTTTGGATCATTTAGGGTATTATCCTTTACGCACTAAAAAGGGGAATATGAAAAATAACCTAACCAATCTACAGCCGATACACAATAAATATTACGAAGAAATAAAGCAAATTTGCAAAGCCAATAATATCAAATTGATTGCCGTTATGACACCTATGTGTTCTAATACTAAAGGATTGGATTATTTTCAGAAAGTAAATAAAATCTACCCTGAAATACACAATTATGAAGATGTGGTTCAGGGAGATCAGTATTTTTCTTCTTGTGGGCATCTAAATGATGCAGGAGCTATATTGTTTACAAAGGTGATTTTAAAAGATTTCTTTAAAAAATAAAACATGAAAATTGCTTTTTTAACTCCCGAATACCCACATCCTAAAATCGGTTCGTCTGGTGGTATTGGTACCAGTATCAAAAACCTGGCTTTAGGACTTTTAGAACAAGGATGCACCGTTCGGGTTTTAGTCTATGGGCAAAAAGAAGAAAGTGTTTTTTATGATAACGGCATTTGCATTCAACAGATAAAAAATGTAAAACTAAAGGGATTGTCTTGGTACCTCACCCGAAAAAAACTTCAGAAAATAATCGATACCTTATATCAGGAAAAAGAAATAGATTTAGTCGAAGCTCCTGATTGGACTGGAATTACATCTTTTATAGATCCAAAAAAATGTCCAGTTGTTATTCGACTGAATGGTTCGGATACTTATTTCTGCCATTTGGATCATCGTCCGGTAAAATGGATAAACAAATTCCATGAAAAAAGAGCATTGCAAAAAGCAGATTACTTACTCTCGGTAAGTCAATTTACAGCTGATGAAACGAATGCCATTTTTGGTCTGGAAAAGAAATTCACGATAATTCCCAATTGCATTAATACTAATTTATTTGACGCCCCTGTTTATAGCGATAATTTAAGTTTTGATAATGCTCTTCCTCCTGAGGACAATACTATTCTTTATTTTGGCAGTTTAATCCGGAAAAAAGGATTGTTGGAATTGCCCTTTATTTTTAATGAGGTAATCAAAATAAAATCAGATGCAAAATTAATTTTGGTGGGTAGGGATGTTTCTGATATACTGTCGGGAAATGATTCAACTTGGGATATGATAAAGGGACTGTTTACTGAACAGGCGAGAGCGAATGTAACTTATTTAGGAAGTGTACCCTATGCGGATATAAAAAAGCAGATTAATGCAGCAGCAGTATGTGTTTTTCCTACATTTGCTGAAGCTCTTCCAGTCTCCTGGATAGAAGCTATGGCGATGCAAAAAGCAATTGTTGCTTCCAACATAGGTTGGGCAAAAGAAATTATTGATGATGGAATAAATGGATTTTTAGTACATCCAACAGATCATGCTGTTTATGCAAATAAAATCATTACCTTAATTGAAAATAAAGAAATTCAAAAAGAATTTGGACTAAAAGCAAGAGAAAAGGTTGTCCAAAAATTTAGCATGGAAATAGTGTCGCAACAAAGTTTGGCTTTTTATAATAGTTTAACCGAATTGAAATGAAAAAACAATTAAAAAAAATTATTAGTACTCTTTTTCCAAAAGGCAATTTTAAGGAGAAGGTTAAATTATTTTATTATAGCATCAATACTCCACGCCAAACTTCTTATGAGCTAATCCGTGAAAAAGAAAAAAAAACAGTTTATAAAACGATTTTTCAGGATTTGTCATTGATAACTAACGAAGCCTTATATTTTGTAGCTCCCGATTTTAGTTATTATCAACATTTTTATCAAGTAAAAAGTAAAGATGTAATTATGGATGCCGGAGCAAATTGTGGACATTTATCTATTTTGTTTTCGAAATTGACTGGAAAAAATGGACTTGTTTATGCCTTTGAACCCGATAAGTTTAATATTGCGAGAATCAATGAGAATGTGCAATTAAATAAGGAACTGGCAGAAAACATCAAAATCGAGAATTTGTTGTTATGGAATGAAAATAAGCTGGTTGATTTTTATGAGGCAGGAACAGTGGGATCTTCTGCTGTTTGGATTCCTGACAATGACAAATGTGTCAAGAAACAAGCAATACGGATTGATGACTGGGTGCTGAATAACAACATTAAAAAATTGGATTTTGTTAAAATGGATATCGAAGGTGCCGAAATTGAAGCCTTAGAGGGATGCATAAAAACGATAGAAAATCTTTCTCCAAATTTTGCTATTGCATCGTATCATATTGTAAACGGTGAGCCGACCTACATTAAAGTGGAAGCTTTTTTCAAAAAAATGAACTATCCGTTTAAAACAGTACGATTTAGAAAAAATGAAATTATAACCTTCGCCGGAGCATCAATAAAAAACTAATTCAATGATAATTATTTATCATAATGGAAGTGAAGTTGTAGCAGTAAGTAATTCTTTTAATTTAGATAAAGCTAATAAGTTATCTATAATTGGCTTTTTACTGTTATTAGCCAAAGAATATCCGGATGGTATTTTGGCATGGTGTCACATCAGTTTAAAGGAGCAGTTAAATATTTCAGAAATTGAAAAATTATTTCATCATCATAAATTATTACTTTCTTACAATCCGTCTGATACTCTTTTTTTAGACAAAAGTATTGGCTATGTCGAAGAATCTCCATTTATAAAGATTAATAAATCAGTGACTTTTCCAACTTGGCAAATGAGTAGCATGGTTGGAGGGATTCATTCTTCAGTTCTATTGGCTTTAAAATCGGAGGTTACTTATGATAAAGATTTTGATTATTTTTTATCTTCGTTGGCTAAACTGGGAATGCGAAAGGGATTACTATGTTACTCAGAGCCTAAACTTTTAAAGCAGAATACAAGTGGTCTATCAACAAGGACCAATACCTATATTCTTTTTCGTTTTGTAAAACAGCATTATAAAACGCAATGGACATTTTTATTGTTATTGAATCTACTGTTGTACGAAAGAAGATTTCCAATAGGGCCTTTTATGTATTCTCTTTTTTATAAGAATAGGAGTAAGATAACTATTAACTTGGACAGTATTATAGCGCAATCTTCAAAAAAAGTGATTGATAAAAGAACTATTGATGTTATTATTCCAACCATTGGAAGAAAAAAATATTTGCACGATGTTTTAATGGATTTAAAATCACAAATCCATTTACCAACCAATGTTATTATAGTGGAGCAAAATCCAAACGACGGAAGTAAATCGGATTTAGACTATTTGACTAATGAAATTTGGCCATTTGCCATAAAACATATTTTTACCCATCAGGCAGGTGCCTGTAATGCCAGGAATATAGCTTTAGAAGAAATAAAAAGCGAGTGGGTTTTCTTTGCAGATGATGATATCCGGTTGGAGAATAATTTTATCTTAAAAGCATTAGAACATATAAACAAATTTGGAATTAAAGCGGTTTCAGTTAAATGTTTTCAAAAAGAGAAACATCAAAAAGAGAATGTCATTTTTCAATGGATGACATTTGGTGCCGGCTGCAGTTTTGTATTTGCTGATAGTTTGAAGAATTGTAAATTTAAGAAGGGATATGAATTTGGCTTTGGTGAAGATGGTGATTTTGGGATGCAATTACGGAATTGTGGACATGATGTATTGTATTTACCGGAACCTGAAATACTACATTTGAAGGCTCCTGTTGGAGGTTTCAGATCACAACCTGAGTTGCAATGGCAAAAAGATGCTATCCAGCCGAAACCTTCACCAACAATAATGTTGTATCAAATTTTAAATAATACGCAAGAACAAGTTCGAGGCTATAAAACAACTTTGTTTTTTAAATATTATAAATATCAGACAATAAAAAATCCAATAAGTTATTTCATGACTTATAGAAAACAATGGGAAAGAAGTGTTTTTTTGGCTAATGAATTGATAAAAAGAGAATGAAATTTACGCTAATTATTTGTACTTACATGCGTTCTCAACCCTTGTTGCAATTATTGCAGTCGGTTCAGAAACAAACGGTGTATCCTGATGAAATCCTGATTATTGACGGTTCAACGAATCATGAGACTGAAATTGCTTTGCAAGAAAATAATTTCGAAAATCTGTCCTATTTTCTGGTTCCATCAGCTCATCGCGGTTTGACCAAACAAAGAAATTATGGGATTGAGCGAGTTGGAAATGATATAGAAGTTATTTGTTTCTTGGATGATGATACGGTTTTGGAAAGTGATTATATGGAACAATTACTAAGTACCTATGAAATTTACCCAAAAGCCTTGGGAGTAGGTGGTTATATTATTAATGAGACAGAATGTGAATGGGTGGGAGATAATTATCAAGCAAAAATAGACGAATATTTTTTTGATGGCTGGAAACGTAAAGATGGTAGCCGATTCCTGCTCAGAAAAAGATTAGGGTTGGACAGCGATTGTCCCCCAGGATTTTTACCGTTATTCTCTCATGGAAGAAGTGTTAGTTTTTTACCTCCTAGTGGTAAAATCTACAAAGTAGAGCAATTGATGGGAGGCGTTTCTTCTTTTAGAACGAAAGTTTTTAGAAAGTTACAATTCTCGTCCTATTTTGAAGGATATGGTTTGTATGAGGATACCGATTTTGCCTTGAGAGTTGCCAAAATAGGTGAATTATATCTGAATACGGCAGCTAAATTAAACCATTTTCATAACCCATCAGGACGGCCTAACCAATACCAATATGGTAAAATGGTAGTGAGAAACGGCTGGTACGTATGGAGAACCAAGAACCCAAAACCTTCATTAAAAGCAAAACTAAAATGGAATTCAATAACGATACTTCTGATATTGATTAGATTTAGTAATGTATTTACGACAATTAAAAGAAAAGAAGCTTTAACCGAAACTTTAGGGAGAACCATAGGGTGGTGGAGTTTATGTGTGAGTAAACCTGAAATAAAGAATTAAATACAATTCAACAAGGGTAATTAACAACTCTCAGATGTGGAATATATAAATGACCTACAATGAATTTAAACTAAATTTAATCCCTCGGCACTAAATTTTAAGAACGAAACTATCTAAATGGATAATAAAAAACGACAAATGAAAAGAATTGATTTTTTTGTTAAAAGGGTTGATCTGACCATTGTATTGATTTCATCTTTGATGATGTTTATCGTTTTAAATCTTCCTTTTAAGGCTAAGCCTTTTGGAGATATTACCTTTCATGAAGAATCTAAGAATTTAGCCTTATTTATTAAAGGTAAAATCCCATATGATCAGGTTGTAATTACGAAAGCGCCTGGGCCTATACTGTTTTATACTCCTGCTTATTTATTAGCACCTGCAGATGCTACAGATAACCAGCTTTGGGTTTACGGAGTTGTTTTTACGTCTATTAGTATTACTATTAGTTTACTTTTGATATTTAGAATTGGAACTTCTTTTTTTTCTAAAGAGGTAGGGTTTTTAAGTGTGGTGCTTTTTTTCCTTTTTCCGATACATTGTTATTATTCTTTGGGAATAATGGCAGAAGCTCCCGCCTTTTTTTCTTTAACTTTAGCTATTTATGGATGGTCAATTGCTTTTCATAAACCTAAAAAAAAAATCGGCTGGGTTTTTCTAATACTGGGTATGTGGTTTCTGATTTTGAATAGGCCTAATACAGTATTGCTTTTAGGTCTAGGTTTTTTAGTTGTTTTCTATGCCTTTTTTAAGAATAAACCTTTCTTTTTATCTTATGGAAAAAAAATGATGGTATCCTTTGTTTGTGTTGGATTATTAGGGTTAGGCATTTTGCAGCTAGCAAAAATCATAACGCGAACTAAATCTGGAGCAAATCAAGAAGCCTTGTTTTATTACGTAGCGCACCAAGGAAGATTTCAATTTAGGGAAGAGCCAACCGATTTTCGTTTCTGGGAAAGTGATGTCCGACCGGACAGTAAAGATTATCAGAACTGGAATAAAAGCGGTACCGCACTTTCTGCAGTTATGGATCATACCCATCAATCCTATGCTGAAGTTTACAAGAAATTTCTAATTGATGATGTGTTGGAACATCCAGGGTTATTTATTAGGCAGTTTTTTGTAAAATGTTTTTACGGTCAAGTTTATTTCATCAATAGTGTTCAGCCAAATAAGTTTGATTTAGGACCATTCAAAGGACCTGTTGGCTATTGGATTTTTATTTTGCTGATCAATTCTGTTAATTTAATTATTGTTACTGGTGCTTTGTTATTTTTATTTCGAGAAAAAAAATTAATTCGTTATTGGATTTTTTGGGGGATCATTATTTCTTTGCTTATCTTTCACGGATTAACGTATATGGAACCGAGATATATTTTTCCTTCGCGAGTTGCTTTGTATCTAATGAGCGCTGCTGGTTTATATAGCATTCCTTGGATTCAAAAAATAATCAATAAAATTTCATTTCCATTCTTCCCAAAATAATAAAGGCTGATAATTGATAAATATAATTTTTTGAATTGTATTAATAACTTGATCCAGTTTTGTTGTTATACTTTGTAATGATATTTTAATTTGATTAATTCTAAAGGGGCGTTAAAATAATCTGATAATTTTATTTTTGATCCTTTTTCATTTTTCCATGTAGTAATAAAAAATTCTTGTGCAATTTCATTGATGTCAGTATTAGGGAAGTTTTTTTTAATTCTGCAGAACAATTCAATATCAAAAAACCATTTAGATTGGAATGTCTCGTCAAATAGCGGTTTGACAATAATAGGTCTGAAAAATTTGAACCCGCATTGGGTATCGTATACTGCTATTTTTAGTAGCCAACTACTAACAACTGTAGCGAAAATTCTCCCTAAAATATACCTGATAAATTCTCTTTCTACATAACCACCAACGTGTTTAATTCTGGAGCCAAAGACAATAAGTTTTTTGTCATTATTAAATAGGGTAACAAGCTTTTCTATTTCATCTAATGGTGTTGATAAATCAGCATCTAAAAAGCCAAGTATGTCAAATTTTTCTTCAGATAAGAGATAATTAATGCCGCTTCTGACGGCTTCTGCCTTACCTAAATTAATTTTGTTATCAACAATAGCTATTCGGTCGGGATATTTCCAAGACAAAGTCTGTACTGTTTTTAAAGTTATATCAGTACTTCCGTCGTTTACAAAACAAAAAAAATAATTTTGATTTTCATTAATATGTCTTTCAAATTCAATTAATGGAATTCGATTTGCTTCATTATAACAGGGAACAACAATTCCGATCTGAAATATTCTGTTTTTAATTTCTATCATTTATTTGTGAATTTTCCAAATGCAACACATGAAACTCCTGCTAATTTGTTTTTGTCCATATAATTTGCATCAAAGCTGCCAATGGAAAGTAATATTTTGTTTAAAATCGGATGAATAGGCTTCATTTCTGAAGTGAATTCTTTAGAAGGGAACAAAGTAGATATTTTTCTAGTAATCCATACTAATGGAAATAATGTTCCGTACAAATAATATATTGAATCGAACGGGAATTTACTTTTTAATAATAATTCTTTTAGTGTGCTTATTGTATATCGTCGATAATGGCACAAGTAGTCATCATGAGCAGACCATAACGATTGAAATGCTGGAACAGTTATGAAATAATAGTTAGTGTTGCCCATTGAATTGTTTTTTATATCAGTTAACATTTGAAAATCATCCTCCAAATGCTCTAAAACATCCATTAAAATGACTAATGAATTTGAAACCACATTGGGTATTTTATTTTGTTTCACCAGGGTTGTATCTAATGACTCATTAATTTCTTTATCAGTATATTCGGTATCTATTAAATAACAGTTATTAATTTTATCTGGAAAAGTATGCAATAGTTCTTTAGCAAAAAATCCTGAGCCAGAACCAATATCAATTATATCATATTTAATTCCATCTGGTAATTTTTTAAAATAATTGAACAGGGGAAGTTTTTTACTTTGATAGTACCAATGTGTATTTTGGTCAACACCAGATGACATTTCCTTTAAGTCCATTAGAATATGAGATTAGAGAATAATATTATGTAAATATAGAAGTCTTTTCCTTAATTAATTTATAGCATTAATGAAATTATTAAATAAGATTCATGGATTTTATCTTGATAAGTTTATAATTAACGAATGAGAAGTATATTGATCAAATAGAGTAAGCGCTAGGGTAAAAAAGATAATTCAAGGAAGTGTTTAAAAAAAAGGTTTGACCTAATCTATATTTGAATTTCTTCCTTAAAACACGCTGTAAATTTAAATACTCTTGTTGATAATGATTGGATTTAACAATACATTTACTGGAAGAAAAAATAAATCAAAATTTTTGTTATAAAAATGACTTTCGTTATCATTACACAGGTGCCCCATATTCAGAACCAAGGCAATTATTTTGCTTATGGTCCTTATGTTCATGAAATGAATGTGTGGAGTAAGTATGTATCCGAAATGATCTTGGTTGCGCCAGAGATTTCTGGGCCTGTTTCGCCTATAGATAGTTCTTATGAACATCATGGAATTCAATTTGTAAAGGTTGACAGTTTTGATATTTTAAGTGTAAAAAGTGGTTTTCGAGCTGTTTTAAAAATACCAAGAATCAGTTGGCGAATTTATAGCGCGATGAAAAAGGCAGATCATATTCATTTGCGATGTCCGGGTAATATAGGTTTGCTGGGTTGTTTAATTCAGATTTTGTTTCCCAATACTCCCAAAACTGCCAAATATGCCGGAAACTGGGATCCCAAATCTAAACGGTCCTGGACTTATAGATTACAGCAGCTGATACTGGGAAATACTTTTTTAACCCGGAACATGCAGGTTATGGTTTACGGTGAATGGGACGGGACTTCAAAAAATATAAAGCCTTTTTTTACGGCCACTTACTATGAAAGCGATAAGTTGCCCATTTCAAAAAAGGACTTAAAAGGGCGCATTGATTTTGTTTTTGCTGGAACTTTGGTTAAAGGCAAGAACCCTTTGTATGCCATTCAATTGATAGAAGCTTTATTTCAGAAAGGATATAATGTTACTTTAGCCCTGTATGGTGAAGGTGCAGAAAGAAATTTATTGGAACACTATATTGTCCAAAATAATTTAGGAAAAATTATTTCTTTGGAAGGAAACCAATCAAAGGAAATTATTAAAAAAGCATATCAATATAGTCATTTTGTAGTGTTGCCTTCTGACAGCGAAGGCTGGCCGAAAGGTATTGCTGAAGGTATGTTTTGGGGTTGTGTTCCGATAGCTACTTCTGTGTCTTGCGTTCCATTTATGTTGAATTACGGAGAGCGAGGGCTGCTGTTGGAATTGAAATTGGAAAAAGATCTCTTACAATTGGAAGCTCTTTTGTATAACAGCCCAGACTACATAAGCAAACAACAAAAGGCATCAAACTGGTCCAGAAAATATACCCTAGATATTTTTGAGGAAGAGATTACTAAACTAATAGCGAAATAGCGTATATTGCCTTTTTGTTTCATAAAATAGACTTATATGTATTCAGAAGGTATTTATTTTCAAGATCCAAATAGGCATCAAGAGGATACGAAATATAAAGTTGAATCAATTAAAAAATTATTGTTTAAGTATTTAAAGAATAATAATATTCAACTTACCTCTTATGCGGATGTTGGTTGTGGTTCAGGAGAAATAATTAAATTATTAGGAAAGGAATTAAAGCTAAATTTTGAATCTCTTCAAATTTTAAAAGGTTTCGATGTGTCTCCTCATGTTGAAAATATAAAAGATGAAGACATCGAATTTTTATTTCAAGATTTTACCAAATCAGATGAGAATTTTGATTTGGTTACCTTAAATGATGTCTTTGAACATGTGGCTAGTCCAATCTCTTTTTTGACAGAAGTTGGAAAAAGAGCTAAATATATAGTGATGCACATTCCCTTAGAAGATTGTATGTCCGTTAATATTAGAAATTTGCAAAAAATAAAAATTAAAAATCCTGGGCATTTAATCTTTTTAAATATTAATTCGGCCATTAATTTGATTACTTATTCTGGGTTAAAAGTTATAGATTACGAGTATTCTCTTGATTCAATTAATGCACCGTCAAATAATAATACTATCTTACAAAAAATTACCTATCCTTTTAAATATGTTTTGCTAAAGATAAACCCATATTTGTTTTCTAAATTTTTTGGAATCAGTTTAATTGTTATCGCTGAAGGAATTGAATAAATGGATGAAAAAAGATTCTAAAATACTTCAAATTGTAGATTCTCTAGATATTGGGGGAACGGAGCGTATGAGTGTTAATATTTATAATGCTTTAACTTCGTATAACATTCAGAATTATTTGGTTGTTTCAAGAAAAGTGGGGCCGCTTTATAACTTCATTAAAGAAAAAAATAACGTGTTGTTCTTAAACAAACGCAGTGTTTTGGATTTTTTTGCTTTTTTTAAACTGTTCAAATTAATTTTAAATTACAAACCGTCAATAATTCATGCCCATCAAACTTCCATTTATTGGGGTTTTATAATAAAATTATTATTTCCAAGAATAACTGTTATTTGGCACGATCACTGGGGATTCAGTGATTTATTAACCGATTCTGACAGAAAAACTATTAAGTTTTTTTCTTTTTTAATTGATGGAATTGTATGTGTGAATGATAAAATAAAAGAATGGGACATTCGGAATTTAAAAGTGAATGAAGCACATATTATTTATATTCCAAACTTTTCATTGGTGGAGATAAATAAAAAGGTGCAAAGTGATATACCGATACTATTATGCTTGGCAAACATTCGAGATCAAAAAGATCATTTAAATTTATTGGAAGCATGTGCTTTTTTAAAAGGAGAGAATGTCAATTTTAAATTACTTTTAGCGGGTTCATTAGAAGATGAATATTGGGTTGAAAAAGTAATGGAAAAAGTTGATCTTCTAAATCTTAATGAAAACGTTGTTTTTCTGGGCCCAATAATAGATATTTCTGAACTTTTGAGCAAAGCTGATGTTGGGGTATTAAGCTCGATTAGCGAAGGATTGCCAGTAGCACTTTTAGAATATGGTTTAGCTGGGTTGCCTGTAGTTTGTACAGATGTTGGCCAGTGTAAAGAAGTTTTGGGAAATGGGGATTTTGGGTGGATTGTTCCTCCTAAAGCACCTAAAGAGTTGGCACTTGCAATTAGAGAGGTTCTTTTTAATCCAAAAGTGGCTGAGGAAAAAGCGATTGGGTTGAATAAAAATATAAATAAAAACTACGGTCCAGCTGTTTTTGCTGAAAGATATTTTGATTTAGTGAACAAGATTGCCGGTTTTGGTAAATAAAAGATGATTGTGATAATGCGTTTCACATTTTCAATTTCATAGACTAATTAAAAAAAAATTAAATTAGTTAAAAAAGATTTAACATGAAAAAAGAGGACCTTTTATACCTAAATCTGATCCTGTTCCATGTGGCTATTGGCGCCATGGTATTTGTATTGCCTTTCACTTCAAAAATATATGGTTATTCCATCTTACTGTTTGGTGTTTATTATGTCATTAAAAAGCAAAATAGGAATAATGAAGCCCTTATGGCCGCGGCTTATGTGGTGGGAAGCGAAGTTTTTTTAAGGATGACTGGAGGTAATCCCTTGTACGAGATTTCCAAATATGCAGTAATGGTCTTTGTTTTTATTGGGATGTATTTCAGTGGGTTTTCAAAAGGAGCCATGCCCTATTGGTTGTATTTACTGTTGCTGATTCCGAGTGTGGTACTTTCCACCTTTGTGTTGGATTTCGATACCAATATCAGAACGACCGTAGCCTTTAATATTTCGGGTGCTGTCTGTTTGGGTGTAGCTTCTCTATATACTTTTAGACGTAAGATTCCATTAGATCAAATAAACACCATACTCCTAAGTATGGGTTTGCCCATCATCAGCTGTATGGTGTATTTAACGCTCTATACTCCAAACATTCGAGACGTTATTACCAGTACACAATCGAATTTTGAGACTTCGGGAGGTTTTGGTCCCAATCAGGTGGCGACTATTTTAGGGTTGGGAATGTTCATTTTCTTTTCCAGAATCATATTAGAATCCCGGACAAAATTTCTATTAGTGCTCAATCTAATTATTGCCCTAAACATTACCTATAGGGGGATGGTTACGTTTTCGCGTGGTGGTATGGTCACCGGTTTTTTAATGATTGTCTTACTGTTGTTGTTTCTATATTACAAATCCAATTTCAAAGGAAGGGTAAAACTGAATTATATTTTTGTAATGGTAACGATTGCCTTAGTCGCCACTTGGATTTATATCTCTTTTCAGACCGGAGGTCTTATCGATAAAAGGTATGCCAATCAGGACGCAACCGGAAGGGTAAAAGAGAGCAGGTTCACGGGACGTGAAGAAGTGGCGAGGGACGAAATTGATCTTTTTCTGAAAAATCCCATTTTTGGAGTAGGTGTGGGAAAAGGAGTGGAAGCCCGAAAAGCGGAAACAGGAGATGGCACTTTATCACACGATGAAATTACTCGGATGTTGGCGGAACACGGATCTTTGGGCGTTATGGCTTTATTGATCTTGTTTTTTACCCCACTGGTTTTGTATTTAGAAAATAAGTTCAATATGTTTTTAATGTGTTTTGTTTTGTTCTGGTTGTTGACCATCAATCATGCCGCTATGCGAACTGCTGCACCTGCCTTTGTGTACTCGCTGTCATTGCTTAATATACAGTTAGGGGGAGCTCCTAAAAGAAAGATAGCAAATTAGCTTATTTGGGTTAGACAAAATCTAGAAGTATCGGAATAAACGGACGATTATTATTAATTAGATCCAAGTTGACAACAAAATAATTGGTTAAAAAGATAATTTTGTTAAAATATTTAACATTTCTTAGAAATGATATGAGTTCAAAATGGCTAAATTGCACCAATAATCCTAAAAACCACTCATGTTTGCAGTAGACAAAATGCATTTTGAAATATCGGAACGGAAGATGATTCTTCGTCTTTGTGATATTTTTTTTGTTTTGGGCTCCTTGTTCTTTGTGGGTAAGATGTTCGAATTCGATTATTTTACATTCTCAACCATTAATTTCTACTGGACAATCGTTTTAGGGGTTTATCTCAATCTTTTCGGGACAATATTCGAAATGTATAACCTTCAGGTAGCCAGTAATCAATTTCAAGTGATCCGAAGTGCTCTTCTTACTGCATCAATGACTGTTTTAGTGTATTTATTAACACCGGTTTTTTCTCCTGAATTGCCCTCCAAAAGAATTGAAATCCTAGTATTTTATTTGGTTGTGTTTGTGTCTTTATTTTTATGGAGGATGTTTTACGTTAAATTCTTAGCGTCCAAGCGGTTTCTTCAAAGTGCTGTTTTAATATGTGATAAGGAGCAGGTAGAAGAGTTGATTTCCGGATTAGAACATATTGACCCGCATTATAAAATAATTGCATTCGTACATGCTGATGCTGCCGAAGATGAAACAGCCGAATACCGCTATGTGCCCAATATTAAAAGAGATGATTTATTTTCGTTTGTAAAAGAAAATTCCATATCAGAGATTGTTATTGCCTCCCAAAAAACAGAAGGTATTACCGCTGAATTATACCAACAGTTACTTCGTTTATTAGAGACTGGAAGTGTTATTAGGGAGTATACCCAAGTATATGAAAGCAAAACGCATCGCATTCCCGTGCATTTTATAGCGAGAGATTTTTATCGATTTTTCCCCTTTAGCAGAAGTAATCATAATAAACTGTATTTAGTAACGGTCCGGATTTTTGAAATAATTGCTTCGGTAATTGGATTGGCAATTGCTCTTGTTTTATGCCCTTTAATATTCGTTGGAAATGCAATTGGGAATAGAGGTAGATTATTTTATAGCCAGGAACGTGTGGGTAAAGACGGTGTAGTATTTGAAATTTTAAAATTCCGTAGTATGATTAGTGATGTCGAATCTAGTGGGGCCGGTTTCACGACTACAAATGATTCGAGGGTAACCGCATTCGGAAGATTTTTAAGAAAAACCAGAATTGATGAATTTCCGCAATTTATAAATATTCTAAAAGGCGATATGGCGGTCATTGGTCCCCGTCCCGAACGTCCTTTTTTCGTGAAAGAAATAGCTGAAATAATGCCTTTTTATGAAACCAGGCATATTATCAAGCCGGGTCTGACCGGTTGGGCACAAGTAAATTATGCCTATGGAGAGACCATTGAGGACAGTTTAATAAAACTGCAGTACGACTTGTATTATATCAAACACAGAAGTGTTTTTCTGGATTTAAGTATTGCTTTTAAAACGATTACCACGGTATTGTTTTACAGGGGGCAATAATAGTTCTGATATTTTCTGTTATTTATCGTTTCTGATCTAAAGGGGCTTCTTAAATGATAATTGGAATTCGTTTTTTATTTTGGATTGCCACCCTAACTAAAATAATCATACTTGAAATTACCAAAGGAAGCACAAGTAGTAAATGGGCTTTGTTGACTAGAATGACTAGGTAGATCAGTAGTGAAAGAATATTGAATACAGCCAGCTGGTAAATTCCTTTTTTGTTTTTTACCCAGTAAAAATACAGCAGTCCTAATAATGTTGGGTTGAACAACAAAATATTATAATTGTAGGCTAATTCCTGATGTTGGGAATAAAATCCCACAAACACAAAGAATACCCCCAATAGTGCCATCATGATGAGGTAAAATAGATTTATGCTTTTATTATTTAGTAGTACAATAAATGCGAGAAGCAAAAGGTAGGTGTACCAATTGTTCCACCAGGATCCCGGAACTTCTTCATTGAATTCGATTATGGTTTTGTTTTCGGGAGCAATTGGATGGTTCTGAAAAGAAACTTTTTTCAGGCTTTTTTGTAATTCAAAAGGTAAAAAAATCTGGGTGCCTAAGCCGTCTACTTTTTTACCGAATATAATACTGGTTCCCAGTTTTTCATAAAAGTGATGGTTAAAATAAGGATAGAGTATGGTTCTATAGGTAATGTCGGTATCTGCATTCTTTACAACTGCAATAGTGTCCAGCGTTTTGTTGATGATATCGACTACCATTGATGTACAGTTTTTGTCAATAAATTTATAGGTATAATGGCTTTCACCTGAAGCTAATGAAGTATTCAGGTTGTCAAATAATCGCTGCTTCAACGTTGGAGGGATGTTCAGTTCCTGCTCATAAACCGATCTTTTTTCGTACATATATTCATTGATGAAATCTGCATAGGAATGGGCTACTGCGAAATACTGTAAATCTCCTTTGATGAATTTTAAAACAAAATTGGGAGTACTGAAGTCAAAAGCACCATAATTATAAACGACATCAATGTTGTTGTAAGGATCACTGATGCGAATGGCAGTATGTCCAAACAGTGAATAGGATTCGTTACCTGTTCCACAGGTAAGTACGCTGACACGAGCGTCTTTTGACAATAGGTTTTGACCAAAACTGTAATGTACAGTTAAAAGAAGTAATGTAAAAAAGGAGATTTTTTTTAATAAAGAACTATTCATTTGGATTGCTGTTATTGTCTGTAAAGTTACCTAAATTATTTTTTTTTACCGTTCAATCTATATTATCTGCGCGTCATTTTTTTAGTATGTATGATTTTTAATTAATTTCTAAACATGTCTAAATCTACTTTAATCGAAAAAATATTCGAATACAACGCGGTACTTTGGTTGCCTAAATCGGTTAGCGCATAGTCAATTTGTATGCCTTTGTATTTAAATCCCAATCCAATATTGGGCTGAAATCCTACTTTTTCAGTGCTGTCCAATTGTGCTACATTTTGAAAATTCCCGACGCCTGCACGCAGAAAAACCAAATCAGTATAGCCAAATTCTAATCCCAAGGCAGGATCAACGCTTACAAAATCTGTCGCAATCAAATCATTGGTTTTTGTAAATCGCATGTTCATATTGGCTGCAGCCAAAATACTGTAATCGTAATGAATGATAAATTTCTTTGCTATTCCCAGTTGCATTTTTGGAGCTGTAATCTCTGTGCTTTCCGGTAATTCCTGATTTTCTCCGGGTATGGCATTAGCAATTTTTTTGTATTCGGCTTCATCGATATTCCAAACGTTATACGTAGTGGTGATATCGCGAAGCATCAGTCCAAATTGCCAGTCGTTCTTTTCGAATTGTAATCCAACATCAAAGCCAAATCCCCAAGAACTGGCGAATTTCCCTATTATTCGTCGGATTACTTTGGCATTTACACCGTATTGAAATCCGGGAACGGGAAGTTCTCGGGCGTATGAAAAAGTAAAACCATAATCGGCGGTGGAAAAAAGACTAATCCGGTTGTAGTCAATGTTGCCCTGACTGTCTATTAATTCAGTAGTATTTAAAATATCGTCCACACCAAAACGAATTAAAGAAATCCCCCAAGCACTGCGGTCATCAATGGGACTGGCGTATGCTAAGTAATCGTATTGGGCAATATTAGCAAAATAATTGGCATGCATTAGCGATACCTGATGATCTTCTAAGTGCATCAGTCCCGCAGGGTTCCAATACCCGGAATTGACATCGTTGGTTGCGGCTACCACCGCATTTGACATGCCCAAAGCAGCTGCATCAACGCCGATATTCATAAACTCATTGGAGTATTTCCGGACAGCCTGACTGTAATTTAAGGTACAAACCAAAAGCAATAAAAATAAGGGGACTGTTTTCAATAGGACTGTTTTTACAAACGGAAAGCCGGTTTAATTTTTATCAAAAATATAATTTTTTACTGAGGATATTTCTTCCTTTGGATAAATATATGGAAACACGAATGGACTGTTGAAAAATCTCTAATAAAAAACGTACTTCTCCTCTCTATTATTATACTAAATTTGCCAACTTTGGATCACTAAACTGTATCACTATGAATATTAAAAAGCATATCCCAAATATTATCACCTTGCTTAATCTTTTTTGCGGCTGTATCGCTTTGGTTTTTGCATTTCATCGTAATTTTGAAATGGCTTTTTATTTTGTTTGTCTGGGTATATTTCTGGATTTTTTCGATGGTTTTTTTGCCCGATTGTTCAAGGTGTCCAGTCCATTGGGTTTGCAGCTGGATTCGTTGGCCGATATGGTGACCAGTGGTGTTGTTCCCGGTGTAGTGATGTATCATATGATGATCAATACTTCGACTGCTATGCCGGATAGTTATATGCAAATTTTTCCTTATTTAGGTTTTATTATCACTTTGGGTTCTTGTTATCGTTTGGCCAATTTTAATATTGATACGCGGCAGACAGATTCTTTTATTGGTTTGCCAACGCCCGCCAATGCCTTGTTTGTTTTAAGTTTGCCTTTGGTTTTAGATTATTCTGACTCTATGTTTGTTCTCGAAGTTTTGACCAATCAATGGGTTTTATTGGTGATTACTTTATTAAGCGCCTATATCCTGAATGCTGAAATCCCGTTGTTTTCATTAAAAATCAAAAAGTTTACTTTTAAGGAGAATGCACTTCAAATAGTATTTCTGATTTTTTCTCTTTTGTTATTAGTTTTCTTCCACTATTTAGGAATTCCGTTACTTATCATTTTTTATATTTTACTGTCTGTAGTGAATAATAAAGTATTAAAAAAGTAGTTTTTTGAATGAGAAAAAAAATAGTCAGAAGAAAAGGCGCTATTATTCGTAAACCCAAAAAGAAAGCCTCGATTTTCTCCGGGAAGCTCGTGCGTTTTTCAATTATTGCTTTTTTTATTTTGCTTGTTCTTGGGATTGGTTATCATTATCGCAATGGGTTAGCGTACTATTTTAGTTTTAAATCCAATAAGGTTCTAAGGGAAGCCAGCGAAGCGAAGCGCATTTCTGATGTTCGAAATTTTCAGGTTTTAGAAAAGCACGAAGGAAAAAGTATTGGTTTGGATGTTTCGGAATATCAGGGAAAAATCCGTTGGTCTTATGTAGACACTTTAGAAAAAAAATATCCTTTAGATTTTGTGTTTATTCGTGCCACGGTAGGAAAAGACAGAAAGGACCGTGAGTTTAATCGGAACTGGCTTGGCGCCAAGGAAAATAGAATGATTCGCGGAGCGTATCACTATTACCGCCCCAATGAAAATTCACTGGAGCAAGCGAAGCTTTTTATTAAAACAGTGACACTTCGAAAAGGAGATTTACCACCTATTTTAGATATTGAAAAATTACCTAAAAATCAATCGCTGGATAGTTTGAAAGTGGGGTTGAAACGATGGTTAAAAGCAGTGGAATCACATTATGGAGTAAAACCCATTATCTATACCGGTGAGAAATACTATGATGATTTTTTGAAGGATGAATTCGGTAATTATCTTTTTTGGATTGCCAATTATAATTTTTACAGGGAAGAAATAGCCGACGACTGGCTGTTCTGGCAGTTTACCGAAAAAGCATCAGTTCCAGGCATAAAAGGGAATGTAGATGTCAATATTTACAATGGTGATTTACAGCAGTTGCAGTATATTACTGTGGAGTAGCTATGGGGTAAATCAATTCTTTAGTTTCTTCAATGGATCGAATTAAATAGGGGTTTTTTAAAGTTTGTTCTTCCACTAAATCAATTTCTCTATGCAGTAAATTTTTGAGTTTGTTTTTAAGATCTATGTAGTTTAGGAAGTACAGCTTAAGATCAAAAGATTTAAATTTCACTAAAAAATCAAGGTCACTTTCTTCATTAAATTTAGTTGTGGTAGCGGAGCCAAAAAGATATAATTTTTCTACATGATGGGTTTCACATAAAGTTTTGATTATTTCTTTATTTTCACTGGTTAGATGCATAAAACAAAGACAGGGCCTTTTTTGTTGTGTTTTGTGTTTTCTGTAAAGGATTGTTTTTAGCTTTCGTTAACCACTAACTATAATCTATTTAAAACTCCAGTTTCTTCTTTCTCAACTCGAAATTTTGTCCAAGATAGACACGACGTACCATTTCATCTTCTACCAGTTCTTCCGGAATTCCTGCCTTTAGGATTCCACCTTCAAACATCAAATAGGTTTTATCCGTAATGGCCAATGTTTCCTGAACATTATGGTCGGTAATAAGAATACCGATGTTTTTGTTTTTTAATTGGGCTACAATTCTTTGGATGTCTTCTACGGCAACCGGATCGACACCAGCAAAAGGCTCATCCAGTAATATGAATTTTGGATCGGTAGCGAGGCAACGCGCGATTTCAGTACGACGACGTTCTCCTCCCGAAAGTAAATCGCCCCGATTGGTGCGAATGTGTTCCAAGCTGAACTCTTCGATTAAACTTTCCATTTTAGCTTCTTGTTCGGCTTTGGATAGTTTTGTCAATTGTAAAACGCTTAAGATATTGTCTTCAATGCTTAATTTTCTAAAAACAGAAGCTTCCTGTGCTAAGTAACCAATTCCCTGTTGTGCTCTTTTGTACATGGGATAATCGGTGATATCCAAATCATCAAGAAATATGTTGCCCGAATTTGGTTTAACCAATCCTACGATCATATAGAAAGAAGTCGTTTTTCCGGCACCGTTAGGTCCCAAAAGCCCCACAATTTCGCCTTGATTCACTTCTACCGAAATGCCTTTTACAACACTTCTGCCTTTATAGGTTTTTACAAGATGTTCGGCTCTTAATTTCATATTCTGATTATTGGATTTTTTGACTTTTGCAAATAAACGATTAAACGCAGCAACGAATCAACAATTTAACAATTATTTAGTCTCTTCCAGTGCTTCCCAAAATTCATAGGCTCTGCGCAAATGAGGTACAACAATAGTTCCGCCAACCAGTGTGGCGATTCCCATAGCTTCCATCATTTCTTCTTTGGTTACGCCTTCTTTGAAGCTGGTTTCCAAATGGTATTTAACGCAATCGTCACAACGTAAAACCGCCGAAGCCACTAATCCAAGCAACTCTTTTGTTTTTACATCCAAAGCTCCCGCTGCATAGGCATTCGTATCTAAATTGAAAATACGCTTTACAATTTTGTTGTTGTCTGCCAATAATTTTTCGTTCATTTTAGAACGGTAGTCGTTGAATTCTTGAATGATATCAGCCATTTGCTCTTTTTTGATTGCGTACTACAATTTTTGAAATTAGGATACTTGCTTCGTAGATTAATAACATCGGTATGGCAACAATGGTTTGACTTACCACATCGGGTGGCGTAACAATTGCGGCAACGATAAGTATTATTATTACTGCATATTTCCAGTATTTTCTTAAAAATTCAGGGGTTACCAATCCCAGTTTGGTCAGGAAGTAGATAATGATTGGTAATTCAAAAAACAATCCGCTGGCAATAACACTTGTTTTTACCATGCCAATGTAAGAATCAATGCTGAATTGGTTTTTTACCACGGCACTTACTTTGAAAGTGGCGAAAAAGTTAACCGACATGGGTACCACTACAAAATAGCCAAATAAGACTCCTAAAAAGAATAATAAAGACGAAACAAAAATGAAAAGCTTCGCGTGCTTTTTTTCTTTTTCATACAAGGCCGGGCTGATGAATTTCCATATCTCCCATAAAATGTAAGGAAAACCAAGAATGAATCCCGCTAATATACAGGTCCAGACCAATACATTGACCTGTCCTTCCATATCTGTATTCTGGATGATAAAAGGCATTTCGGTGACGCAGATACTATCTGCAAAACCTAAGGCATGCGATAGATCACAAAAAAAGCGGTAGGTCACAAAATTAGCATTTGTTGGACCAAAAATGATTACATCAAAAATATAATCACTGATAAAAAAAGTAACGGTAGCAAGGATTAATATTGCAATAGTACTTCGAACCAATAACCATCTTAATTCCTCAAGATGATCTAAAAACGACATTTCGTTTAAGTTTTTCTTCGCCATTATACTATTCCCTCTTTTAAAATATCGTGTAAATGTAAAACGCCTTTGTACTCGCCATTGTCAACCACAACTAACTGGGTGATGGAAAAGTCTTCCAGGATATTCAGCGCATCGGTAACCATTGCTGTGGATGGTATTAATTTTGGATTTTTAGTCATAATATCTTTTGCGGTCAAATCAGCGAACGAATCCCTGTCATTTAGCATTCTTCGAATGTCACCATCGGTAATAATTCCGACAATCTTATCCTGGTCGACAACGGCAGTTACGCCGAGACGTTTTTCTGAAATTTCAAAAATAACTTTTTTTATCGAGGCATCCGGAGTAACCATCGGTTTTAAAGTGTGTTCCAGCATGTCTTTCACGCGTAGTAATAATTTTTTGCCTAAAGCACCTCCTGGGTGGTACACAGCAAAATCTTCTGGTTTGAAATCGCGCATTTCCATAAGGCAAACAGCGATGGCATCGCCCATTACTAATTGCGCCGTAGTACTGTTGGTAGGAGCAAGGTTATTAGGGCAGGCTTCTGCTTCTACTGTGGTGTTCAGAATAAAATCCGAACCTTTAGCAAGAAAAGAAGTCATATTTCCTGTGATCGCAATCAAGGTATTGCCAAAACGTTTTAAAAGCGGCACCAAAACTTTTATTTCCGGGCTGTTGCCACTTTTTGAAATGCAAATAATGATATCGTCATTTTGGATCATTCCTAAATCACCATGAATCGCTTCTGAAGCATGAAGAAATAGGGAAGGAGTTCCGGTAGAATTAAAGGTAGCGACCATTTTTTGAGCAATAATGGCACTTTTTCCAATGCCTGTTACCACTAATCGTCCTTTGGAATTATAGATGTTTTGTGTGGCTTCGATGAAGTTTTCATCAAGAAATTCAGTTAGTTTGGCAATTGCTTCACTTTCCGATAAAATAGTTTTTTTGGCGCTGGCCAAGATATTTTCTTTACTTATCAAAACAGAATGGTTAAAGTTTGTATGTTTAAAAGAATTTTGTATCTTTATGTGATGCAAATTTATACAAAATACCACATAATCAAGAATGAATTCAAACGAAATTGATATCCACAAGGAATTAAAAAAATATTTTGGCTTCAGCCAATTTAAGGGATTACAAGAACAAGTTATTAAAAGTCTCCTGAATAAGCAAAATACATTTGTAATTATGCCTACAGGAGGAGGAAAGTCACTCTGTTACCAATTGCCTGCTTTAATTCAGGAAGGAACTGCTATCGTAGTTTCGCCATTAATCGCTTTGATGAAAAATCAGGTTGACGCCATTCGCAGTTTATCTTCCGAAAATGGTGTTGCCCATGTTTTAAACTCTTCACTTACCAAAACAGAAATAGCACAAGTTAAAACCGATATTACTTCCGGTTTAACTAAATTATTATATGTTGCTCCGGAATCTTTGACCAAGGAAGAGTATGTTGCTTTTCTTCAAACGGTGCCGATTTCTTTTGTGGCTATCGATGAAGCCCACTGTATCTCTGAGTGGGGTCATGATTTTAGACCAGAATACAGAAATCTAAAACACATTATTAAGCAATTAGGGGATGTGCCCATTATTGGCCTGACCGCTACGGCTACGCCAAAGGTTCAGGAAGACATTCTGAAAAATTTAGATATGGCTGATGCCACTACTTTTAAAGCATCATTCAACAGGCCTAATTTATATTATGAAGTACGTACCAAAACCAAAAATGTGGAATCGGACATTATTCGGTTCATAAAACAGCATAAGGGAAAATCAGGAATTATCTATTGCTTAAGTCGCAAAAAAGTGGAGGCTGTTGCCGAAGTTTTGCAGGTCAACGGAATAAGCGCAGTCCCTTATCATGCGGGACTGGATGCTAAAACCCGTGCCAAACACCAGGACATGTTTCTGATGGAAGATGTTGATGTGGTGGTGGCCACCATTGCTTTTGGAATGGGAATTGACAAACCGGATGTTCGTTTTGTAATTCACCATGATATTCCCAAATCATTGGAAAGTTATTATCAGGAAACGGGTCGCGCAGGTCGTGACGGCGGTGAAGGACATTGCCTTGCCTATTATTCCTATAAGGATGTGGAGAAATTAGAAAAATTCATGTCGGGTAAGCCCGTTGCCGAGCAGGAAATTGGTTTTGCCTTATTGCAGGAAGTGGTGGCTTATGCCGAAACTTCCATGTCCAGAAGAAAGTTTTTACTCCACTACTTCGGAGAGGAATTTGATGATGTCAATGGCGAAGGTGCTGACATGGATGACAATGTCAGAAATCCAAAAACGAAAGTGGAAGCCAAAGATCAGGTGGTGAAACTACTGGAAGTGGTACGGGATACTAAGCACTTATATAAATCTAAAGAAGTTGTGTTTACGTTGATTGGCCGTGTCAATGCGGTCATTAAAGCGCATAGAACCGATACGCAGTCTTTTTTTGGATGTGGTTCGGATCATGATGAAAAATATTGGATGGCCTTATTGCGACAAGTTCTTGTTGCCGGGCTTTTGTCGAAAGACATTGAAACCTATGGCATCGTAAAAATTACCGCAAAGGGATTGGATTTTATCAAAAAACCAGTGTCCTTTATGATGTCTGAAGATCATGAATACAATGAATCTGAGGATGAAGCCATTGTAACTGCGGCAAAATCTACGGGAACTGTCGATGAATTATTGATGGGTATGTTGCGGGATTTACGTAAAAAAGTAGCCAAGAAGTTAGGCGTTCCTCCCTTTGTGGTTTTTCAGGATCCATCACTCGAAGATATGGCCTTAAAATACCCGATTTCCCAGGATGAATTGATTAATATTCATGGTGTTGGGGAAGGGAAAGCCAAAAAGTATGGTAAGGAGTTCCTGGAATTAATTAGCCGGTATGTAGAAGATAACGATATTATTCGTCCGGATGATTTAGTGGTGAAATCCACCGGAGTGAATTCGGTAAATAAACTTTATATCATTCAAAATATCGACCGAAAATTATCTTTGGATGACATTGCTTCCGCCAAAGGGATTAACATGGATGCTCTAATTAAAGAAATGGAACAAATTGTCTATTCCGGAACCAAGCTGAATATAAAATATTGGATTGACGATATGCTTGATGATGATCAGCAGGATGAAATTCATGAGTATTTTATGGAATCTGAATCCGATAATATAGAAGATGCACTCAGAGAATTTGAGGGTGATTATGATATTGATGAATTGCGCCTGATGCGAATTAAATTTATCAGCGAAGTGGCAAACTAGTCTGGCGAAAGTCTGAAAGAGGTTAAATCGTAAGACTTCTTTCAGACTTTTTAACTTTTGACTAATACAACTCTCCTCGATGCGGTTTCAAAGCATCTCTTACCTGAATCATATTTTCATCTGTGACTACCATAAAAGCGATAGCCTGCATTTCACTTTGAATCTCAAAACCGGTAATATTTATGTCAAGTTTTTCAATTGCGATATATTCTTTCAAATGAATTTCGTGATGTTCTGCCGTTTTTGCGGAAGCAGGTCCGCGGAAATCCCAAATTAGTTTTATTTTTCTAGACATTTTTTTATCAGGTACAAAGGTTCAGCGATTCAAAGTGCCAAAGTTACAAAGTCTAATTTTAAAATGCATTCGAGATTCAATAACTAATTCCACTTCAAAATACTATTTTTGCACTTTGTTTTTGTTTTTCAACGAAACGATTCAACAAAGCAAAGATTAAACAAGATACAATGCCTCAAGAACTCCTATTACAAGTACTGCCGGAAATAGCCGCAAATGAATTGTTGCTAAAAGACTATTTAGCGAAACAGATTAAGGTTGCTGCTACAGCAATTCAGCATGTTTCCATTTTGAAACGGTCTATTGATGCGCGTCAGAAAGTGGTAAAAATTAATTTGAAAGTGCTGATTTATTTGCAAGGAGAACCTTTTCAGGAGCATAAATTCCAACTTCCCGATTATAAGAATGTGGCAACGGCTCCCGAAGTGATCGTTGTTGGCGCCGGACCTGCAGGACTTTTTGCAGCATTGCAACTGATAGAATTGGGTTTGAAACCCGTAGTTATTGAGCGTGGAAAAGAGGTTCGTGGCAGAAGAAGAGATTTGAAAGCTATCAATGTAGATCATTTGGTCAATGAAGATTCCAATTATTGTTTTGGCGAAGGCGGCGCGGGAACGTATTCGGATGGAAAATTATACACTCGTTCGAAAAAAAGAGGTGATGTAACGCGGATTTTGGAATTATTCGTGGCTTTTGGAGCTTCAGAAGATATTTTGATTGATGCGCATCCACACATTGGAACCAATAAATTGCCTCAGATTATTCAGGATATACGAGAGAAAATCATCGAATGTGGCGGACAGGTTTTGTTCGAAACCCGCCTGACTGATATTTTGGTTAAAAATAATGAAGTGGAGGGTATCGTTACTCAAAAAGGAGACACGATTCTGGCAAATAAAATCATTTTGGCCACTGGGCATTCTGCCCGGGATATTTTTGAATTATTAGACAGGAAACAAATTTTTATCGAGGCCAAACCTTTTGCCTTGGGCGTACGAGCCGAGCATCCTCAATCATTAATTGACAGTATTCAGTACAGTTGTGATTATCGTGGTGAAAATTTACCTCCGGCACCCTATTCTATTGTGAAGCAGGTAGCAGGCAGGGGTATGTATTCATTTTGTATGTGTCCCGGGGGTGTGATTGCGCCCTGCGCTACCAGTCCGGGTGAAGTGGTTACCAATGGCTGGTCTCCTTCCAAACGGGATCAGGCGACTGCCAATTCCGGAATTGTAATCGAATTAAAACTGGAGGATTTTAAACCGTTTGCCAAATTTGGTGCTTTAGCCGGGATGGAATTCCAAAAAAGCATTGAACAAAAAGCATGGCATTTGGCTGGGGAAACCCAAAAAGTTCCAGCACAGCGTATGATTGATTTTACCCAAAACAGAGTTTCATCGGATATTCCGAAAACATCTTATGTTCCCGGAACGACTTCAGTAGAAATGGGGCAGGTTTTTCCTGGATTTTTAACGCAGATATTACGGGAAGGTTTTTCTGAATTCGGAAAATCCATGCGCGGTTATTTGACTAATGAAGCAGTGCTTCATGCGCCAGAATCAAGAACTTCGTCACCAGTTCGTATTCCAAGGGATCCGTTTACGTACGAACACGTTCAGATAAAAGGCTTGTACCCTTGTGGGGAAGGGGCAGGTTATGCCGGCGGAATTATCTCTGCGGCTATTGACGGAGAAAAATGCGCCTTGATGATTGGTGCGATTTTACACAAATAAAAAACCCCGAATAATTACTTAATCAGGGTTTTGTATGGTACTATCGCTTCTTACCAGATAAGTAAAAGGTAGTAGTGGTGTCTCATAGAGTATAGTGGTGATTCACTTTCTCAACGGCACTTTGCCTGTCAAAAAATCTAAGGGATCAATATAATTTTCCCAGTACTTTTTCTGCTTTCCAGATAATCATGTGCTTTTTTTCCATCCGAAAGTTTGAAAGTGGTCGGTGCTGCAATTGTAATTTGACCGTTCTTAATCCAGTCAAATAATTGATGAGCTCTTTTGATGCGTTCTTCCTTTGATGTTAGATAGCTCCATAAGTCACCGCCAGTAAGGGTTTTGGAAGTGTCCATCAGCATTCTTGGATTGATGAAATCAGGGTCTCCGCCTGCCATACCAAAAAACACTACCTGTCCGCAATTTTTAGTCACTTCAAAACTGTCGCTTAAAGTGCTGCCGATACTGTCATACACTACATCAACTCCATTTGGATAAAAGGATAGCACCTGTGATTTCCAATCTTCGGAATACAAGAATACTTTATCGGCCCCATTTTTTAGTGCTACTTCCCCCTTTTCTGCTGATGAAGTCAGCCCGATCACGGTAGCTCCCATTAACTTGCTTATTTGAGTAAGAAATTGTCCAACTCCTCCTGCTGCGGCATGAATCAGTACGGTTTCTCCGGTTGTTGTTTTGTGACTGTCAGTGGCCAGATACTGTGCTGTTAATCCTTGCAATAATATGGTTGAAGCAGTTTCAAAAGAAATGCTTTGAGGCAAGGGTATCACATGCGAAACGGGAACAGCAACAAATTCAGCATTGGCAAAAGGGACATCTGCAAATGCAACCCGGTCTCCTATTTTGAACTCACTATGATTGTTGGTTTGCACTACAACTCCGGCGCCTTCATAACCTGCAATGAAAGGTGGATTTCCTTTCAGATGGTAATTTCCTTTTCTTCTGTAAACATCGGCAAAGTTTAATCCGATGGCACGCATTTCGACCAATATCTCGGCTTCTTTTAGGATTGGTGTCGGAATATCTATGTATTCCAAAACATCTGAATGGCCAAAAGTTGAAAAAGTTAGTGCTTTCATTTTGTTCTTTATTTTGTTCTTTTATTTTCTTTTATTCTGTTCTGTTCTTTTATTCTTATTGAATTCCTGTAAACACTGATTGATTTTACTGTATAATAATTTTTCATCAATGGGTTTGGATACATAATCATTCATTCCGACTGCCTTGCATTTTTTTACATCCGCCGAAGTGACATCTGCAGTAAGTGCAATAATGGGAATGTCTGATTTTATGGTATTGCGAATGTGTGCCGTGGCTTCAAAACCATTCATTTCCGGCATTTGTAAATCCATCAAAATGATATCGTAATTATTTTTTTCGAGGTTTTCAATACCCAGTTTACCATTGTCGGCAATAGTGACATCGTAACCAAAATCCAATAGTATTATTTTTATCAAAAGCTGATTCAATGCAATGTCTTCTACAACCAATACTTTTATGTTTTCGGTTGTTTTTTCCTCATATGGATTGTCGTGTAGCGGCTCTGTAGGGATGGATGTTGTTTCAGAAGCCGAATCTCTTTTCTCAAAGGGCAGCACAAAACCAAAAGAGGAACCTTTGCCTTCTTCACTTTCCACCATAATTGTTCCTCCCTGAAGTTCTACCAGTTGTTTGACAATGGCAAGACCTAAGCCAGTTCCGCCAAAGGAGCTGCTAACGCCTGCCTGTTCAAAATTATTAAAAACTTCAGCTAATTTGTTTTTAGGAACTCCGATTCCGGTATCGGTTATCACGAATTCAACGGTCGCTTTTTTAGCATCCTCCTGCACTAAGCGGACCCGTATTGAAATGGTACCTGCTGCTGTAAACTTTACAGCATTACTCATCAGGTTTAATATTATCTGACGCAAACGCATGGGATCGCCAATTAAATTCAAAGGAATATTTGAGTCGTATTCATTAATTAATTTTAAATTTTTTTCCTTCATTTTAGGTTCAAACAAATGAAGCATGGTCCCAATGGAAAGAGACAAACTTAGCGGAAGTTTCTCAAAGGTCATTTTTCCGGAGTCGACTTTGGCAAGGTCAAGAATGTCATTAATTAAAACGATCAAAGCATCCCCGGATTCTTTAATTGCGCTGATGTATTCTTTTTGGGAATCATCTAATTTTGTCTTCAACACCACATTGGTAAACCCAATAATTCCATTCATGGGAGTCCTTATTTCGTGGCTCATATTTGATAAAAATTGCTGTTTGGATTTTACCGCTTCTTCTGCAATTTGTGTTTTTAGCTCTGCATTAATCTTAGCTTCAATCAATTCTTTTTTGGCCATTACCTGCGCCGTTACATCATAAGCAATAATAGTCACACCGGAAATGGTTTCGTCTGCCTCCAAATAGGGCTGATAGACAAAATTAAAATAAGTTTGCTCTAATTTTCCGTTGCGAAACATAGGTGCCAGAAGCGCATCCCCGTAAAAGGCAATGCCTGTAGTATATACTTCATCCAGCAATTTTGGAAATTCCAAATCTTTAAGTTCGGGCAAAATCGATATGAATTTTTTTCCTTCAATGGCATTCCCTTTTCCCCATATTTCTTTAATACTGTCATTGGCAAGTGTAACTACCATATCTTTCCCTTTTAATATGGCTATGGCAAAGGGAGAGGTCGTCAGCATCAGATTGTAGCGCTTTTCACTATCCTCAATCTTTTTCAGGGTTTTTTTTTCTATTTTCAGTTGCTTTTCTAAGGCTATTTTTTCTTTGGTCTGGAGTTCAATTGCTAATTTTCTTACCTCACTAATATCTTTAATTGCCAGGATAATTGATTCTTCTCCGGTTGTTTTTTTAACAAAGCAATTGGCATTCAGCAACATTGTTTTTTTGCCAAGATTTGGAAAGGTACGTTGTACTTCCAGATCCTGAATGGTAGTCTTTTTAGCATTGGTATCGTTAAGTAACTCCTGGAGTTCAGGAATATTCCATTGTCCATTTTCCAATTCAAACAAATGTTTTCCTTCTGTTTCTTCTTTGGTAATGCCGTGCTTCTTATAAAATGATTTACTGGCGGATTTTATATAAAAGTCTTTGTCCAGGATGAGCATGGTCTCATGGATGGTACCAATGATTGCTTCGGCATATTCATAGGACTCTGCCAGCAGTTCATTGTTTTTTTTTAATAGCTGATTGCTGGAAATAAGTTGTTGGTTTTCGGTGATATCTTCCCTATGCTGGATAATGTATTTTACATTATTATTGGCATCGAACACAGGGGAGTGGCTTAGTTTCCAATCTCTGGCTTCAAACGCACCGTCAGTTGTCTCCGTTTTTTTAACATCGTATTTTTTAACCGCTAAAATATCGTTTTGCTTATCTGTAATTACCCTGTTAAAAGAGGCGCGTATGTTTTTTTCTTCATCAGCATTTTTATCGTCCCGATTAATGGGAAATGCATCGAAAATATGCTGACCTAGAACAGTTTTTCTTTCTGCCATGCTAACTTCCAAAAAAGCATCCGTAACTGCAATTATTGTAAAATTAAGATCAATAACGATTACTATTGCCGGAGTGAGATTGAATAAATCATTGTAATCATTTTCAATCATAGGGTATGCTTTTTAGTTGTAAAAAATTATTTTATTTTTTGCTGTAGATTACAAAAAACTACTGCGTTTTTTCTGGCATTACTTTGATTTTAAAAGCCTGCAAAGTTGAGGAATTCAAATTCAAAGAGTGGTGTTGATGCTAATTATTATTTGACTAATAAAAAGAGGAAATATAATAAAAATTATGTGGGTTTCACTGTAAAATTGGGATTCGCTCTTATTAATTTAGCTAAATGTAGCTATTTTAGTCTTTTTTTAAAGAGGGTTAGCTAAAGTGGCTTTTATTTTTTTGTGCAATAATTGTCTTTTAAGCATAAATAATGTTTTAATGTTTTCAAGCTGGTTGTTTTCATTTGTAGTGGTGGCACCGGAATTGATGGCTTTCTTTAAATGGGTAACCGTTACCTGGTAATCGTGCCATTCTCCCAGCAGTTCGGGCAAAACATTCTTGTTTGAAATCAGCTCACTTTGCTGGTCATAATTCAGACAGCTCTCATTGTATTGAAATTCCTTTAATTGTTTGCGCAGCTGGTGGATTTGTTTGCTTTTTAACGTTTTTTGACGCAGTAATTTTTCAATTTCAACTCTTTTTTTATCCATGTAGCGCTGTGCCTTTTTTTTGCTTATTTTGGTAAGTAAGGGGATTATTTTTTGATAGTTTTTTTCCAGTGCTGGATTTAATTTACATTTGGTAACGAAGTGGAATTTTTCCAATTCGGTGGTTAGCGTTTTTTTTAAATCGGCGCTGTATTCTTTGGGCAAATTGAAAAAGAAATGTTTTTCAAGTAAAGCCGCTTCTACCTGAAGTTCCCTTATTTTTCCTGCCTGACGAAAAATTAGGGTATAGGGTCTGAACGTCTTTTTTTGTTTAAATTTTTGGGCGCAAAAGTGTGTCAGATCAAATACCGCATGGAGCTTTTTGATCGCTAGCCGGAGTGTATGAAAAGTATCAGGAGTACAATATTGTTGTGGTATTTGCAAAAGAAGACGGATAGCACTTTTTTGTTTCTTAGAAAATTTTTTAAGCGCTTTCATGTGAAAAATAGTTAGTGACCGTTTGTCCTGGAATTAAAATAAAACGGGAAGACTTCTTGATTGTGTTTAGTGAAGGTTGTTGTTAATTCTGATCAAGAAATTTCTTTTTTTCGTCGAATTCTTCTTTCGTAATTTCTCCTTTGGAGAATCTTTTTTTTAGAATATCCAAAGGCGTTTCGGTTTTTGTTCGCTGACCGGGAAGGTCATACGGCGTTGCGAATATCCATATGAGCATGATTACCCAAAATACCCACCACAACATGTGCATTCCCCAAAAGTGATGTCCATTATGTATAGCGTGTTTTTTAAATGGTTGAAAATCAGTATAAATATATGAAATTTCGAGCAAAATATCAATTATTGCCTAAGATTATTTCTGTACGGAGATAAAAAAAACCGCCATATATTTGACGGTTTTGATACAATTGCTATTTTTTCTTTTTCAATCGATCTTTAAATAGTTTTTCAAATTTTTCTATTTTGGGTTGGATTACCATTTGGCAATACGGCTGGCTTTTATTGTTTGCATAATAATTTTGATGATAATCTTCGGCTTTATAAAACTTGGTCAGCGGTTCCAATGTAGTTACTATAGGGCTGTCATATACTTTAGCTTTTTTCAAAGCGTTGATAATGGTTAAGGCGGCTACTTTTTGCTGTTCGTTTTTGTAGAAAATAGCAGAGCGGTATTGTGTTCCGGCATCAGCACCTTGGCGGTTTAATGTAGTTGGATCGTGAACAGTAAAGAAAACTTTGAAAATTTCATCCAGATTCGTTACGTTTTTATCGTAGGTAATTTGCACCGCTTCGGCATAACCTGTTCTTCCGGTGGAAACATCCTCATACGATGGGTTCGCGATTTTACCGCCGGCATAACCCGAAACTGCCGATTTTACGCCATCTAAATTCTCATATACGGCTTCCACACACCAATAACAGCCGCCAGCTAAAGTGATGGTTTCCAGATTAGATTGTTTTGCGCCTTGGCCAGGGGTATTGTTTTGTCCCAACATACTCAGTGTGGCTAAGAGACAAATTAAAAATATATTTTTCATGTTATTTGGTGTCAGGTATAAAATCAAGGGCTATGGAATTCATGCAGTATCTTTTTCCGGTTGGCGCAGGTCCATCATCAAAAAGATGTCCTAAATGACCCCCGCATCTGCCACAAAGGGCTTCAATTCTTTCCATTCCAAGTGAATTGTCTGTTTTGTAAACGACACTGTTTTTGTTGTCCTGTTCAAAAAAACTAGGCCAGCCGCAACTGCTTGCAAATTTGGCGGAGGAACGAAATAATTTATTGCCACAGGCAGCGCAGTAATAGGTCCCTTTTTCATCGGTATTCCAGTATTTTCCTGTAAATGGTCTTTCGGTATCAGCGTGTCGCATTACTTCATAAACATCTTCGGGCAATACCTTTTTCCATTCGGCATCGCTCAGGTTTAGTTTTGTCATATCTGTATTGGAATAATACGGATTTCCGGGTTTGTTGATTGGATTTTCCATACCAGTACTTTTTTTACTATTGTTTTGTTGGTTTGTATTTTGCCCGCAGGCAGTGAATATGAATAAGGGAAGTAAAAATAATAAACTTAAAAAACGGGTTGCTGTTTTCATAATTTTGTTTTTATACTACAAATGTAAAGCGCTTTTTAACAACAATAGGCTGCCTACTTTACAAATTAATAGTGATTTAAGTAAGTTTTAACTATTGTTATTTACGTGAAAAAATCACTTTTGGATTTAGAATTAAAAAAAGGGGTGTTATAAACCCATTCGCATATTGATTAGGTGTTTTTTGAAGCCAACTTTTTCATAGGCTTTAATGGCCGGATTGTTGTCATTATAAACATCCAGGCGCAGTTCGACGATTTGCCGGGCGGCACACCAATCCTTGAGGGCTTCGATAATTTTAGCGTTTACTCCTTTCCCTCTGTGATTTTCATCCGTGTACATAAATCCTAAATAGGCATAGGTCTTATGATTCAAATAGGGCTTTGCAGCTTCTATTCGGGCATATCCCGAACCAATAATCTCTGAATCAATTTCGGCTACCAGTAGTTGGACGTCAGTCGCCGAAATCATTTTTTCAATGTCGTAATAATGGATTTTTTCTTCTTTCAGAGTGGGGTCAAAAGGGCGTTCGGCAGCAATAATTCCCTGTTCGAATGCAAGAAGTTTTTCTAAATCGTCAGGATGTGCTTTTCGGATGTGTATCGTATGCATTATAGTAGGTATGATTTGACTATAAAAATACAAAAGAATTTTTAAAGGATTGGTATTGTATTTTATTTGGCTTTCTATGATGGGATTCCGCTTCAATAAATCGAAACAGAACGTTAAAGCGTCCTTCCATAATTTTCTTTTTTGTATTTTTGTAAGGCTAAAAATACCCATGAAAGAAGAAAACGTAATATTAGTTGACCAAAATGATGAGCAAATAGGGTTGATGCCGAAGCTTGAAGCGCATGAAAAAGCTATTTTGCATCGTGCCTTTTCAGTTTTTATTTTAAACAGTAAAAATGAGCTCATGCTGCAACAGCGGGCACATCAAAAATACCATTCCCCTTTATTGTGGACCAACACCTGCTGCAGTCATCAACGGGAAGGTGAATCCAATATTGAGGCGGGAAGCCGAAGATTGTTTGAGGAGATGGGTTTTAAAACAGAGCTCAAAGAGCTTTTTCATTTTATATACAAGGCCCCTTTCGATAACGGTTTGACGGAACATGAACTGGATCACGTTATGATAGGGTATTATAATGAGGAACCGGAAATTAATACGGAAGAAGTAGAAGACTGGAAGTGGATGAAAATAGAGGATGTGAAAGTGGATATGGAAAGGAATCCCGAACTGTATACCGTATGGTTCAAAATAATCTTCGACGAGTTTGATCATTTCCTGGAAGAACATAAAGTATAACGTTAACGCAACCCTTCTAATGAAAGTTACTATTTCACGAAAAGCCCATTTCAATGCGGCACATAGATTATACAGAAAAGATTGGACTTTCGAGCAAAACGATGCTGTTTTTGGCAAATGCAATAATCCCAATTATCACGGGCACAACTACGAATTGATTGTCGGTGTAACGGGAGAAATTGATGAAGAAACCGGATTTGTCATGGACGTGAAATTCCTGAGCGAAATCATTAAGGAAGAGGTGGAAGATCGATACGATCATAAAAATCTTAATCTTGATGTTTTGGAATTTCAGGATTTAAATCCGACAGCCGAGAATATCGTTGTGGTAATTTGGAATAGAATCAGAAAGAGAATCAAACCGCAATTTGAACTGGAAGTGGTTCTTTATGAAACGCCTCGAAATTTTGTAACCTACAAAGGAGAATAATGGACTTAAAAGTAGGAGATAAAATCCCAAATTTTAAAGCAAAAGATACCAACGGCAATGATTTTGAAAGTCAAAGCCTCGTAGGGCATAAACCGGTTGTGATTTATTTTTATCCCAAAGACAATACGCCGGGCTGTACTGCCCAGGCCTGCAGTTTTAGGGATCAATATGAGGACTTCAAGGATTTAGGTGCCGAGGTAATAGGGGTCAGCAGCGATAGCGTTTCTTCTCATAAAGAATTTGCCAAACACTATAAACTGCCTTTTCTGCTGTTGTCAGACCCTGATAAAAAAATTAAAAAACTTTTTGGTGTGCACTCTAAAATGCTTGGGCTGATTCCCGGACGTGTAACGTATGTAGCAGATAAGGACGGAATTATTCAATTGGTTTTTGATGGCATGATAGCTACCAGACACATGCCTGAAGCACTTGAAACCGTTAAAAGATTAGTATCATAGATTAACAAAATCGTACTAGCTTCCTTTTGCGTTTTTATCTTAATTTGCATCGTATTCCCATTTTAGTTTTAGGTCCCATTTGTTTTTTGTTTTTTTTTTTTTTTTTTTTTTTTTTTTCACGACTGAACGAAAGACTAGTTTGCGGAAATGATATAGATTATGCAAATTTGCAATACATAAAAAAAGTAACATGAAATTTTATCCATTACAATTTGAGCCCATTCTGAAAGAAAGAATCTGGGGAGGTGAAAAACTAAAAACGGTACTTAATAAACCGATTACATCAAAAATAACTGGTGAAAGCTGGGAACTGTCAACTGTAGAAGGTGACGTGAGTGTTGTAGCCAATGGCGAATGGAAAGGAAAATCACTGACTGCCTTGATTAATGAAAATCCAGATGAAATTTTAGGTACAGCAGTTCATGCCCGATTTGGCAAACAATTCCCACTACTTTTCAAATACCTGGATGCGCGTGAAGATTTGTCCATACAAGTGCATCCCAATGATGAGCTGGCCAAAAAACGACACAATTCTTTTGGAAAAACGGAAATGTGGTATATCATGCAAGCCGATGACGATGCGCGAATAATTGTGGGTTTCGAAGAAAAATCGAATGCTAACGACTATTTGGAAAAATTAAAAAATAAAACCTTGCTTTCTATTCTTGATGATGTGAAAGTAAAATCAGGGGATGTTTTCTTTTTGGAAACAGGGACGGTGCATGCTATTGGTGCAGGACTTGTTGTTGCCGAAATTCAGCAAACATCGGATATAACCTATCGTCTTTATGACTTTGACAGGGTAGATGCCGCTGGGAATACCAGAGAATTACATGTTGATTTGGCTTTAGATGCTATTAATTATAATACGATAGAAACTAAAAAAGAATATACCAAAAACGAAAACCAATCCAATGAAGTTGTGGATTGTCCTTATTTCACCACTAATTTTATTCCGCTGGAAGGGGAAATCGCTGTTGCTAAATCTGGAAAATCATTCACAGTATATATGTGTGTGGAAGGAGCATTTGAAATTGGTTACGATCATTCAAAAGTGCAGTATAAAAAAGGAGATACTGTTTTGATTCCCGCAGCATTGAATAAATTCACCCTTAATGGAAAAGCTTCAATTTTAGAAATTTACATTTCATAGCCGGTAATAGAAAGATTATGTGTACTTTTGCAGACGCAAATTAAAATTCAAATTTTAAAAAAATAAAAATGGCAAACGTTAAGAATTTAAAGAAAGACATCAACTACGTTTTAGGAGATATTATTGAAGCAGTTTACTTGTTCGAAATTTCTACTACAGGAAAACCAACAACAGAAACGAATGCTTTAATTGACGAAGCTATCGCTGCTTTTGACGGTTTAATCACAAAAGTGAACGCAAAAAAGGTAGAAGATAAAAAAGCACACTTCAAACAAATTAATGTTGAATTGGAACAAACTGCTAATCAATTGATTGCTAAAATCAACGAATTGTAGTCAAAAAAAAAGCAAAAAAAGTTTGAATTTGTTTTGGAAAATAGAAATTCAGACTTATATTTGCACCCGTAATGAGTCGCCAGCGTAGCTCAGTTGGCTAGAGCAGCTGATTTGTAATCAGCAGGTCGTGGGTTCGAGTCCCTCCGCCGGCTCTTTAATAAAACCATCTAATACTCTTAGATGGTTTTTTGTTTTTATTAAAAAAAAGGCAACATTAAATTTAATTCAAGGTTAAAAAAACCGTTTCGATTTTTTCGAGACGGTTTTCTATTTTAGGGTTGGCGTGGGATTTTTTTACACCCAACGCTGAATTATCGCATGATCAACCTGAACTCGGATCAATCCGAAAACCTGTGGGGAAGCAAAAATTAAGCATAAATATTAGTTAGCCTAAAAAACTCCCCTCATTTTCATTATTTCGGCAACATCGCAATAATAGATTTTGGATAGCAGTGACCTTTGATATTCATGGACAGGATGATTTAAAAGGCCTAAAAATAAAAAGTTATTGTCAGATGCGACAGAGCCATAAATGTTATTAACCGATTATATGCAAAAAAGCACTGATATAGCATAATATTTGACAGAGTTAAATTGTTAATAACTTGCACGAAAAGTTAATAACGTAAACTTTTTTTGTACCTTTGCGACATGGATATCCGTATAAATAAGATTATAAACTCAATTGTTTTCTTTGCTAACAAGTCAAAGAACAATACCGTTAATCGTTTAAAATTAATGAAACTGCTTTGGTTAGCGGATAGAGTTCATTTGAATAAACACGGTAGATTGATTTTAAAAGATAACTACAATGCTTTGCCGAACGGTCCAGTACCTTCAACTACAATGGACTATTCAAAAAACACTATTTCAGATAGTTACAGCGTTAAAGGTTATAATATTACATCTACAAAAGAATTTGACGCACAATATTTTTCAGATTCTGACCTTGAAGTTATGAATTTTATTTGGGAAAAATTTGGTCAATATAACCAATATCAGTTAAGGGATCTTTCTCATAAATTTCCAGAATGGCTTAGATATGAAAAAGAGCTTAACGATAACTCTTTACCGAACAGTTATAATATCGTTATGGATGATTTTTTTATTAACCCAAACATTGAAAGGTTTGATGATGTTTTTTCAATAGAAAAATCAGAAATTTCTAAAAGTCATTACAGATCGTATAACGCCATTCAATCAAATTTGAATGAGCAATGTCTATAATTCCGCTAAGAATTGTAATTGAAGCCACTCTTAAGGTTGGCGCAGTTTATAAATTTGACGCTCCAGAATTTATAACAACATCAGAGACTAACTTACGGTTTGTGTGACCTTTTTCAACAACCAACATAGATTTACCGATTCGTTCCTTTAAATCCTTTTCTACCTTGGCTTCTTCCGCAAATTCATTCCATTTTTTTATTGTAGCATCAATTTGTTGAATGATTGTATTCGCTTTTGTTATATTCATTAATTTTGCCGATGGTTTCGTTCCAGATTTTTACAAAAGCAGTTGTTATCATTACCAGTCTGTTTGTTTATTTGTATCATTATCGCTATTTCTTGCTCTTTGTCTTTTTTGTTGGTCCGCTTTTGCCAATTCTATTGGACTTATTTGTTCTTGTGTTTTGAATATGTCCATGATGTATAGTAAATCTAAAACGCGTAAAACCTGAAGTAGGGTGGGAATTGTAACTGCTTCTCCTTTTTCGAGCAAACTGAGTGTAGAACGGCTTATATTTGCAGCGACGGCAACTTCTTCCTGAGTTTTGTTTTGAACTAAGCGGTGGTGTCTTACAAAAGCACCAATGGTTTGCGCTAATGCATAATCACTCATTGCAATCCAGTTTATGTATTGTTTATCATTCATAAAGTTAGTTTTTTGCAGTTAGTGACTGATATGTCATACAAAAATATGAAAAAAACAGTCACTTTGTCTATTGTTTTAATTTAAAAATTTTATTATGTTATAGTAAGATAAGGTTGTGGTATTTTTAGTATTTGTAGTTGTGGTTAAATTAGCATACAGTGTTAAGTTGCTGGTCACCAAAAAGAATGCTTGAGTAGCACTTGTTTCTCAAATGGTGTATGTTGTAACTAACTCCTTTGCAGCCACTAAGACCTCTATCTTCCAAGGCCTTTACCATTTTTTGATTACAGTGCTTATTCCGATGGCAATTGGATTTGCTATTACCTAAACACACACACACATTTAACAATTATGTTGTCACACGTAAAAGTCAAAAATCTCCTGTGACAAGTATTAGTTAAATCTGGAGATCTCTGTCTCTTTTAATAATGCTACATCACTCATCCATTTGCTTAGTTTTATTTGATAAGCAGCTTCCGTTTTGGTAATTCTGAGTATATGTGGAGAACCTTTTTTTATGGTTTCCATTTTTAAATCAATGATTACATGACGAATCGCATTTTCCATTTCGGTGCGGTCTGCCTGAATTTTTTTATAATTGAATGTTTGTTCATCTGGTGATTCTAAAAAAGGTTTTAAAATAGCCCAAACCTTATTGTTAGTTTGCGGCACTGGTCGTGACCAATCCGCCGGAGGCTGGGGTTTGTTTTCAATCCTGCTGCGTAAATCTTCTTTGCAGATTGTCATTATTTGCTTTGCTAAACGGGATGGATTACCCGATTCCAGGACTACCGATACCAAAACGGTATTGACAAATTCCCTATTCAAAACTCGTGTAAAGGAATGTGTTGTGTTTTTAATCCAGGAACTATCTGCTGTCTTATAACTATCCAGATCCAGTATATTTTTCAAAATAGCCTTCGTAATTGCTTTCTCTTTTTGCTCCGAAAGTTGCAAAGTAAGTAAATAAGAGGGGATTTGATCGATTTGATTTATCACAAATGTCTCGTGGGTATCGTTATGGAGAAGCAAAGCTTTCAATATAGTAAGAAGATGGTTGGTATCCCGAATTTTTCCTTTTTTAGCCACAGTGGCAAAGATTTCTTTAAAATTGTCCGTTTGGTATGTTTCAAACAGTTTACTCCAGTTTTCAACTGAAATCAGCGCAAAACATTCTACTAACGATATCTTAGCTGTTTCTTGTAAATACTTTTCATCGTTTAGGGTGATCAACCAATCCACTAAAGGACTATAATCGGATTCTCTTCTTAAATTATCCTCATACAAACCTGTCTCTACTAATTTTTTAATCAAAGCTTTTTCGGAAACTTCAATGCTGCTCCAATTTTTGTTGTAGTAGTCAATCCATTCCAATTTATTAGCTGGTTTTAAATTAACCAGCATGTGGTAGTGGTGTTTTTTAGACCACAAAAAAACGGCACCATAGTGATACCAATACTGCATTTCCATACCTGCATTGCCCGTATAACCTTCGGCTTCTTTTTCTATAGGCTCGCCGTCATTGAGGGTAATGGCAGCAATGAGATCTCTCTCTTCCAAATGAATATTTCTTACGGGCGGAACACCCTCCTGCATCCAATGCTCAATTTCAATATATTCGTCATATATTTCTCCCATGGTGCCATTTTCAGCTAATTCATTTTCGTTATCATGATAATCATTAAAATCGTCATAATAACTTCTACTATACCTATGTTTTGAGGGTCTTTGATGATGATCTGTTTCCAGTGCACCCGATTGATAAGAGGTGACCAAACCCAATTTAGCATAAAATCCTGCTTTTTGTGCGGCTAGAATTAATGCTTCCGCTTTGGGGCGATCATTTAGTTTGAGTCCGTCCATTGTAAAATTGGAAGGGGTATATTGATGGCCTAGCAATACTGTTTTTAGAATATTCTGGTCTTCTTTTTATTCTTCAGCCTCCAAGATAGTGGTAAGTTTTTCGATATGACCACCCAATTGGTAAAGTTGAATCTTTTTTTCACCTTTAGTTTGAACCAAATTATAAACCAAGCAAACCCTAAAACCAGAAGTTATGGGCTTTATTTCGTGTTCACAATCGGCATAGAAAGCTACAAAGGGTGTTTTGTATGTTGCTGCTGGTTGGGAAAAATCAATTACTTCTGTTTTTCCGTCAAACTGTATAACTAATTCACCGCCTGTGTGCGTAGAGGGTAAGCCGACAATGAGTGTGCCAAACATACCTTTTTCTTTTTCAGAATCTTTGTGAGTTAAAAAAAAGTCACCTTCCTCATAAATTAGCATTTTGTACAAATTTGCAGAGACAGCATATGCGTCGATTCCCAAATCCGGTTTGATCTGTTCTACAATAGTTGTGATAAATACTTCCCAATCCTTATTTTTAAAGGATATTGCATCGGCATTGACCTCCCAAGCACTTCTTACCGTACTGTCCAGCACCGTCTGGCTTCCCTTACCAAAAGGGGCTTTATGGGCCACTTTTATGATTTCTTTTATTTGCAGGGAATTAACAGGAAAACCAATTTCATCAATTCCTTGAATCTTCAATCCTGGAGAAAGAAAGGGTTTACTGTCGCTACTAACAAAAGAACCGCTTCCTTTGATTTCGTTTAAGACTCCGAGTAACTGTTTTTTAAAATTTGACATGGAATTATTGTTATTTTGTGGCCAAATGGGATTTAGCGCTTTATAAATCTGCTCAATTGGTTATTTTTAGAACTTGGGAATTTCTCGCATCTATTATGATTAAAAAATAATCCTACTAAATTACCTTTTGGCAAAGTTCCAGAAATGACCCAATATTTTTTAATTAAGTTGTTTTGTAAGGTTTTTAGTTAGAATTTATTCCGCTATGCTTATCGTCTGCATCTTTCATAGTCCAAAAAATTCCATTATACAAGTATTCCATAGTTTATCCTTGTAAGTTCACCAATTACCAATTCTTTGCCATATGAATCAGTTAGTAAGTCTTTAGGTTTAAGTTTTCCTAATGAAAAATTTGGAGTGTTTAACCAAAGTTTAAACTTTTCCATATCTCCAAATACATCTAATCCAATATTTGAAACTTCTGCGATTTCAATAATTTTTTCAGAATGAATAGGTTTAAATCTTTTTAGGATTTGCTTTATCTATAAGGTGATTTTGTTGAAATTGCTAGAAATTTTGACCAATCAGTTTCGCTAAATGGAGAGTAACTTTGAATATTTTCAAATAAAGAATAGGGAACGCCATCTTTAATTACTTGTATCAGTAATAATTTATTCTTAAAAAAGCCTAAATATGTTATGGCATTAGGTTCAGCTATAGCCCAGCTAATTTTTGAGTGCTTTATTACTGCTTTTATTTCTTTATTTAATTTTTCTTCAATATTTCTTTCGATAGTTTTCATGAAAATTAATTTAGACTTTTGCTTCAAAAGTAAGATATGTTTCCGCTAGTTGTTAATTTATGATGTCAAAGTTAAAAATTCAGATCTCGTTTAAGATAGCAGCTAATTTTCACATATATGAGACTTTATCACACAAAGCTATCTGATTTTGGTCGTATATGTGAGATAAAAAGCTAATTATAAAAAAAATTACAAATCATCAAAAGGGCTTGTTTGTTGTGACCTTTTGGATATCAATGAGATGGCTACTTTGTAAAGCTAGTTTCTTCAAATCTTGCATAAAATGGTTGGTAAATGGCTTCGTAAGAATCACCAAAAATTAATAAACCTCCAAAGCATTAGATTTTGGAGGTTTGTTTGTGATTTTAAAAATCAAATAGTGTCTGTCAGAAAAGTTTATATTTCTTGAAAACGGAACTTAATGGTCTTTACTTTTGTTTTTTGATGTCAGCTACGTATTTGGTCAATTTTTTTCCATAAAGCGATTGTGCTACTTTTGGAGACATTGATTTTTGAATCGTATCCAAGTATTTAATATTGATATCATAGATCTCTGATAAGGCAATATAAGGTGCTATTTCGTAGTTTCTATGGTTTATCGCAAAGTTAGTAGCGAATAAATACTTTCGTTTTGTATTAGAGTCTTGTTTTGCGCTTAAACTGTCAATAGCTGTTGGGTTGTTACTTTTAATGGCGTTGAATTTTTTTTCAATTAAAGTAAGATTTTCATCGGTGAAGCGTGAATTTATTTTTTTGTACTCTTCAAATAACTCATTATTCTTTGATCCTGTAATTTTTGCACTTGAAAGATACGTGTCTAAACTGGTTTCAATAGTTATATTTCCCGGTTCAGCAAAAAACGGAATGTTGTTGTCTAATGAATTACTCACGCCTCTGTCCAGAAACAAATAAAGCATTTCAGGTGATTTTAATTCTAAGTCACTTTCAAAAGCAGGACTTCCATCGATGTTAATGGTGTCAATAGCAACAAGAGAGGTGTCCACTACTCTTTGAATGTATAATGTTCCTTTTTTTAATCCTTTGATATTTCCGGTAATATGTAAGTTTGTTTTTGATTCCTTTTCGTTACAGGATGATAAAAGTAAAAGGGTAACGAAGGCAATAATTGATTTTTTCATTGGTGTTTTTATTTTGGCGCAAAATAAAGAAAATTGTTGGAATGATGGGACAACGGATTCAAATTTTGCAAAAAAAATCCCAATCTATTGTAAATTGGGATTTTCTTAATTATTTTTTTATTTACGCTTTAAGCCAAGCCTCTTTTAGCTTGTTCTTGGAAGAATCGGTTGCTTTAAGGCCTTCTTTTTCTTCATAAGGAAGTTTTACTTTTCCTTTAATGATTTGTTCCTTACCGTCCCGTTTTATTTTTATGGTAATGGCATCGTTTTCTTTCCAATTTTGACTGTCGGTTATCATTTCATAGATGGTGTCTAATGAATAGGGTTTGTCATTTATAGCCATTAAAATATCACCCCCTTTAATACCAAGGCTGGTATAAAAATCAATTAGCGGCACGTTTGGATCAACAAGAATCTCCTTAGTCTGATGGTTTACCGTGATATAGGGTATTTTTCCCTTTAAGAAAACATTGCCAGGTGCTTTTTCTAAGCTGTTGGTCACACCAACTTTAGCCAGGTAAGTAGCGTAAGGAATTGGGGTTGTTCCCGATACATAAGTAGTTAAAAAAGTTCCTACTTCAGGATAGGTTAAAGCTGTGATTTTTGCAAAAAGCTCCTCGTCATTAAATGGTTTTGTCGGACCGTATTCCTTCGATAATTTTTGCATTAAATCAAGAATTCCTTTTTCTCCATTGCTTTTTTCCCGGATTATAATATCCAGACACATTCCAATAAGAGCTCCTTTTTCATACACATTCAAATATTGGTCTTTGTAGGGCTGTGTCAATACATTGGCACTCATAGTTGTAAAAGGCATGGTGTCATTCAGGGCATTGGCATTAGCAATTTTTTCGGCGATGCGCGTGTAAAATTCGTTTTCATCAATCAGGCCCTGGTTAATTTGAAAAAGATTGGCAAAATATTCTGTTACCCCTTCGTACATCCATAAGTGTTGCGACATTTTCGGTGCATTGTAGTCAAAATACTGAATCTCTTTGGAATGAATTGATAAAGGAGTTACGATATGAAAGAATTCATGTGAAACCACATCTTTCATCGATTTTACTAATTCTTCTTTTGGCATCATTTCAGGTAAAACTACCGTCGTTGCCGTAGGATGTTCCAAAGCACCAAATCCTTTTGCATCATCGGCCTTCATTGTTGACAGGTATAATAAAACGCTGTATTTTTTAGTGGCATTTATTTTACCGAGAAAATTCTTTTGGGCTGTCATCATCGTTTTCATATCCGGTGTAATGCTTTCGGCCGTGTATTTACCGCTAGGAGAATAAACACCGATCAGTATTTCCATTCCGTCAACTGTAAAGGTCGTATAATCAGGCTTGGCATACATAATTGGATTTTCTACCAATTCAGCATAACGGGATGTTATGAATTTATCATTTGTGGTACTTGGGTCCAAATCAGTCATAGAGGTTGCTCCCCAAAGTGTCGCCGGATGCGAAATAGTCACTTTATAGGGTATGGACATATAATTGGTGAAGTAGCCCACAAAGCAATGGGTGTTAAGCATGATGTTTTTTCCAGCATCAATATTAGAACCTGCTGGTGAGAAAATTTCATCACCACCAAATTTTTTCCCGGTTTCGGTATCAAAGGAGTCATTGACCCAATAGGTAATCTTATCTAAAGTTTTTGCAGCGGCAATGGACCAGGAATTGGTATCTGTTTTTTGTACCACCAATTGATTTCCTTTTGCATCATACGCTTTTAGATCCTCAACATATCTGCCGTAGTTGTCTTCGGAATACGTTCCCGGAACTGTTTTTGGAATATGATACGTAATTTCGTCAGCCAAAATGGATGGCGCATTTACCGTTACCATCACCTTGTCATTTTTTACTTCATTTAGGTTGATCATCACCTGAACTTCTTGTTTTGCAACGGCTGCAACCGATGAACTGGCAGTTTTACAACTCCAAAGAATAGAAGCAAATGCCAGTGAAAAAATTATTCGTTTCATTTTCGCTTGTTTTATTTTAGTGATTAGTCATGCAAACCATCCAATTGTTACAGCATATACTGTTTTAATAAAGAAGGATATTTTACGGTAAAATAGTAAAGGCAGGATACTGTCGTATATTTAATAACGGTAAAGTTGCTGGCGGATTTCAACCGCAATAGGTAAATTTAGAATAAAAGAGGTCATTCCATTTGGCAATAATTGCCTGGATTTTATGTGAATTTTTTATTTCAAAACATAGATTTGTCGCCATTTAGTGGTGCTGCAACCCTTATTTTTTAGCGATACAAAAGGGGGAGATTCTAAAACAAAAAACTCCCGAATGATACGGGAGTTTTGTTTTTAGTCAAGTTTATTTTTTATGTAATATTTACCATCCAAATCTTCATCAAAATCATCTATTTTAACCGGTTTTGGTTTTGGTTTATTTGCAGTAGCTTTCTTTTTCCACATTTCAAATTTTTCTGCTGGCATCTTCTTCTTCATGATCTCAAGAACCTCTTTTTCAGCCAAACCAAATTCTTTTTTGATAATTTCAAAAGGATTTTTTTCCTCTAAGGCCAGTGTAACAAGTTTTTCTGTTTGTTCCCAGTTCAATTCTTTGCGGTTACTCTTTTTCATCACGTGAAAATTAATTCAAATAGGTTGTTAATGATTAATAAATGTCATTTCTAATTATATTCCAATATTAAGAAAAAAAATAATTACTTCTTATCAAAAGAAGCTTTTTTTTATTGTTTTTTACTTGTTTTTTGTTGAACGGGGTTTTTGAAACGGTATTTGGAGCAAATTTTTCAGTTGGTTGTGCTCTTCGGGCTTGGTATGGGTATCAATGCCGTAAATAATTTCTTCCTTCGGGAGTGTCATAAAGGTGCCAAAAAGGCGGTCCCAAACCGAAAAGATATTCCCATAATTACTATCTGTATAGGGTAGCGCATGATGATGGTGTACTTTATGCATGTCTGGCGAGACGACAAAGTAGCTCAGAATGGTATCTAACCTTTTGGGAAGTGAAATGTTGGCGTGATTAAATTGTGTAGCAACAACGGATATTGTCTGATAGAGAAAAACCATCCACATGGGACTGCCGACAATTAAAACACCCAATATTGTAAACGTAAAACGGATTACGCTTTCTCCTGGATGGTGTCTGTTGGCAGAGGTGGTGTCAACCCAGGTATCGGTATGGTGAACTAAGTGAAAACGCCACAGCAATTTGGTTTTATGTTCGACCAAATGGGGGAGATAAGCGCCTATTAAATCCAGTAACAGTAATCCGATTATCATATATAGCCCCAGTGACCTTTGCGGAAGCCATTGTAAAATTCCAAAATGATTGACAATAGTCCAATCAGCTGATTTTAATAAAATAAAAGCCAGGCAGAAATTGATAACGATAGTCGTGAAGGTCAGAAAAATATTAATACTCGCATGCTGCCATTTTTTATAGGTAAAATTAAAAAGCGGAAAAGCATTTTCTATTAACCAAAAAATAGTGATTCCGCCCACAAGAATTAAACCCCTGTGAGAAGAGGGAATGGTTGAAAAATAAGCAACGATTGCATTCATAATTTGACTATTTATTTCAAATCTAATGATTTTTTTTTCAGAAAATAGCTATTTGATGACCCGAAAGGTAAGGTTTATCCGGGGACCTATGGGTTTAGCCGTTTTTGGAATTTGATGTTTCCAGAAATGCTGGGTGGTTCCTTTCATTAACAATAAACTCCCATTTTCCAGTATGATACTTTTCTTCTGGTCTTTGTCGGAATTGTGTTTCAGTTGAAACGTGCGTTCGGCTCCAAAACTCAATGAGCCAATTATAGGGTTTGTTCCTAATTCTTTTTCATTATCGGCGTGCCAGCCGTTACTGTCTTTGCCGTCGCGGTAATAATTGAGTAAAACAGTCGTGAACGTTGTGCCGGAAACAGTTTCAATTTGTGCTTTTATTTTTTGCAAAAGCGGGTTCCAGGGATGCGGTTGCATTTTTATATTGGAATAAGCATAGGGTTTTCCTTCGTTTCCAAACAAAGCAGTCAGTCGCGGTTGTGGATGTATTTTGCCAAAAACCCGAATTTCATCTTGTTGCCAGGGAATTTCATTGATCAGGGCAGCATAAATACGATCGGCTTCTTCTTTATTAAAAAAAGCCGGATAATAAATAATGTCCGCATCTGGTAAATTAAGAGGTATCGGTTCCGGTTGAAATAGTGAATTCATTTTACAAAAATAAAGAGAAAAACGAAACGTTGGAGTCTCATTTTTCTCTTTGAATATTTATAATGTTTAATGACTATGCTGCAGCATTGTCCTGCAATAGATTTTTATAAATCAATCCAGCTGCAATGGCACCTAAAATCGGAGCAACCCAAAACAGCCATACTTGTGATAGGGGCTCGCCTCCCACAAATAGTGCCTGGGATAATGATCTTGCCGGATTTACAGAAGTGTTGGTAATGGGAATGCTGATCAGGTGAATTAAGGTTAATGCCAAGCCAATTGCAATTCCTGCGAATTTTCCGTTTGCGAATTTATCGGTGGCACCCAGAATGATCAATAGGAAAAATAATGTCAATACAAATTCGGCTATAAAAGCGCCTTGCATCGAATAGCCATCAGGAGAGAATGTTCCAAATCCATTCGAAGCAAAAGCACCTGCTTTGGTGTTGTCAATCATGAAACCAGTTTTTCCGGAAGCGATTGCGAAAAGCGTTGCTGCCGCTGCAATAGCGCCAACACATTGGGCAATGATATAAGGCAGTAATTCTTTGATCGAAAATCTACCGCCGGCCCATAATCCAAAGGAAACAGCAGGATTAAAATGACCCCCGGAAATGTGGCCTACGGCATAGGCCATAGTCAGTACTGTTAAGCCGAAAGCGAGAGAAACTCCCACAAATCCAATTCCTAAATTAGGAATTCCGGCGGCAAAAAGTGCGCTGCCACAACCTCCAAATACCAACCAATAGGTTCCGAAAAATTCTGCGAAAAGTTTTTTCATAATAGATTATTTAAATTAAAGGGTAACGTTACGTATTGAGGTATATTGATAAGCCCAATAGATCAAGCCCAGCTGCAAAGGGATTCGCAGCAGTAAAATCCATTTAGGCAGACCCATTCCTGCATTGTCATTGGCATACATGTAAAGATGCGTTGGAAAAACAGCAAGTAATAAGGCTATAATCCCCCAGGCGGCAAGTTTTGATGTGGCAGGTAAACAGAGTATTACTCCCAAAAGGATTTCGGCAAAACCGCTGATGGAATTTAATAATTTTGGATTCGGAAAATAAGGCGGAATGATTTTTAAATAGAGACGAGGGTTTCTGAAATGATTCAATCCTGCTAATACATAAATAAAAGCCATTGTATACAAATGCCAAGGTAAAATCATAACAAGTTGTTTGTTACGAATTTAATTAAATTATTAATGCAATTAGTACAATTATATTAATAATTTTAGCTTTAAATGAAAATCAGGTTGTTTTCTTAAAATTCACATTCATGATTACAATGGCCAAAATAATTAAAACAATTCCGAACCATTGTACCGCATTTACTTTTTCGCTTAAAAGAAAATAGGCCATTAATACTGAAACTGGAAGTTCTAATGCGGACACAATACTTCCTAATCCAATTCCGGTAAGAGGGAAACCGGCATTAAACAATAATGGAGGAATTATGGTTCCAAAAAGAGCCAGTACAATTCCCCATTTCATAAAAATTTCAAAATTAAACGAAGTGGTTTGCGTAGCAAATGCAAACCCAAAAACAATTATCGCTCCACCCAACAGCATAAACAAAGTGCGTTGCGCTGACGAAACATGTGTCGCCACACGATTAGCCGTAAACATAGTAGTGGTAAAAGAAGCCGCTGATAAAAGCCCCAGTACGACACCACGCCAGTCAAAATCAACTTTGCTCTGAATGAGATTAGTGGCAAGTGCCGTTCCAATCAGTACGATGATTACCGATGTTATTTTTTGCCTAGAAGGTGTTTTCTTTTCTAAAATCATTTCGAACAATACGCCCATCCAGACCGTTTGCATCAACAAAATAATAGCAATTGAAACAGGAATGTATTTGATGGCCAAATAATAAAAAACACTGGTCATTCCCAGAGAAGTTCCGGCAAGCATCAATTGAAAAACGTTTTTCCTGGAGGCTTTTACAACATCATCCCCTTTTTTCGCTTTTTGAAAGATATTGATCATCAGCATTCCTAGAATTCCGTATGCAAACTGAGCAATTGTTACTTCAGGAGTGGTAAAACCTTCGCCGTACGCTATTTTTACAAAAGTAGCCAGCATTCCGTAACTCGTTGCGCCAAGACCTACTAAGAAAACTCCTTTTAATACTCTATTCTTTATCATTTATTCCATTTTAAAAAGCGGGTAAAGATAGGCTTTTGTAGTGATTTATGAGTTTTTTAGACACTATCCTAAAGGTGTAGAAAGTAAAAAAAAATAAGGGTTTAACTTTTTTAATTTAAAGATGTCCTTTTTTTAAATTATTAAAAAAAAACATCTTAAAAATAAATAGCTTCCTGCAAATGGAAATGATTAAGTAGGGTTATAGATGCTCGAAGAGAAAGTCATTTAAGAGGGGAAAGCAAATCTTTTTCATGGAAAGAAGCCAAACAACAGATAGTCAGGTCGTAGAGGAGGACTTATGGTCACCTCTTCCTGTCTAATCCTGAAAAGGTGATGCAGTATTAATTTTGGAAAGAGGAGGCCAGCTTAATTAAAAAACCAAACCCTTATGTTTTTAAAAAGATAGGCTTTATTTTTCTCTCTATTGCATTGGCAATAAAGGATTCCCTTTCTTGTAAAATTGTTTTCCTACCCTATTAATATGATTTATCAAATCTGGGTTTTCAATACTAACGTAATTTATTAAATCAATAGAGCAAGGTAGGTATAGCTCTTCTAATTTAATTTCAATTTCTTGCAGAACTGACAAATTAATGTTTTTACCTTTTATGGCTAAGTCGATATCCGAGTTATCCCTATAATTTCCTTTAGCCCTAGAACCAAATATTAGGACTTCATTAATATCAGAATAGCTATTAAAAACTGAGTTGATTTTAATAATATCGTTTGAAGAAAGACCGAAATAGTTCATTAGAATAAATTAGTTTGTTCACCACTTCTTTTTTCTTCCATTTTTTTTCTAAAATTTAAAAATAATGGGAAGTAGTCATTAATAATTTTGCCAAATATTTCGTTTGCTATTTCCTCATTGTACGTGTGAGAAGTTTTATTACGACTTTGAATCATATCCATCCATATCTCGGCATCTTCTATTATCTGCAATTTGTAAGCTTCTCTTGTCGCATCTCTTGAGCCTCCAACAGTTGAATTACCTTGGAAAAAGGCATAATCTTTCATGACATTCCAAGCCAATTCATGTGTATATTCAAATCGTTGAATCAATCCTTCTTTTATTAATTCATCAACGACATAACCTAAGCCTTCAGAATCTAATTCATCTTCTTTATCTAAAAAATTATGTTTTATATATTCTACTGATTCCTCTAATTTTCTTAGTGCTTTGTTATAATTAGAAAACCTTTGTTGCCATCTGATGTCTTCCATCTTATTTTTTATTCAAAGTTAGTATTTTTTAAATTTAAGAAGCTATTAATTCTGATTTTGAAAGTTTTTTATTTTACTTGCCAGGATTTAAATAGGTATGCCATTATTTTCACCAAAGAAACATTCTTGCAAATTACGACCCTGTTTGCTCATAATTATATAAAAAAATCCCGAGGTCCTACAAGTGTAAGTGGAAAGGAAAGGAACTCCAAGAAGATTAGCTCCCTGATAAGAATTGATTAATCAATATAAAAAAAGAAATAAATTCAAATTAGTGATATTTGTAATGATAAAAAGGAGGAAGATTTAAAAAAATCATATCCTCCTCTCCCTGATAAGTAGTCCAAAGTAGGAATACTAACGAATCACTTGTTCTCTATTCAATATAAATAAGAAGATTATATTCAGAATGAAAGACGATGGTAAAATGAAAAACAGTGATGTAAGCTATTGTATCATTTGCGAAAACAAAATTAAGTTGAGATCTGTTTTCTAATTTTCTAGCCAACAAAAAACTGATGCCTGATGATTTATTGAATCCTTTAAAACAGTCCCGCCAGCGCTTTGTTTCGTATTCCAATTTGAGAGGAATCAAAATTAAATTTGTTTTTCAAAAGGGAGGCATAAACGCTTCTGAAATCAATGTCGTGTTTTAAATCACCATTGTCTAAATCCGAAAGATTAGGGTTTCTTCCAATGATTTTTCCCCGGTTATTGCCTCCAATAATAAACATTGGAGCGGCCGTTCCATGGTCTGTTCCTCTTCCGTTGTCTTTTACGCGGCGGCCAAATTCCGAGAAGACCACTATTGTTACCTGTTGTAATTGTTGTGATTTTTTTAAATCCTGGTAAAAACTAAAAACGGCGTCATTGAGTTCGGTTAGTTTGTTTTTGTGTATGGAAAGTTGATTGTCGTGCGTGTCAAAACCACCAAGGGATGTGTAATATACCTTTGAATTCAGATTTCCTTTTATCAATTTTGAAATCCATTCGAGGTTTTTGGCTAAGCCGGTTTTAGGATAAATCACATCTGAAACCGCCGATTTTGACAATGCTTTTTGGATATCATCAGAGCCTTCAGTGACGGAGTTGGCAATTTTGCGAACAAAATCCAGCTGTGGATTGTCGGATAATTGATTGTCGTTTTCCTGTCTGTTTTTTGTAATAAATCGATTGGGATCCTTTACGGTAATTGCATTAGGATCTTCTCCCTTCAAGGCTAAATTATCAATGGAGTCAATGTTTATACCTGCTGTGGGCTGATGTTCCTTGCATCGTAAATCAAGATATCGACCCAGCCAGCCTTCATTAAGATACTCCTGATCGGTTGGGGCAGTTTGCCAAATTTCCTGACTTCGAAAATGAGAACGAACCGGATTTGGATATCCTACATTTTGTATTACCGACAAATCACCGCTCTGCTGGATGCTGGCAAAACCTTTCAAAGCAGGATGGAACGCCATCCCCTTTGCGGAAGTTAATAGCTCATTTTTTGAAATGGCAATTTTTGGACGCAAGTCATAATAGAGCGCATCTTCAAATGGAATAAAGGTATTCAAACCATCATTTCCACCATTTAGCTGAACAAAAACCAAACATTGTTCACCCAAAACCAAATTGTTTTGTGCGCCAAAAGAGTATAAAAAATCAGGCAACAGGAGTGAGCCGCCTGTTAATGTTCCGGTAAGGGATAAAAATTTTCTTCTGTTCATAGCAATGGTCTTAATGTCTAAATACGTATGGGCTTATATTAGTTGGTATTCCGGTGTTTTGACCATGAGATTAAATAGTCTGAGCAAGGCATTTTCCGAACCTTCGGTTTTGCTGTCGAAATCATATTTTAATAATTTTTCAAAATCCTGCTGGTCGTTTTCATCGGTTTGAAATAACAATCGGTCTTTGAGTTCGGCAATGATTTGTTTATTATTTCCTTCTTTGTCCCAATGAAGTTTTACATTCACCAGTCGGTTTGGGTTTTGTTTCATCATTGCAGTATCGTTTTCTTTTCTTCCCCGGTTTAAATTTTTGCCATTGCAAAGTAAATCAGCAACATTGTTGCGTTGCAGAAAAACTTGTGAAGTGAGCCAAGAATTTCCGCCGTCCCATCCTTTTACATTGGGCTGGTTGAACAGATCCATACCTTGTTCCTTGATAAAATAAGCAATTAGTTTTGCATTGGGGTTTTGAACATGGAGTTCATCCATTAATTGTAAAATATATTCCAGTGGGTTTTTAATTTTGGAACCTGCGTTGTTTTTTGTGAATTCTTCAGTGAAAATTTTAATCAGCAGTGGTTTGATTTCAAAATTTTCTTTTTTGAAATAAGCACCATAATAGTGTACTAACTCCTCTTTTGGATTGTCGTAAATAAACCATTTTAATATCTTTCGAGTGATTAAATAAGGGATATTGGGTTGCTCGAAAATGGCATCAACCATTTCATCTAGTTTTAAGAAGCCTTTTTTTCCAAGATAATCGATGCTTTCATTATTTTCAAAAAATTTCCTGTAAACTGCATTTTCTTCTCCAATGCCAAGTCCTGCAAGACCTTTGGCGCCATTTTTAATGTCCTCTTCCGTATAGTTTCCGATTCCCAGGGTAAAAAGTTCGAGTAATTCCCGACTTAAATTTTCATTGAGTTTGTCTTTCCTGTTATCAATATTGTCGAGATAACGCACCATAGCGTTGGTTTGTACGATTTTCTTTGTCAGGGTTTTGAAATTTCCAAAAGCATGCTCCCTTAAAATCTGATTGTGCTGAAAAACCCAATAGTTTACTTTCACTTTCTGATAGGTGGAAACAAAATGGTTGTGCCAGAAGCAAGTCATTTTTTCGCGAAGCGGAAATTCGCTTTCGGTCATTTTGTCAATCCACCACGCTTTCATTTCAAAGGAAGTCTGTACTTCTTTTTTGAGCATTTCTTTTGCTTCTTCTGGACCGGAGGATTTTAATTTTTTCTTAAGTTCTTTTAATTCATTAAATGATTTCGGACTGTTTTCAATAAAATCTGGAATGGCTGAATCAAAGGGACTGGAAAAAGAGTTTTCCAAGAAATTTTTCAAACTGGTTCTTTTGATGGTTGCTGCCTGTTTGGCTGAATATCCGAGTCGCAGGGACCAAAGGGTGTGATTGTTCATAATCTCAAATGCTATGACAGTTGGACTAGGTAATTGTAAAAGGGTTTAATACGTTAAAAAAATAAAGTTCGTTTGGACAAGCTTACCATTATTTTGCTGCTGTAAATAAAGGTAGTTTTTTTGTATTTGTGATCCCAAAGGTCTAACTAAACGCCTTCTTTCTTATCGACTAAATCGCTCAAATGCAAACGAAGCGCATCGACTGAAATATTAATTTCCCAAAAGGATAAGCCTAATGAAATCAGTAAACCAAGTAAACTCAGTCCAAAAAAATAAATAGCAAATAATTGTTGTTCCAGAAATAACAGCATCATGGCAAAAACGGAGAGAAATAAGCTCATCACTCCGGACATTTGCATATAGCGAATAAGTGTTAAACGTAAGTTGAGATTCCTGATTTCCAATAAAATCATTTTATTTTCTTTCTCTTTGTATGTTTTTTTTAGGCCTCTAACTATGGTTGCAATGGTCAGGAATCTATTGGTGTATGCCAATAATATTAAGGAGGTTGCCGAAAAAAGTAAAGCAGGGGTTTCTATTTGTAGGTTCATGGTTAGGTTATTTAATGAAGTAACTAAAGTACACAATTTAATTTTTTCAAAATAATAAAGTTGTGCCGTAGGGTAAACTGATTTAGAGTTGTCTTACTATTGAAATTAGTACTATAAACAATAGCAACTATAACTAAAATAGAAATTATGAAAACAATTAAAGCCTTATTCGCAATACTTTTTTTAGGTACGATCGCAACTGTACAGGCACAGGATGCCCATGTAAAAAGTGAAACAAGAATAAATACCAATTCAGATAAAATAGCGTATTACCAACAAAAAGGTACAGAGGATGCAAAATTTGAGCTAGAATTTAAAGCGAAAAGTAAAGCGGAAGAAAAAAACTTTTGGAAAGAACAAAAAGCGTACGAAACAGAGTTAAAGGAGGATAACAGGAAAGCCTATCGTGCTTATATTGCAAGCAAGCAGGACGTTTATAGAGCACATCACAATCATTGTGACGATCATTGTCACCACAATGATTCCTTTTATAGCCATGCAGGATTTTATTATTATGAATACGATCAACGTAACCCTCAAAGAACCCCAAGCAGCACTACAGTAAATACACAAATAGGAGTGCGCGCCCCAAGCGTACGACTCGGTATTTTTTAAGGTGTTAGCATTGGTGAAAAGCCGTTTTTTCTTGTTTGGAAAAAACGGCTTTTGCTATTTTGAAATGGTGATTTTGAAGATTAGCATTTAGAATTACGATACATTTTTTTTTTTTTTCATCTTTTTCTCTGTTCGCTAATAAAATCGCGCTTGTCCAAAAATTGTACTCTATTCAATATATTCAAAGGTTATTTTTTTGCTGTGATTAACGTCAATTTGAAAAGTCACTTACATCAATTATGAGATTCCACGGATCCACTTTTATAAACTTCTCTTGTTATACACCTTTCTCAACACATAAAAAAAAACAATAGAAAGATTCATTTTTTTACTATTTTTTTACTATTTTTTTACTATTTTTTTTATTGTGTGTTTATTGTTCTGTATTGCTATAATTAATTGCGATTGTACTTGATTTTTAGGTAAAAATAGCCCTGCTGTAGTTACTGAAAATAGTCATTGAAAAGCAAGACTAAAATTATAGACGGATTTGTGTTAAATTTACTATTAGAAATTCAGATTATGATACGAAAACGCAGCCATCAGACTAAAAGTATAGTTGAACATCAGATCAAACTCATAGGGACATTTACCAGTGGAATTTATGCATTTATTGTGGGTTCCGTTTTACTGGCGGTTGATTATTATGTTGATTTTGGATTGCAATTTAACATCAATGAAGTTGCCATTTACAATCGATTGATTGTTGTTTCCAATATTTTAATCTCTATTCTTATAGGGATTTCACTAACTACTTTTTCAGTTATTTTTGTTGTGATGCAATTGGCATCTTCTCAGTTTTCACCGAGAATTTTGAGACATTTTTTGGGAAATGATATTAAAACGCTACACTTTATTGGATTATTCGTTGGTACAATCTCATTGTGTTTACTACCTCAATTAGCTTCCGTTTTTTTTTACAAGACTCCTTTTCTTTTGACACTTTCAATAGGTTCTTTTTTTGCTTTTTATTGTTTGATATGGTCGTATCCTAATATGATTACCTACTTAAGCATAAACATGAATGTCTCGACTATAACGAATCGAATAAAAGCGGAAATGATTGAAGAGATCAATGTGTTGTATCGGGAAAATTGGAGTATTGGAAAAAATCTGCTTTACAAACGACCAAAAATAGATTCGGATAAATTTCAAATAAAAATTGCCAGTCCATTTGAAACTGGGTATCTGGATAGCATCGATTACAAAAAACTGGAAGGCATGACGGAATCGATTCTTACTTCGGATCTTGGATTGTTTTTTGAAAACGCATACCAGAAACCTATTGTAGGGGAGTTTATTATGAAAGATACCACGGTGCTTTTTGTGTTGGTTTTTAGTGAGGAAATTACCCAGAACCACATCAATACTGTAACGAAAGAATTTGAAGCGATTATCAAAAAAACGTTTAAAGTCAAACTATTCAGAAGTCCCACTCAGGATGTGAGTTTTGGTGTCAGAAAATTGGTGGACATTGCAATAAAAGCCATCTCTCCTGCGGTTAATGATCCCACAACCTGTTTGAACTGTATCGACCATATTGGAGAAATCGCAAAAGAACTAGCAATAAGAGAATTCCCTTCTACGGATTCAAGAACTTTGGGAGCAAAAAAAATTCAGGTCAATGAGTTTAATTTTGAAGAATTTATTGACTTTTGTTTTGATCAGATTTTTCAATGGGGGAAAGCAGATCCTACGGTGGTTAAAAGGATCGTAAGATCTATTAGTGTTATTCTGCCGCTGGTTGAGAACCCTTTCAATTTGAAAATTTTAATACAACAAGTGGAAGCGATGGATTTGCTTGAAATTTATAACGTGTCAGAATACAAAAAAGGAAAGCTGAAAATAGCTAAGGAAAAAATAATTACTGTCGAGAAGGAATTGTCCTGGTTTAGACAAAAAGCGAAACTGCAAATTAAAGCGCTGGAGCTAAAAGGAGTGCTTGCTCACTATGAAACGAATCGTTATTCCAATAACGGAGCAATTACAAATGCAGAAATGGAGGCGATTAAATACCTGAAGGCGTATACGGTTTTTGATGGATTTTTATCTGAAAACGGAAATGAATTAACATAAAAAAAACCTGCAAGTTGACACTCACAGGCTTAGTAATTTAGCGGATCATCCGATACACTATTTTATCATGTCAAAACTTCTTTTAACGAAAGCTGTTAATGCCTCTCCTTTTAGTAGATTTTGTGATAATTTAGCTAAGTCTAAGGCTTGTTTTACCAAACTTTCCTGAGCTGTTTTGTCTTCGGTAGTAAGAATGGTTGTCGCCAAATCTGAATTGGTATTCACAACCAAATTGTACATTTCAGGCATGTTGCCCATTCCGAACATTCCACCACCGCCAGACTGACTCATTTCTTTCATTCTACGCATGAATTCTGGTTGCGTAATAATAAATGGAGCCGCTTGACTGTCCATTGCTTCCAGTTGTACAGAATAGTTTTGTTTTGGAACTATAGTCTCTAAAACTGTTTTCAAATTGGTTTTTTCTTCCTCAGACAATTTAGAAATAGTGGTTTCCTCTTTTTTGATTAAATTATCGATATGATCTGAATCGACACGTACGAAAGTCATTCCGCTGTTGTCACCTTCTATTTTTTGAATTAAATGGGAGATAATTGGTGAATCAAGCAATAAAACCTCATATCCTTTTTCTTGTGCAATTTCGATATAGGAATGCTGTGCGTCTTTATTTCCTGCGTATAAAACAACTAGTTTTCCGTCCTTGTCAGTTTGATTGGCTGCCAGTTTTTCTTTGAGTTCTTCCAGCGTGTAAAATTTGTCATCTACTGTAGGATACAAAACAAATGCACCTGCTTTTTCGTAAAATTTATCTTCAGAAAGCATTCCGTATTCTAAAACGATTTTGATATCGTTCCATTTTTTCTCGAAATCTTCACGGTTTTCGTTGAATAGGGATTTTAGTTTATCTGCAACTTTACGGGTGATATAGTTAGAGATTTTCTTAACAGCAGCATCCGCTTGTAATCCGGAACGAGATACGTTCAATGGGATATCCGGTGAGTCAATGACCCCTTTAAGCATGGTTAAAAATTCAGGAACAATTCCTTCAACATTATCTGTTACGTATACCTGATTTTGGTACAGTTGAATTTTATCTTTCTGGATTTGTAAATCAGAACCCAATTTTGGGAAATATAAAATACCAGTTAAATTAAACGGATAATCAACATTTAAATGAATGTGGAATAACGGTTCTTCAAATTGCATTGGATACAATTCATGGTAGAAATTTTTATAATCCTCGTCCGATAATTCAGTTGGCAGTTTTGTCCAGGCTGGATTTGGGTTATTGATGATGTTGTCTGTTTCTACTTCTGTAAAAGTTTTGTCTTTATCTTCCGCTGCAACTTCTTCACCCTTTTTTTGTTCAATTTTCTCCTTTTTAGTTCCAAATTTAATTGGAATAGGCATGAACTTATTGTACTTGTTTAACAATTGACTGATTTTAGACTCTTCCAGAAATTCGAGAGAATCTTCAGCAATATGTAAAATAACTTCTGTTCCACGAGTGGTTTTATCAGCAGGTTCTAAGGTGAACTCAGGACTTCCGTCGCAGGTCCAGTGCGCTGCAGGTTCATCTTTGAAAGATTTAGTGATAATTTCCACTTTTTCGGCAACCATAAATGCAGAATAGAAACCAAGACCAAAATGACCGATAATACCAGAATCTTTAGCAGAATCTTTGTATTTATCCAGAAATTCTTCGGCGCCAGAAAAGGCTACCTGGTTGATGTATTTCTCCACTTCATCCGCAGTCATTCCCAAACCCTGATCAATGATGTGCAGCTTTTTACCTTCGGCATCGATTTTTACTTCGATAATTGGATTGCCATATTCTACTTTGGCCTCGCCAATGCTTGTTAAATGTTTTAATTTTAAAGTAGCATCAGTCCCATTTGAAATCAATTCACGCAAGAAAATTTCGTGATCACTGTATAAGAATTTCTTGATTAGGGGAAAGATGTTTTCTACCGAAACGTTAATTTTTCCAGTTGTCATATTTTGAATTTTTAAGTTTGAATTTGGTACAATTTACTCAAATAAGATACCAATTTAGATGAAAGTGACAAATTGTCGGAAGCGTTAATTATGATATAAAATAATTTAATTCTGAAACATTTTTGTTTCGATGCTTCGTATCTTTGTAATATTATTAATCACAAATTTTTTCAAACGATGAGAAAAGTCATTTTATGCACATTAGCTGTTTTGATGTTTGCATGTAAGTCAACATCAATAACAAGTACGAATACAGATAGAAAAGCGGAAGTTGCTATGAAAGGAAACTGGGTAATCAGTTCCGTAACCTATCCAGGTTCACAATATATTAAAGTAAATTCTTTTCAAATTGCTGATTCAGAATGTTTTGTTGGAAGCACGTGGAAGTTTGTTTCTAATAATAATAAAGGAAATATGGCTTTGACAAAAGCGAGCTGTACTTCATTTAGCTCACCAATCACTTGGTTTGTAAACAAAGACGGGCAATTTGTTCTAAAAGTTTTAGATGCAGGTATAAAAGCTAAAAAAGTCAGAGAAGGTTATATTCTTATGTTAGCAAACCAAACAGCGACTTCTTTTCAATTGATTGATAAAATTGATGTAGGAGGGAAAATGACTGACGTGGTATACCAATTTCAAAAAAACTAATTAATTAAAAACAGAGATATGAAAAAGATTTCAATAGTTGCGATAGCAACAATACTGGTTATAGGTTCAATGTTTACAAGCTGTGAAGCATTAAAAAATACAAATAAAACGCAAAGGGGAGCTGCAATTGGAGCTGCTGGTGGAGCGGTAATAGGAGGGGTTCTTGGAAACAACCTTGGAAAAGGCGGAAAAGGAGCACTAGGAGCTGTATTGGGAGGCGTTGTTGGTGGCGTTGCCGGTGGAGTTATTGGAAACAAAATGGACAAACAGGCAAGAGAAATCGATGCAGCACTTCCAGGAGCTGAAGTAGTTCGTGTAGGAGAAGGAATTAAACTGGTTTTGAATGAAAATGCAGTGCGTTTTAATACCAATAAATCTTCTTTGACTGCTGAAGCAAAAGCAAATTTAGATAAATTGGTTCCGGTTTTTAAAGAATATCCTGACACTAACATTACAATTTACGGATATACTGACATTACGGGTACGCCAAAATATAATTTGAAACTTTCAGCAGAAAGAGCAGCATCAGTTAGAGATTATTTGGCTAGCAAAGGCGTTTCTAGAACTAGATTTCAAGTAACTGGTTTAGGTATTGCTGACCCGATTGCATCGAATGAAACAGCGGAAGGAAGAACTCAAAACCGTCGTGTTGAATTTGCAATTACGGCCAATGAGAAAATGATTCAGGAAGCTAAAACGGAAGTTAAAAACTAAGCTGACAATTTTTTATAAAAACAAAGGCTGTTTCACTACGAAGCAGCCTTTTTGTATTCTAATTTGAATTAAACATTGTAAATTTGCGCTCTTAAATACAGAACATGCTTGAAATAAAAAACATTTCTTTTACTTACATTGAAAATCCCGTTATCGAGAATGTTAGTTTTGAAATTGCCAAAGGCCAAAATATTGCTTTAATTGGTGAAAGTGGCTGCGGTAAAAGTACTTTATTGAAATTGATATATGGATTATATGATTTAGATGAAGGAGCAATAACCTATAACAATAACTTCATTCTTGGGCCCAAACAGCATCTTATTCCTGGCGAAGATTATATCAAATATTTAGCGCAGGATTTCGATTTGATGCCTTACATATCTGTTGAAGAAAACGTAGGGAAGTTTTTGTCCAACATTTATAAAGACCAAAAGAAAGCCAGAATCCAGGAGCTTTTGGAAATGGTTGAAATGACCGCTTTTACTAATGTAAAAGCCAAATACCTTAGTGGAGGACAACAACAGAGAGTGGCGTTGGCAAGAGTTTTGGCATTGGAACCGGAAATAATTTTGTTGGACGAACCCTTCAGTCAGATTGATTCCTTTCGAAAAAATGCCCTGCGCAGAAATTTATTCAGTTACTTAAAACAAAAGGGAATTACCTGTATTATTGCAACACATGACAGCACAGATGCTTTGTCTTTTTCGGATGAAACGATTGTGATGAAAAACGGAAAAGTGATTGCAAAAGGAAATTCAAAAGTCTTATACGAAAATCCCGTGAATAAATATGTTGCGTCCCTTTTTGGGGAAGTAAATGAATTAAAATTGTCTCAATTAATTGAAATTGACGGTGATGATGAAGCGCTTTTAGTGTATCCGTACCAATTGAAAGTGGTCGATAGCGGAATGATGCAAGTGGCCGTGAAACAATGTTATTTTAAAGGAAGCCATTATCTGATTAAAGCCGCTTTTGAAAAAAGAGCCATTTTCTTTGAACATGATTCGGAATTAGAACTGAACCAGGAAGTGACATTGATGCTGGCCTGACACTCATTTTAAACAAATTCGTCTTTTTAACAGGATGGTCTGCCCCTGACGGAAGCAAGATCCTTGTATTCTCGTTTTTTTAACAGAATAGAAGCGATAGTGTATCCGAAATCGTTGCGATAATTATGCATATTACCTAAAAAGTAGTACTTTGGAGCCTAGTATTTACGGTATCGATAAATATGGATCTGTGATTTTAATAAAACAACAAAACTATGTACCATTCCAAAATAGCAGGATTAGGATTTTACGTCCCTTCAAATATTGTTACCAATGACGATTTGTCGAAAATTATTGACACGAATGATGAATGGATTCAGGAGCGTACCGGTATTCAGGAAAGAAGGCACATCATACGTGGGGAAGATACGACCACTACAATGGGAGTGAAAGCGGCTGAAATTGCGATCGAACGTTCCGGTGTTGCTAAAGAAGCTATCGATTTTGTGGTTTTTGCCACATTGAGTCCGGATTACTATTTTCCAGGTCCCGGAGTTTTGGTCCAACGTGATTTAGGTCTTGGAACGGTAGGCGCATTAGATGTAAGAAATCAATGTTCGGGATTTATTTATGCTTTGTCAGTTGCTGATCAGTACATCAAAACGGGAATGTATAAAAATGTTTTGGTGATTGGGTCTGAGGTCCAATCGACAGGTTTGGATATGACAACACGTGGCAGAGGCGTTTCAGTGATCTTTGGTGATGGAGCAGGTGCAGCAGTTTTGAGCAGAGAAGAAGATGTAACCAAAGGAATTTTATCCACGCACTTGCATTCAGAAGGGCAACATGCGGGCGAATTAATCGTGAAAGCACCAGGAATGGGAGGGCGCTGGGTTACTGATATTTTGGCGGATAATGATCCGGATGATGAGAGTTATTTTCCTTCTATGAATGGACAGTTCGTATTTAAAAATGCGGTGGTTCGATTTTCGGAAGTGATTAATGAAGGGTTACAGGCAAATAACTTACAGGTTTCAGACATTGATATGTTGATTCCGCACCAGGCAAATTTGAGAATTTCGCAATTTATCCAAAAGAAATTCAACCTTACCGATGACCAGGTTTTTAATAATATTCAGAAATACGGTAATACAACTGCCGCTTCAATTCCAATTGCTTTGACCGAAGCATGGGAGCAGGGGAAAATAAAATCAGGAGATACGGTAGTTTTGGCTGCTTTTGGAAGTGGTTTTACCTGGGGAAGCGCTATTATAAAATGGTAATACAGCTTTTTTTGGTTGTAACGACAGCCTTTAAATCGACAAACCCGGAGTTGGCATACTCCGGGTTTTTCTTTTTGCAACAAACTATTAAAACTATTTTTATAAAAGCCCACCTCCGCCTTGGGTTTCGTTTTTGTCACGTTGTTTTCTTTGAATGGCTTTGTTTTTTCCACTGCCAAAACGATAATTGAATCCAACATAGGCAGATTGGCTTTCCCAGTTGAATTGTCCTTCTTGTCTTTTTGGTTTAGTGCCCTCGAAAGCAAAATGCATTGTATTGAATACATCACTGAATCGGGCTGTAATGGTTCCACTTCCTTTTAAGATAGTATAACTGGATCCCAAATCGATTTTCCACATAGGCTGTCTTTCAAATTGCAAACCTAAATCACGTCCCCTGTACAGTCCTGACAACTGAAGACGCAGGTTTTTAGAAGGTTTAAACGTATTGCTGATTCGGGCATTAAAAGCAGTCAGATCCACTTCTATAAATTCGTCGGCAACAACCCCTTTTGTTTTTTTATTATATGCATCAAAACTGATGTTGGCACTCCACCATTTTCTAAAATCTAAATTACCGGATATTTCAAAGCCATATGCATTATTATCATCCAGGTTGGCATACGATAGAATTTGTTTTGAAGGATCGGTCGGATTTTCGTAAAGTGTTCTCGTAATCTCATCGTTTATTCTTCTGTAAAATACGCCAGTTGTTATGGAGCCAATTTTTGTTTTTCTGGTATAATTCAATTCATAAGAATTGGTGAATTGGGGAAAAAGTGCTGGATTTCCCTGTGAATCAATTTGTGGTGTGCTCCATTCTCTTATTGGGTTTACCTGATCAATGCTTGGTCTGTCCACACGTCTTGAAAAACTTAAATTGAAGGAGTTATTTTCGCTTGGGGTATAATTGATGTATCCCGATGGATAAAGTGTAAATAAATCATCTTCGAATGTTTCGTTACTTTCATTTACCTTTTTGAATAAAGCTTTGGCATTGTATTTTTCGAAACGTGTTCCTATTTGTCCACTCCATTTCCCCAGCTGTTTAGAAACATTGGCATAAGCAGAGTAAATGTTTCTGTCATAGGAGAAATCCGAATTATAAGCATCATCCAGCAGGTAATTGTTTTTCGTATTTTCGATTCTGCTTTCTAATCCCAACTCTAGTTTAGTTGTTTTCGTTAAAGGATTGGTGTAGTCTAAATTGATTAACGTATTGTTTCCTTTGTTGGTAATGTAATTGGTGTAATCAGTGCCTCTACTGAAAAAAGCATTTTCCCTGTCGTCATTATTAGAGTAGTTTACCTCAAGTTCTATGTTGTGTCCTTCTTTTTTGAAATCCTTTTTATAATCGAAGTTATAGGCCTGTGAGTAATTGTTGTTTTTGTTCTTGAACAATTGAGTAATGTCAGTTTTGGATGGATCAACAAAATCTACAGTAGTTTTAGAATCCCCTCTTCCTCTATAAATGTTTTGCGTGGTATAAAAAGAGAGGGTGTTTTTTTTATTTAAATAAAAGTCAAAACCAGCTTTCGCCAAATGAGAAGTGTTCGTATTTAAAAAAGTGAATTTTTGAAAATCTTCTTCCCCTGGTTCTGTCGTTTTTATAAATCCATGATTGGATTGTTTTCCGGTATTCAAGCCGTAATTTCCATAAACATTGAACTTTCCAGTACGATAGTTCACGTCTGCTGATGAGTTTAATTTAGGTGTTTTTCCAAAAGTGACCCCGTTATTTATACTTCCGTTAAAGCCAATTTTGCTGTTTTTATTCAAAACGATATTGATGATTCCGCTCATTCCTTCCGGATTGTATTTAGCCGAAGGATTGGTGATAAGTTCAATTTGTTTGATGGAGGTAGACGGAATTTGCTGTAGTAATTGCGAAGCTTCAATAGTAGTTGGTTTTCCATCTATCAATATTCGCACATTAGAATTTCCGCGAAGGCTGATCGCATTGGTTTGTGGATCGACACTTACTGACGGAATGTTGTTCATGATTTCTGCTGCAGTTGCTCCCGCTGAAAGTAAGTCTTTACCAACATTGATTACTTTTCTATCGATCTTTTGTTCAATTGTGGAACGTTCACTTACTACTTCAACACCTTTCAATTCAATAGCATCTTCTTCCAACGAAATGGTGTTCATATTGACATTTTTGTCTCCGCTTGTTAGTGAAATGGCTCTTGAAACCGTTTTGTATCCTATAAACTGTATTTCGACCGTATAATTTTTTAAAGCCAGATTTTTGATAAGGAAGGTTCCTTTGTCTGAAGTTATTCCTCCGCTAACCACTTTGTTGTCTTCTTTTATAATAACATTTACATACGGAAGCGGTTCGTTGGTTTTCTTGTCGATTATCTTACCTGAGATACTTCCGGAATTTTCAGGAAGTGTTGGTTTGACCGAATTTTGCGCTTGTATCGAAAACACGGTTCCGAATAAGCAGAGTAAAATTAATTTGAGATTCATGATTTTTTGTTTTTGATTAAGATTTGATTGATGATGCAAAGGTATTTATTTATTTTAAATATTATGTATTACATAGTACTATTTTATACAAAAAAATAATTTTATTAAAAGAGGATATTTAAAAGTTACCTAGTAGACTCTTTAAAAGATAAATTGTTACAACTATTTTGAAAAAAATAACCGAACTGTACTTGGTGAATATTCAAACTTGATTCTTTGAGTAGGAAATTATATTGTTTTCCAATTTTCAAATCGATGCATTATAACTATATTTGCAACCTTTAAATAAATACATAAAATGACATTATCACAAATTCTTACGCCTTCTATTGAAAAAGCGGTTCTCGCTTTATTTGACATTGCTATTGACAAAGTTGAATTTCAAACCACTCGGAAGGAATTTGAAGGTGATATTACTATGGTTATTTTTCCATTACTGAAAGTTATTAAAAGTAATCCTGTAGAATTAGGAAACAAAATCGGTAACTATCTGGTGGAAAACGTAACTGAAGTGAGTCGTTTTAATGTGGTTTCAGGATTTTTAAACATTGTTATAGCGGATGCCTATTATTTAAATTTCTTCAATGGCATCAAAGACAATGCAACGTTTGGTTTCGTTGTGCCTAATCCTGAAGATAAAGCGGTCATGGTGGAATATTCTTCGCCAAACACGAATAAGCCATTGCATTTGGGTCACGTTCGCAACAATCTTTTAGGATACGCTGTTGCTGAAATTATCAAAGCTTCCGGGAAAAAAGTATATAAAACCCAAATCATTAACGATAGAGGGATTCATATTTGTAAATCAATGTTGGCTTGGCAAAAATTCGGAAACGGACAAACGCCGGAATCAACAGGATTGAAAGGAGATAAATTAGTTGGGAATTTTTATGTTGCTTTTGATAAAGCGTATAAAGAAGAAATTGCCCAATTAATGAGCACCGGAAAAACGGAAGAAGAAGCCAAAAAACAAGCGCCAATCATTGTGGAAGCACAAGAAATGCTTTTAAAATGGGAAGCTGGCGATCCGGCAGTGATTTCGCTTTGGAAAACCATGAACCAATGGGTTTATGATGGTTTTGCGATTACCTATAAAAATTTAGGGGTTGATTTTGATTGTTATTACTATGAAAGCAATACTTATTTATTAGGAAAGGATGTCGTTCAGATTGGTTTGGAGAAAGGCGTTTTCGAAAAAGATCCGGACGGTTCTGTTTGGATTGATTTAACGGATGAAGGTTTAGATAGAAAAATTGTGCTTCGTTCAGACGGAACTGCAGTTTATATGACGCAGGATATTGGAACCGCTATTCAGCGTGTAAAAGATTATCCAGATGTTGGTGGAATGGTTTATACGGTAGGAAACGAACAGGATTATCATTTCAAAGTGTTGTTTCTTATCCTGAAAAAATTGGGCTTCGATTGGTCTGAAAATCTTTTTCATTTATCGTACGGAATGGTAGATTTACCTTCTGGAAAAATGAAAAGCCGTGAGGGAACTGTTGTTGATGCCGATGATTTGATGCAGGAAATGACGGATACGGCACAGAAAATTGCTGAGGATTTAGGAAAATTAGATACCTATTCTGCTGAAGAAAAAGCAAAATTATACAATACTATTGGTCTTGGTGCTTTAAAATATTACATTTTAAAAGTGGATCCAAAAAAACGAATTCTTTTTAATCCTGAAGAATCAGTAGATTTTGCAGGAAATACAGGGCCGTTTATTCAATATACTTATGCCAGAATTCAATCCATTATTCGCAAGGCTGATTTTGATTTTTCCAATTCATCAGAGATGGTAACGTTGCACGAAAAAGAAAAAGAATTATTGAAACAATTGGAATTATTCCCTGAGGTAATTCAAAATGCAGCTCAGAATCACAGTCCGGCTTTATTGGCCAACTTTACTTACGATTTGGTTCGGGAATACAATTCATTTTATCAGGCCGTTCCCATTCTTGGAGAAGCCGATTCAGAGAAGAAAATTTTCAGAGTCCTGTTGTCTAAAAAAGTGGCTGATACCATCGCTGCTTCTTTCCGTTTGTTGGGGATTAATGTTCCGGAAAGAATGTAACTATAATTTTCAATGCTGTAGTCAATTAACTTTTTTTTGTGTATATTCGTTATGATCGTTGTAAAAAGATAATGAATTATGAAAAGAATCGTTTTTATACCAGTTTTGTTCTGCATATTTTTTCTAAATATTGCCGGGACATGTTGTGATGACGACACGATTGCTGTCGCGGTTGCAAAAGATGTTGCTCCAGTGGTAAATACTATTAATAAAGGAACGTGGAAAATCAGCTATTTTTTTGATGATAATTCAAACAAAACAAGTCTTTTTTCGGGCCATACTTTTAGTTTTGGATCTAATGCTATGCTGACTGCGAATAAAGAGACCACTGTTTATTCAGGTAATTGGTCGGTACTGCAATCGAATCTTGTTGACGACAATCCTACTAACGACCTGAGTTTTTCTATTTCATTTTCAAGTCCGGATCATATGTTGTCGCTGTCAAATAATTGGGATGTTTTTGAAAGAACAACAACAAGAGTGGTATTAAGAGACCTGAACGGAGGTACGGGAGGCATTGATTATTTAACTTTCGAAAAGATTTAGATTTTATATAAAAGGATTTTTGTATCCTATCGATTTAAAACAGCCTAAAAAAGGCTGTTTTTTTTATTAAAATAATCCGTAAAACTTCAAAATCAAATCCTTAAATTTGCACTTCAATAAAAGACAACAATTATGTTCGATAATTTAAGCGATAAACTAGATAAAGCCTTTCATATACTAAAAGGACACGGAAAAATCACCGAAGTAAACGTAGCAGAGACATTAAAAGAAGTTCGCAGAGCTTTACTTGATGCCGATGTTAATTTTAAAATTGCGAAAGATTTTACCACCAAAGTAAAAGAAAAAGCAATAGGTCAGGATGTGTTAACAACATTACAGCCAGGGCAATTGTTGGTAAAACTGGTCAAAGACGAACTTACCGAATTAATGGGTGGGGATGTTGCCGGAATTAATTTATCGGGAAATCCTACAGTGATTTTGATGGCAGGTTTGCAAGGTTCCGGGAAAACTACTTTTTCTGGAAAATTGGCTAATTATTTGCTTACAAAAAAGAATAAAAAACCACTTTTGGTTGCCTGTGATATTTATCGTCCGGCAGCGATTCAACAATTATATGTTGTTGGAGATTCGATCGGTGTTGAAGTGTACTCAGAACCAGAAAATAAAAATCCTGTTGAAATTGCCCAAAATGCAATCAAACACGCTAAAGCGAATGGGTTTAATGTTGTGATTGTCGATACTGCAGGTCGTTTGGCTGTTGATGAGCAAATGATGAAAGAGATTGCTGAAGTTCACAAAGCAATTCAGCCACAGGAAACTTTATTTGTTGTTGATGCAATGACAGGTCAGGATGCGGTAAATACTGCTAAAGCCTTCAATGATATCTTGAATTTTGACGGGGTTATCTTAACCAAGCTGGATGGTGATACTCGTGGAGGAGCTGCAATTTCAATTAAATCAGTTGTAAATAAACCAATTAAATTTGTAGGTACAGGGGAGAAAATGGATGCTATTGACGTATTCTATCCCGTTCGTATGGCGGAACGTATTCTTGGAATGGGTGACGTTGTGTCTTTGGTAGAAAGAGCTCAGGAGCAATTTGATGAAGAAGAAGCAAGAAAAATTCAAAAGAAAATCGCTAAAAATGAATTTGGTTTTGACGATTTCTTATCCCAAATACAACAGGTAAAGAAAATGGGTAATATGAAAGACTTGGTTGGGATGATACCAGGTGCTTCAAAAGCCATGAAAGATGTAGAAATAGAAGATGATGCTTTCAAACATATTGAAGCGATTATTCATTCAATGACCCCTAAAGAAAGAAGCAAACCAGCTATAATTGATGTGAAAAGAAAAGCCAGAATTGCAAAAGGTTCCGGAACAAAAGTTGAGCAGGTCAATCAGTTGATGAAACAGTTTGAGCAAATGAGCAAAATGATGAAAATGATGCAGGGACCAGGAGGTAAAAACCTAATGAAAATGATGGGTGGCATGCAGGGTGGTATGCCGGGAATGCGTTAATTATTTGTTTAAGGTTTAGAAGTTGCTATTCTGGAACTTTTAAACCTTAAACTTTTATATAAAATAAATCAGTACTGAACCATAAAGTTTTCAATTTTTCACTTTATGGTTTAACTTTAAACAACTTTAAAAAATGCAATTACTAGACGGAAAAAAAACAGCGGAGGATATTAAACACGAAATAGCGGCCGAAGTACAACAAATGAAAAATAATGGGGAAAAAGTGCCTCATTTAGCAGCTGTAATAGTTGGTACTAACGGAGCTAGTTTAACTTATGTTGGGAGTAAAGTGCGTTCTTGTGAACAAATTGGCTTCGAATCCACTTTAGTAAGTCTGCCGGAAACCATTACAGAAGCGGAGTTGCTGGCAAAAATTGCAGCTCTAAATGAAGATGACAATTTGGATGGTTTCATCGTTCAATTGCCTTTACCTAAACATATAAACGAGCAAAAGATTTTGATGGCTATTGATCCCGATAAAGATGTTGATGGTTTTCATCCTACTAATTTTGGAAAAATGGCGTTGGATATGGAAACTTTTATTCCTGCAACTCCGTTCGGAATCATGCAGTTATTGGAGCGTTACAAAATAGAAACGCAAGGAAAGCATACGGTTATCATTGGAAGAAGTCATATAGTAGGCCGCCCGATGAGTATTTTGATGGGAAGAAAAGGATATCCTGGGAATTCGACCGTAACGCTGACGCACAGCCATACTAAAAACATCGAACATTTCACTAAGGATGCTGATATCATTATAACGGCTCTTGGAGTACCGAATTACCTTAAAGCCGATATGGTGAAAGAAGGAGTTGTGATCATTGACGTAGGTATTACCAGAGTGGAAGATGCTGCTCACCCAAAGGGATATGTAATTACCGGAGATGTTGATTTTGATGAAGTGAGTAAAAAATCCTCTTTTATTACACCGGTTCCCGGTGGAGTAGGACCCATGACCATTGCGATGTTATTGAAAAATACGCTGCTTGCCAGAAAAATGAGAATGACTAAAGATAATTAGAAACGTTAAGGCCTATTTGTGAGAATAGGCCTTTTTTTGATATGGGAAATACACAAGGAATACAATTTAGTACAGTAGATACCTTTCTGGATTATCTTCCCGAAGAAGAACTGGAAGTCGTTCTTTTTCTGCGTAAAATTATTTTGGAATGCATTCCAAATTGTAAAGAGAAATTAGCTTACAATGTCCCTTTTTATTATTGCCATTCCCGGATTTGTTATATTTGGCCGGCTTCCATTCCTTGGGGGAAAGTTGAAAAAGGCGTTGCAATTGGTTTTTGTAAAAACGCTTCGTTTTTAGATGAGACTTTTGAAACAACACAATTTGCTTCAAAAAGTGTTTTTTCAACTGTAAAAGAAATTGATGTTGCACTTTTGAGACAACAAATCTACGAAGCCGTTTTAATCGATGAGCAAATTGTAAAAGCAAAGCGAAGAAAAATCCAGTAATCAGGATCCTTCTGTTTTCTTCGCATTTTTGTTTTCCCTATACGTTCCCATGATCCGGTCCCAAATCGAGAAATAAAAACCATAATTAAATCTTCCGCCAATTTGATGGTGTAAGTTGTGATTTGTTGCTGTATTCTGCCATTTCCCGATGCAATGATTTATGAAATTTTTGGAAAAAATCTCATAACCTAAATGGACCAATACATTATAAATCGTCATGAACGAGAGGAACAGGAGCAGGGCCATCGGATGCGTAGGTATAGTGAAAATAATTAATGGGATGATTCCAAGAGAAATTATCGCCTCAACAGGATGGAATGCAAAAGCAGCCCAGGGTGTTGGATTATGGGACTGATGATGAATTTTATGAAATTGATAGAGCCATTTTGATGTATGCATTAATTTGTGGGTCCAATAGAAGTAAGTGTCGTGTAAAACAATCATTAACACCATACTGATTGTTAAGTAGAAAACGCCATAGTCATTAACATCCAGATATATTTTGGTAATGCCTTTTTTGTACCAGAACAATACTATCCCAACCGCTGCGCTGTAAATCAGCAGCGTAAGGATAGAAAAAAAAATCTCATTTCTCAGCTGTTTTGTTTCGGGAAATTTTTGTTGGATTTTTAAGTGTGCCAGTTTTCTTTTTTTCCACCTGTAACAGATGAAATAAGCAATTCCCGCAATTATAAAGTATCTTAAAATGAATAGGAGTGCTCCGCTGATCCAGCTATTTTCTTCGAAGAAAAACATAGGCTAATTCTTTAATTGTTTTTTTGAATAAATTGGGGACAGCCCAAATTTTGTAATTCCTGTAGGGAATAATCAAAATTACCATCTAAAACATTTCCTGTTTTTTTTTGGCAAAAGGGGCAAGCGTTTATGTCTCCGTCCGTGTCGACATAAAAACTGCGATTCCCGGCAGCATAACATCCCTGACGTCTTTGATAATAGCCATGATAACTGATTAGGGGATATTCTTTGTATTCTGGATTGTAATTCATTTCTAAATAAAAATCTTCCAGAAGGCGTATTTGGTCATTGGATAAATACACTTCTTTTCCATAATAATGCCCTACTGCTTTAGGTTCCAATATTTGAACGAAGGAAACGCCTATTTTTTTTGCCAGATTAGCATAGGCTATGAGGTTGTCGAAGGTGGCGAAATCTTTTGTCACACAAAGGGATAATGCGACGACCAACTGATTGTCCATTGCGTTTTGCACCCCTTGTTCCACCCAATAGTAGGCGTCTTTAAAACCTCTGAAGCTATTGTGTTTTTCCGGGTTAAAATGATCCAGACTGATCATGACACCATTCAAGCCTGCCAATTTTAGCCTTTTTGCATTATCAAAAGTTAATTGGTATCCCGAAGTCAGCACCCAAAAATCAGTTCCTTTTTTTGCGCTATTTAAAATAGTGATCAATAGGTCCATTTTTAGAAGTGGTTCTCCTCCGGAAAAATGAATTTGACTGGTTCCCTGCTCTTGAATTTTCGACACAATAGCTTTGAGTTGATCACAAGACAGCACTTCTTTTTTATTTAGGTTTTCCCATTCATAGCAGTGTTCACATTGAAGCGAACATTTCTTAGTTATGGCAACATAGGCATTGATGAATCGGTTTACTTTTTGTTTTACAGGAACGATATGGTTCATTTCTGAAGCAATAAATCGTTTAAAGGATGTTCCGTTCCAGCCTGGTGTATAAAGTCCCCAATAATACCTGTTGTCAACATAAGCCAATTTGTAAAGGCGATGGGGGCCAATTGCTTTCCTTCTCATTTTATCCAATGTAATGGGCACATAAAACCAATTCCAGGGATTAGTATAACTTTTAATGGCAATACTAATAATAGTACAACGAAATAATAACTCAACAAGTTCTTTCCTCAGACCGGAAATTAGTACGGGTTTGATAATTGTATTAATTTCAATCGATTTGCTTCTCCTTTCAGTAAGAAAAGGAGCCGGAACACTCTGGCTTGTAAAATTATCGTTATTCATGATTAAATACGATTTCAGTCAGATTGGGAGTTGTTGTAAATCGGGCGTATTCTTCTTTAGAATATTTAGACAGTGCCCCTTTTTCGCGGAAAGTTTTCAGTTTTGCGAAATTTGGAATTCCTTTATACGCTCTTATGTATTCATAATAACCTCGGTTTTTTAGAAACACACTTTGTTTTTCTCCGCTTTTTGGAGCTTTAACATGGTACTTGATAACAACTTGATTTCCTATGGTGGGCTGGATTAAATAGTTTTTGTCCTCTTTGTCCAGCAAGTGCGTTACATTTTTGCCATTCTCATCAACAGCGGAAAAAGGATTGATATACTGCGGTGCTATAGGAATATCTTTGCTGAAATCAATAGCTGCATGATCTACTTCCCAAAACATAAAGCCACACTCGAGTTTTATTTCAATTTTTTTGGTGTTTATATTCTCTAAGTCAATAGGAATAATCAAATCTCTAAAGGCCATTGGTCCAACGGGGTTTATTTTTTCAACCAAAACCCATTCCTTATTTGACTTGATGTAAACCGATAGCGGAATACCTTGCTCCTTGCTCCATTGTATGTTTTTTTCTGCCGGGACTTTGTGCTGTTGTTTTTGGAATTGGTTAAAATAAGACCCAAACTGTTCATTAAATTTGCCGTAAACAAGATCAAACCAAAGCGAGTTTTTAGAAGATAAAACTAGTTTTGCCTGATTGGATTGGCTGGTGTTGTCAAATGTTAAAACAAGATTGTTACAGCTATGATCTGTAAACATTCCATCATCAAAAAGATAAGCAAGGTTGTCTTTTTCTAAAGCGGGTTTTAGTGCTATGGAATGATCATCAATGCTAACGTCTTTCGGGTTTTCTTTTTTGGAAATCGTATGCGGTTTTCCATTTTGATCCAAAAGCACTTCATTGGATTGGGAATGGTTTACAACTACAAGCTGAGCCAAATCGGTATACTGAATCTCTAATAATTCATTGGTAATTTTTAGTTCATACTCTTCATTTTGTGCAGTGAAATTGGGTAACGGAAGGTAGTCCGTCCGTTCCAGCGATGGGAGTATTGCTCCGGGATATAATTCTCCTGTAAAAGCAAATGAATTACCCTCTTTGATGTAAGTGAAAGGACAAGAGCTTTTAGTTGCCACAATGATAATTGCAATTACGGCTAATGTTGCAACTGTAAAACCTAAAATACTTAGCGCTTTTTTAGCAACATCAGGCTCATAAACTTCAATTCTATTGATATTTGAAAATGGAATGACAACTTCTGAAGACCCGGTTTTATTTATCATTTCATTAGTATAGAAATGAATTTCTAATGTTTTACCGGATGTTTTTGATTTTTTATAGTGTCGCGATTTTTGATGCTCTTTTAAAGGGTATAAGGCATGGTTTTCAGCAATGGGCATCAGGGAAGCTGTTATTTCTTTTTTGTCTTCATTGATGTTCAAATTGTTTAAATGCCATGTTTCGTTACCCGAATGAATGATAACATAACGGTCGTTTTTATTTATGGATTTGTACTTACTGGCAAAGTTGTCTGTATTGGTTTGTATTGGTTTGGATTTGTAATAGGAGCAGCCAAGACATAGGTTTAAAAAAGTAAAAGTCATTATTATGGAAATAATTCTGCTTCTTTTTCTAATTAATTGTAGTAAGGTGAGGTGGGATCTACTTTGTTTTTTTTTCATAATACAAAAGTTAAGTTAGCTGTAAAATATGTTGAAAATCAAAGATTTGAGGATTATAAAGTTACATAATATTAGGTAATTTAATACGTTTTCATAATAAATAAAAATCAAGTTGGAATAAAAAAACCAAGAACTAAGTCTTGGGGTTATAAGAAATAGATTTTTTTTTAAAATGAGCGAGTTATATACTGAGTAGTACGATTCTGGCCTTACTCCTGTTTTTCGATTTCTTTACCCCTGTCTGTCTGGCTCTAATTTAGGATTTTAAAAGCCTTAATTTTAATCTTTGCAACACCTGATCATCCAATGGCTTTTCGACAAAATCAATAACTTTGGAATAGGAGAAAGCTTTTTCTTTATCCGAGGCATCGACGGACGATGTCACCATTACAACATGTATTTCTTTCTTAAAACCATCCTGATGAATAACTTCCAATAGATCCCAGCCATTCATAACAGGCATATTTATATCCAGAAATAATAAAATAGGCTTGGCATCATCAGGAAGAGTATCAAAAAAATCTAATGCCTTTTTTGCGGAATTAAAAGTATGGGGTGCCTCTTCAAGTTTTTCTTTTTGTATAATTTTTTTATGCAGAAAAAGGATTATAGTATCATCATCTACAACTGCTATGGTAAAATCCATCTAATTTTAATTTTTTTTAATAGTAATACGTTCTGTCTTTTTTACAATGTTTCTTATTATTTTGTCCAATTCAGTTCCCGAATCAAAAAGATGATTCAATAAATCTTCAAATTCCGCTGAATTACTGTCCATCTCTTTAATGAGATTTACTATACCCATCATTTTTGCTAACGGGGCCCTGGCTATATGTGACTGTGTCCAAGCTATCTCCTGCAGTTTTTCGTTTTGTTTTTCTATTGCTTTAATATATTGAACGCGCTCTGTAATGTCATTTGCAAGAACCAATTCAGCATTCCGATTGTTGAAATAAATAGTGTTACTTTGAATCTCTACATTAATAACATCTCCGTTTTTCTTCATGTGCTTGTAAATTCCTTTTGTGGAAGGTTGCTCTTTTTGTTTTGAACAATTAACTTCTGGTGCTGAAATGGTAACGGCTCTTTCCAGTACAATTTCTTTGGTAGTCATTTTTAGGAATTCGTCCTCTGTGAATCCATAATTATAAACGGCAGAATCGTTGACATCTAAAAACTGAAAGGTGTCTCTGTCAAATACCCACATGGGTTGTGGACTTAAATGAAAAAGATCGCTATAGCGTTTTTCTGATTCTTTAAGTAAAGAAATTGATTTCTTTCGTTCTATGGAATAAATAATACTTTTATAAAGCATTGTCGCATCCAAATCATCTTTGATTAAATAGTCTAAAATACCCTGAGATATTGATTTGATACTAAAATCAAGATCGGCATAACCTGTAAAAACTATTATTGGACACAGTGAGGCCATCTGCAAGATTTCAGTAATCAAATTTTGTCCGCTTTTGTCCGGCAGTGTAAGATCTAATAAAATGATGTCGAAAAAAATATGGCGACAAGACAATATTATGGCAACTTCTTTGAAATTCTTTGCGTGTATTATTTTAGGATTTAGAAAAAGTTCTGTTAACAATTCCTCAACTATCATAAAATCACCCAAATTATCTTCTATGACTAAAATACTGTACGTTTTTTTATCCTTTTTCATTTGGAATAATTTTTTCTGGTTGGCAACTTCGCTACTGAAATCCAAAAATTTTCTATTTTAGTGACAATATCCATAAAAGAATCGATATCTACCGGTTTAGTGATATAGCAGTTGGCATAGTTCTGATACGACATAAAGATATCTTTTTCAGAAGAAGAAGTAGTAAGCATGATTACGGGTATATGTTTAAGAACGGAGCTCCCTTTGATGTATTTCAGTACTTCAATCCCATTTTTTTTAGGCAGATTGACATCCAGCAATAAAAGATCCGGCAGGTCCGCATTTTGATAATTGCCCTGTTTGTTTAAGAAATCAAGTGCCTGCTGTCCATCCTTCACTACGTTTAGTCTGACAACTATTTTTGCATCTTCAAATACCTCTTTTGTAAGTAGAATGTCACCTTCACTGTCCTCTACCAATAAAATATGAATGGGTTCCATGGCAATTATTTTTTAATTTTGATTTTGATCCTGTATTACTGCTTTTTTTTAATTGTAAAATAAAAGGTACTGCCTTCACCTTCGATAGATTCTAACCAGATCTTACCCCCAAGGTTCTCCACAACTTTTTTGGTAACTGCCAGCCCGATTCCTGTTCCAGTATACTCGTCTTTGTTATGAAGTCGCTGGAAAATGACAAATATCTTGTCAAAATACTCCTCGGCAATACCTATTCCATTATCGATTACCGCAAATTGCCAATGATTCTCAAATTCCTTAACCGTAATATTTACTTCGCAGTATGCTTCTTTAGAATATTTCAAGGCATTACTTATTAAGTTTTGAAATACCTGACGCAGTGGTGCGCTATGGCCTTGAATAACTGGAAGTTTATCAAACTTAATAATGACTTTTTTCTTTGCTATCTTTTTTCTGAACAGCAGCTGGATTTCTTTAACTAACTCATTAACATCAAGTTCTTCCTGGTCATTCTCCAGAGTGCCTACTCTGGAAAATTCTAATAGATCCAGTATGATTTGTCGCATCCTTTTGGCTCCATCGACAGCAAAATGAATATATTTTTTACCTTTTTCATCGATTAGATCTCCATATTTTTTTTCCAATAAAGTGAGAAAACTGGTCACCATACGCAATGGCTCTTGCAAATCATGAGAAGCGACATAGGCAAACTGTTCCAATTCAATATTAGAGGATGCCAGTTGTTTTACGTTCTTTTCAAGATTCGTGTTTAGCTCCTTTAGCTGTTCTTCAGCCATTTTCCTTTTTGTCGCATCTCTAAAATAAACTGACAAACCATTAGTGGAAGGATAAACACTTATTTCAAACCATTTATTCAAAGACACAAAATAATCCTCAAATTGAACTATCTGATTATTTTCGGCGGCTTCGTGGTATTTCCTGTAAGATTCGGAATTAATACTATCCGGAAGTACCTCCCATAAATAATGTCCAACTATTTCATTTTTTAATATACCTATTAGTTTTTCTGCTTGATTGTTCCAATACGTAACCGTCCAGGACGTATCGATGGCAAAAAAAGCATCACCTATACTCTCGAAAATAGTATTTTTCTCTTGGAGACCTTCTATAACTGCTAACTCTGCTCTTTTCCTTTTATCAATACCCTGGAAACTACCATAAATTTTCATGCATTTCCCATTGGAAAATTCTGGTTCAGCAATAACTCTTATCCATCTTTCATTTCCTTTAGCGGTTACAATTTGTAATTCCACATCAAATGGAATGTTTTTTTCAATGGCCCCCTGGATTTTTTTACTAATAATTTTCCTGCTTTCTCCCTCTTTAATGAAATTGATAGCCGTTTCTAAATCCGGCATATAGTCCTCCCGAACTTCATAAATTTCTCTAATTAGCTTGGACCAATAGGTCGTGTTATTAATAAGGTCTACTTCCCAACTGCCGATACGAGCCAGGGTATTCGTTCTGTTAATCAAGAAATCCAGGTTTTTTTTCTCCGTAATATCTTTAGCTACCGCAAAAAAGAATCCTTCTTCAGGAGATGGAGAAGTGGTCCACGCCAACCATTTTATTTTTCCAGATTTGGTGATATACCGGTTCTCAAAATAAATTGTTGCTACCCCTTTAGAGAAATCTTGGTATTTTTCAGCAGTTTTTACTTTGTCTTCAGCATGAATGAATTCAGAAATCGGAACTGCCAACAGTTCTTCCTCAGTATATTCAAGCAGTATACAAGCTGCAGCATTTAATTTTTTAAAATATCCATCCAAACCTGCTATGCAGATAACATCCGGTGTAAAGCTGAATATCTGACTCACTTCCTGTTCCAATTGCTTACGCTTAATTTCAGCACCGACCAGAATCCCTATATTTTCAAATAAAACAGAAAAGTCATCAATTAAATGTTGATTTGTATTTAATCCTAATACAAAAACGGCTATCACTTCATCATTGTGAAAAACGGGCAATCCATACGCTGATTGTAAACCCAATTTTTTAGCTGCATGTCTGCGGATAAAGCTATTCTCCTCTCTAATATTCTGCCAAAGCTGAATGGTTTTGGTTTCCCAAATAGTGCCGGGCAAACCTTGTCCTTTGGTAAAACTTTTCAGTGCTTTATTTTCGTCGTAAAAAGTATGTGAAGCAGCTGTTTGACAATAGTTAGAAATTAAGTTTATTTTCTTTTTATCTGGACTGATTAACCAAGCTTCCGCTATGCTGAAATATCCAAAAACTACCAGCCGGTCTAAAACTTTATCCAACAGTTGGTTTAATGTGCCCGGCTCATTAAATAACCGGCTTATGTCTGCAAAAAGTGTCTTTTGCAATTCCTCATTTTGGCGTTCTGTAATATCTCTTCCAATAAATACCGAGTGAGTAAACCAACCGGTTTCATCTGCTACGGGACTTACAGTTAAATTTATCCAAAATTCTGCTCCGCTTTTTCTGTAATTTACTGTAGTGATTTCGCAAGATTCCTGTTTTATCAGTGCTTCATTTAATCTTTTTAGTTCATTTTCATCTGATTTTGGACCTTCTAAAATGCGTGGGGTTTTGCCTATTACTGCTCCAGCCGTATACCCTGTCATTTTTGTAAATGCTTCATTTACATAAATTATTTTCGGGCCTTGTCCGTCATTCGGTTCTCCATCAGTGATCCATACGGCATCATTGGTCCTGGAAAAAATGGAAGAGAATTTTTCAAGTTCTTTAATTGAACGCTGCTCCTTTGTAATGTTTTGAAAAGTACCTGATAAACGACTTGGTTTTCCATTTTTGAATACGATCTGACCAATGCTTTTTACATATTTGATATTGTTTTTGGCCGTGATGATTTGAAACTTGTCACTGAAAGGAATTCCTTTATCTACAGCTCTTTCAGTAAGCAATTTAATTTTATCCCTGTTTTTACCTTCCTTATAAAAATTAATTGCATTTTCAATTTTAGGAATGAAATTATCCGGGACTTCATGGATGCATTTGGTAACAGCATCCCAAAAAAGGATGTTAGTTTCCAAGTCTAATTCCCAAATACCAATTTTTGTGGATTGTGCGGCTTTACTATAGAACTCAAGCTTATCAGTCATAATAGGATAATAGATTAGGTATCATTGAAACAATCGGATTTAATAATTATTTGTTCTGTGGTATCATTATCATAAAAACTTGTTCTGTTGCCAATGGTGCTCTCAGTAATGAATAGTGTATGCTTTTTATAGTTTAAAGGATTTATTAAATTGATGTTTATCCACTTTATTTAGGCGAAATCATTTAATTTTCTAATTCATGAAATATTTGGATTGCTCTTTTTCGTTAGTTTGCGCCGCAACTCTTTTAATTACTTCTAGTCAGTTTTAGCAATTTTTTCTAATTACTATTGTACCTATGCCTTTAGGTATTCAATCCAGATGCTGCCAGTAGGGTATGTTTTTTATTTTCTTCCATAGGCCTGTTTTAAAACGGCATAATAAAGAGCAATCGACTTATTGAAATTTTTTATTTTTATTTAATTGATTTAAATATACTTACAAGTATTTTGCAAAAATACGTATTTATACTTAGTTAATATTATTTTTCCTTTTATTTTGTTAAAGAAAGAGTCCTCGCAACAAGGATATTAAAATTTACTGCCACGTTCCAAAGTACTAAAAACCATCAATTACCTTATTTGTTTCAAAAAATGATACCCATCACAACTAAAAAAGAGCATTAAAATTCTCGCAAAAATTGATTTTGAAATTCCTGTTTTTCATAAAATTAATAAGATAAATCTAGTTAATAAGTCGATAAAAAGCAAATTAAATCGACGAAATGCGTAAATTTCATTATAAATAATAAAAAACTCAGATTTATTATTTTAAAAAAAACTGTAATCGTTTTCGTTGTGACAATTAATAAAAAAACAACTGTTTTTACAATTGGAGATAACGGTTCTTCACTTGAATTAACCGTTAATCAAAATACCTCTTCGGTATTACAGCAACTTTTTTTGAATTTATTACTTAATTGTCAACAAAAAACAATTTAAAAGTCGACCTCTGTTAAAGGGTACACACTATGATTTTTATTAATTGGCTTCAATGAAACAGTCTTTTTTTTCTTCCTTTATGTCCTTATGATTGAAATGTCATATTCATTACCAGAATGAATGATTACACTAGGGCCTTTTTTATTTATGGATTTGTACTGAGTTGCTAGGTAGTTAGTATATTTTTATATGGGCGCGGATTTGTAATGGTTATCCAAGGTATTAGGTTTAATACCCACAGGGTTTGCGCGAGTAAATACTGCTAATGGAACAAGTAAAACAAAATACTTTTACTGTTGATATAGGTTTGCTAAATGGCGTTATAATCCAAGGTATAACAGTAACCGAAGTAGATGGACTAAGTGGTGGTTGTGAGGCGTTAATAGGAATGGATATTATCTGTTTAGGTAATTTTTCCATAACTAATCATAACGGAAAAACATGTATGTCTTTTAGGGTTCCGTCAGAACATGAAATAGATTATTCACTTTGCCCCGGAATACCCAGATTATGTTGCAAATCCAAATTACGGTTTAATTCCAGTTAAAAACATACCCAAAATTAAAAACAAATACACTAATAAAAAACGATAAAATCCCGAATTCGGGATTTTTTTATTCATTTTCTTTTGGATTGTAATTTAATCCTTGTTTTAGTTTTTTGTTAAATTCAGATAAATCATCTTTCTCTTGTATTCTCTTCAATTTAGATATGGAACTTATAGATAAAGGATTTATCCTAATCAACTCTTTTTCTTTAGGTAGGTTTCCAGAGGACTTAATATTCTCTATTACTTTATCGAAATCTGATTTATATTCTAAATCTTGAACAATTCTAAACGTATCATATTCTTTTTCTGCAAATTCTTTAGCTACATCAGCACGAATTTTCCCCGAATTTTTTAATATGTCGTAATCATTAAATTCTAGAAACGCATCTAACTTTTCAGACCATTCTTTCATTGTCATTTTTTTGCCCTTTTTTGCTTGATTTTCAGCATAATCAAGGTACATAGTCACTATTCTATTTAGTTCTGATATTTCTTCTTCTGTAAGGTAGTTTTTAGCAACTCCTACATCTGTTTTCAATATTTTACCTCCACTTTTAGAATTTTTCCATGTAGTTAATCCCATATTGGGAGTTTTAGAGTTAGCCCTAAGTTTTATTATTTCAGGAGCGGTATGATGAGTTATTGCAAATTCCAATTTGTTTTGAACAGTAGCAAAAAAAGTACTAGTTATTTGAGCTTTGGAATCATAATCTACGGCTGTAGCGTATAAGTCAGTTATTTTTTGATAAAATCTTCTTTCACTTGCGCGTATCTCTCTTATGCGCTCTAATAATTCATCAAAATAATCTTTACCAAATAAATTTTTCCCTTGTTTTAATCGATCATCATCTAGCGCAAAACCTTTTGTTAAATATTCTTTTAAGATTGATGTTGCCCATATCCTAAATAAGGTAGCCTTTTGAGAGTTTACTCTGTAACCAACTGATATTATGGCGTCTAGATTGTAAAACTCTATATTTCTTTGAACGTTTCTTGAACCTTCTGATTGAACTGTCAAGATTTCTTTGACAGTTGCAAACTTGTTTAATTCGCCTTCAACATATATGTTATTTAAGTGATAACTAACGTTTTGCTTAGTAGTGTCAAAAATTTCTGCCATGCTATTTTGAGACAGCCAAACTGTTTGATTCTCTTCATCCAAAACAACTTGTATACTTGTATTGCCTTCGCTAGAAGAATAAAACATAAAATTTGTGTCTTTTTCTAAATTACGCATTAATTAACATTTTATAAGTTAAACGATTATTTGAGTTTGAAAGCAACAAGTTAAAACGCATTGCTTCGGTGATTTTCTAGTGTTGTCTAAAAACAAATTCGTCAACGTACATTTGCAAATGGTTTTTAGATGTAAAATGATAGGTGCCAAATATACCTCTTTTTAATAAACTCCAAAACCCCTCAATTGTATTAGTATGGATTCTGCCGTTTACATATTTACCTTGATTGTGTTTTACAATTGAATGGTCGTAAATTCTTGAAACACCTTTATAACCTAACCATTCGTCAGTATATAAAGATGCGCTTTCTTTTACGTTTGCAACGATTTCACTAGTTAAAGTAACCGAGCCAACATTTTCTACAACATTAGCGTTTAATTAGCTATTACGCTCAACCATTCCTACTACTGGAGTTTTGTCTTTTGCGCTTCTACCTTGTGAAGCTATTGCTTTTTTATTGTTATGACGATTTTTATTTTTACCGCCTACATAAGTTTCGTCTGCTTCTACTTCGTTGCCTAATTCATTGTTATTTTCAATACCAAAACATTTTCTAATACGTTGTAGCATAAACCAAGCTGACTTTTGAGTAATATTCAAATCACGACCTAATTGTAAAGATGAAATTCCTTTTTTGCGAGAAGTAACAATCCAAATAGAAAGAAACCATTTTTGCAATTCCATTTTAGTATTGTCAAATAACGTATTGGTTTTAACGTTAAAATACTTTCCAGTATTTTTACATTTGTATTTATTCCCTTTACAAACATAAACCTTTGACGAAGTGTCAAAAGGACTAATTACGTTGCCATTCCAACGCAAAGTTTCCAAATGGCTAATACAGGTTTGCTCATTTGGAAATGCTTTAATTAAGTCTAAAATTGAGTTAAAATCTTGATTAATCATTGTCTTGTGATTTAATTACAAAACAAATATAAGAAGTAAACTACACTAAAACAAATTTGGTTGGTGTAAAATTATATATAGTTACCTAATTTTTTTTAGTTCATTGTAGTAACGAAAAATAGGATGTGCTTTCTTTTGTGATACACTCAGATGTAAACTGTGTTCAAAATCAAAGAGTTGAGCAGCGCAAAGTTGCATGCTATTTGGGATTAATAGATTCTACCACTATAGGAGACAGCTAATAGAGCCATTTTTTACACTTTGCAATCGGTAGAACACTTTTTATATTGAAAAGATTTCAAATGCATTTGTTTGGCTATTATTTCTTCCAGGTTTTTTAAAACTACGGGTTTTGTTATAAAATCATCCATACCGTTAGCAATGGCTTTTACCTTGTCTTCATCAAATGCACTGGCTGTTACAGCAACAATTGGTATGGTGTTAGTTTGGTATTTTGCAGAGGAATGTATTTTTTCTGTTGCTTCAAACCCATCCATTTCAGGCATGTGTAAATCCATAAAAATGATGTCATAATCGTTTTCATTATAAAATGACACCGCTTCTTTTCCATTAACTGCAATATCTGAGGGGATATTTAGTTTGTTCAGAAGTTTCTTCAATACTTTTTGATTGATCAGATTATCTTCAACGATTAATGCTTTATTAATAATTATATCTTTTATAGTACTGGACTGTGTTTCATTGCTGTCTTTAATTGAAATTAGATTCACATTGATTTTGAATGGTATGTCAAAACTAAAACTCGACCCGCCACCTTCTAACGCTATAATGTTTAATTTACTGCCTCCCATTAGTTGTACTAATTGGTTCGAGATTGTTAAACCCAATCCTGTACCGCCGTATTTTCTTGTGGTTGTCAAATCGGCTTGTTCAAACGCTAAAAGCAACTGTTCTGTTTTATCCGCGTCAATACCAATACCGGAATCCATGATTTTAAAATTCAAATACTGCAAATCATCGATTCGATTTGATAAATTGACCTCCAGTTTAACATCACCATGACTGGTAAACTTAATGGCATTGTCAATAAGGTTAATCAATACTTGTTGTAGTCTTAAATTATCACCAAGTACGTTATTGGAGATGCTGTCATCATAAATAAAATGCAGTTTTATGTTTTTATCCTGTATCCGATATTCAAATAATCGCATCAGTTTAGTGAGTTCTTTTTTAAGGTGTATTGGATATTGTTCGATCTTCATTTTGCCCGCTTCCATTTTTGAATGATCTAAAATCATATTTACAATACCCAAAAGGTGATCTGCACTATGTTCTGCTATCTCTATGTATTCGGTTTGTTCGCTATTCAATGCGCTTGTTTTAAGCATGTTTAGCATTCCGATCACGCCATTGAGCGGTGAGCGGATTTCATGACTCATATTGGCAAGAAATTGTGTTTTGAATGTTGCTATTTTGTTTGCCTGCTCGGTTTTCTTTTCTAAGAAAATAATGTTTTCAGATAGCTTTTCTTTTAATATTCCGTAACTTTTTAATAAGAAATCAACTTCTCTGATCGATGATTTATGATTTAAGTTGGATATAGGCTCTTTGAAATTGGACTTTATGTAATTTGAAATATCTAACGAAAGCAGTTGGATATCTTTCGTGAAATATTTAGAGATATAGATGCATAACAGTAAAGCAATAAGCGCCATGAGCAGCGTTTGGCATAATTGGAAATAGAATAAGATTTCTTTTAATTCATTTACTCTTTTTTCATTACGATGAATAATCTGAACAAATGAATTTTCAATAAACCCATTGATTTGATTTATCTGTCCATATAAACCCTGATTTTGAGAAATTCCTAATTTGGAACTCAATTGCACCAAAGCATCAAAATTGATTTTATATTCTATAAGAACCTGTCTGGTTGCCGAATCAATATTTTTTGCTGTTAAAGTAGCATGATACAAATTCTCAAATTTTTTAATGGAAGAATCGTCGGAACGTAACAAATAGTCTTTTTCATGTCTGCGAAATTGAAGTAAAGTAATTTTGTTTAACGACGAATATTTTTCTAAGAAATGAGCTTTGTCTCTCATTTTACCTTCAATTCCATAGTCTTTAAACCCTCGAAGTAAAGCTGTCTTTTTAAATTGATTTACAATATCATAAAGATGATCCATTTCTTTTGACAGCGTAATCATTGATTGATTGGTTCCAATGTTCAACGCTTTCGATTCTTTGAAAATTAGATCTATTTCTTTTCTTTGGTTTTTTAAGTGGTCTATGTATAATTTAAGGTCTTTCTGATTGTGTTTAATGTAAAAGTCTTTTTCCCTATAGCCAAACAATAAAAAAGTTTGAAAATTTCTTATATTACCGGTAAAGTCTTGCGAAATTCGGTACGATTTGTAATTGAAGTTATTGAGATGATCCACTTTACGATCGATATACAGATAAAACATAAACCAAACAACGATCAAAAAAACCATTGATGAAAAGGATAAAAATATTTGTGTTCTGAAGTAACGGAAATTGTTGAAGGAAAATTTCAAGATTATTTTTTCTGCAAACTTAGGGTGTCCCTTAAAAAAACATATTAAAATACTTCAAACAAAAGGTTAAGTAATTGTATCCCGAATTTAAAATTAGCGTGTATCGCCATGTAAAGCGCGTTGAGACCTGGTATCGTCTCTTTCGGTGAATTCAGTGCTGCTTTTGACAAACTGGCTTCAGTGGTGCAGGAAAATTCGCTGTTTTATACAAATAAAATGGGATTGTACTTTTTTATCTGATTAATAAAATATAACTTTGTATCACAAAGTACTTTAACTATGGATCAGAAACATCAAGAAGATTTATTACATATTCGTTCCATGATGGAGCGCTCTTCAAGATTTATTTCATTAAGTGGCCTTTCAGGGGTATTTGCCGGGGTGTTTGCATTAGCAGGGTCAATTTATGCCTATCTGTTGTTTAAACGGAATGGGATTGAATATTTTGACGGTGAGCAAAAGAGGTATAGTTATGATTTAATAATGGAATTAACTGGCATTGCTTTGTTAATTTTGTTTTTAGCATTGGTATTTGCTGTTTTTTTTACTTTGAGAAAAAGTAGAAAGTTTGATTTACCGGTGTGGACTACTACCACTAAAAAAATGGTAGTTAATTTAGCAATTACTTTACTGGTTGGAGGGGTGTTTTGCCTTGCACTTTTATACCACCAGTTATTTGCTCTGATTGCTCCGACAACTTTATTGTTTTATGGTTTAGCACTCGTTAATGCTGAGAAATATACTTTTTCAGATATTAAATATTTGGGTGTGTGTGAAATTATTTTAGGATGTGTTTCCCTTTTTTATCTTGGATATGGACTTGTTTTTTGGGCTATGGGATTTGGAGTTTTACATATTCTGTACGGATTAATTATGTTCAGAAAATATAAATAGAAATGGGAATCATTGATAAATTGAATAAAGATTTTGAAAGCCGAGTCAGACTGGGGATCATGTCTGTTCTGATGGTTAATGACTGGATTGATTTTACCGAAATGAAATCGTTATTGAATATTACTGATGGTAATTTAGCCAGTCATTCTTCGGCATTGGAAAAGTCGGAATACATAGAAGTGAAAAAAGAGTTTGTCGGTAAAAAACCGAAAACGTCGTACCGAGTGACCAATAGGGGTAGAGCCGCTTTTGTTTCCCACTTGAATTGTCTTGAAAAATTAATCAAATCGAAATAACACCTTTTTTTAACCTGATACTTTGAAATGCAAAGTACTTTTAAATTTTTTATTATGAAAAAACACCATTTAATTGTAGTCTGTAGCTTGATTTTTACCTTGCTTTTTTACGGCGAATCTGTCGGTATTAACCTGTCTGTTTTTGGACTTGTTTTAACGGGATTCATTTGTTATTTATCTATAGACCGGTTTTTAGATAAAACGAAATTGATTTTGATACTGGCCAGCGTATTCTCTTGCGCAGCTTTTGCGTGGTATGGTGATTTTATTTCTTTTGTGGCCTTGGCTTTCTCTTTGATTTTTTTGCAATTCAAAACGCGGGATCCAAAACTCAAGATGATACAATCCGTTCCACTTATAGTTGTCAATCAGTTTGCTTCAATTGTCAGAATCTTTCATTTTAGTCAGTGGCTTCCTGAAAGAAAAACAGAGCATCAGCTCGTCAAAAAACTAATTGCTTATTTTGTACTACCGTCGTTGTTTCTTACGGTGTTTTTTATTGTTTATTCTTTTGGCAGTGATCATTTTTCTGGACTGTTTTCCAGTTTAGCAGTAGATGTACCGCAACTATTTTTAATTGGACTGTTGGGTTTTTATATTTCCTTCAGTTACTGGAATTATTGGACACCTGAATATTGTTATGATTTTAATTCAAAATTAGACAATGATTTTAGCAGTGACAGAAGAACGGCGCAGCAACAAACTTTTCCATTTCTTGATCTTGATTTTGAAAGAAAGAGCGGTGAAATTACGTTGGTACTTTTAAATTGTATGATTTTAATTTTTATTGGTACCTATAATTATGAGCAGTTTTTTGAGAAGCAGGCCGCAGTGTCTTTGAGCGCAGCAACACACGAAAGAGTGAATGCTGTTATTTTTTCAATAGTAATGGCTGTTGGCGTGATGCTATTTTTTTTTAAAAGCGGATTTAATTTTGACAAGAAGGCGGGTAACCTCAAATTATTGTCCAAAATCTGGATCGTATTGAACGGAGTATTAATTTGCAGTACAATAATCAAAAACGTTGAATATGTTGCTGCATTTGGTTTGACCTATAAAAGATTAGGTGTTTTTGCTTTCCTGTTGTTGGCAATTGTTGGTTTGTCCATTACTTTTTGGAAAATTTATAAGCAAAAAACAAATGCTTATCTTTTCAATCAAATGATTTGGTATTTTTATGGGACAGTGCTTTTGTGCAGTTTTATTAATTGGGGGAATATTATCACGAGTTACAATATCTCTGTTAATAAAGGGGTAGAATCCAAATTTTTATGTCAATTGAACTTTAATGATGAAAACCGGAGAGACTATTTTTTGCTAAAGCAATTAAATGGAGGAGACGTGGAGCTTTCAAGAGAGAACGAGATTAGTGATCAGCAATCTAAAAGCGTATTGTCAAAAGCGTTGTATTATGAGTTTATAAGCAGGAAATAAAAGCAAAATCCCATTCAAAATGGGATTTTTTATTCTTAATAGTCCCCTCTTTTCTTAAATCTGGGATCGTCTCTTTTGATGAATTCGGTTCTTCTTTTGGCAGGTTCCGCCTTAGGTAAGCTCGCTTCTTCGGTTTTACTGGAAGGTTCAATAAGTTCATTCAATTCTTTGATTTCGGCATCGGTCAGATCACGGTAACGTCCCACAGGTATGTCCAGCGAAATATTGATGATTCGGATGCGTTTCAAAGCGGTGACTTCATATCCTAAATATTCGCACATTCTACGAATTTGGCGATTCAGTCCCTGAGTAAGGATAATTTTGAATGTGAATTTACTGATTTGTTCTACTTTACATTTTCGGGTAATAGTGTCCAAAATAGGAACTCCGTTGCCCATTCTTTCGATGAAACGATCCGTAATGGGTTTGTTTACCGTTACCGTATATTCTTTTTCGTGATTGTTTCGGGCCCGTAATATTTTATTTACGATATCACCGTCATTAGTCATAAAAATTAAACCTTCGCTGGCTTTGTCCAATCTTCCAATAGGGAAAATACGTTTGGGATAATTGATGTAATCCACAATGTTGTTGCGAACGTCCAAGTTGGTTGTGCATTCAATTCCTACCGGTTTATAGAAAGCAAGATAAACGGGTTTTTCGTTTTTCTCGCGGATTAATTTACCGTCAATGCGCACTTCGTCATCAGGGGAAACTTTTGTTCCCAATTCCGGAACGACTCCATTGATGGTGACACGGCCTTCTTCAATAATCTTATCGGCTTCACGGCGGGAGCAATAGCCCGTTTCTCCTATGAATTTATTGAGGCGTTTTAGATTTTCTTCCATGATACAAAAGTAGTGCTTAATTGTTTAATCGTTTGTAGGCTTGTTTTTTTATTTGAAAAATAAGAAGTCAGTAAGAGATTGAACTGCCACTTCATTTTAATTAGTCGGTTTCAAATAAAAAATGGGTGACTTTTTCATATAAAGCGTCATCATGCATGCTATGACCTAAACCTTTGGTTTCGATGAAAACGGCATTTTTCCATGCACTCGCAATTTTTTTGCCTTCTTCGAATAAAACTACAGTGTCGTCGATATCATGGGCAATTAATCCTTTGATGTTTAATTTGGAAGCAAAAATTTTGCCGGAAAACTGTTCCAGACTAAGTTTAAAATTATTCAAATAATGATCTTCTAAAGCTTTAGAAATTTTAGAATTCAGACTCAACAGGGCAATGTAATTGTGAAGAATAATTTTGAAATCACTTGGTGCTCCCAAAATCACCATTTTTTTAAGTAAATCATTTTGGTATACCGATTGATAGTACAAACAGGTTTTTCCACCTATGGAATGACCTACCAGGTATTGAGGCCTGAATTTTTGGACAGCAATATGAATGAATTCAGCATATTTTGGGATGCTAAATTCTTTTCCGCTGGATAATCCGTGAGCCGGACCATCGATGGCAATAATGGTGCTTCCTGATTTTTTTAGATAGGGCAGGATGTTTTCCCACCGAGAAGCGTTGCTTTCCCATCCGTGAACCAAAAGAATAATGGTGTCATTTCCTTTCCAGGTATAGGTTTGGAAAGAATGTTCTCCCTTTTGAAACGTTTCGGATTGCGCTTCCTGTAAAATTTCAGGAAGATTGGTTTTTGACAATCTGCCTTCTCTGGGTTCACTAAAAAAGGCATACGCCAGCTGCGATGCTTTTTTGGGTAATACAAAACTCAAGAAGTTAATGTATAATCCAATGGATTTAGTGAATATAAAAAACGTCAATTTCTTCATAATAAAAAAGCCTCCGATTAGGAGGCTTAAATGTAATTAGAATTTAGAAAATAATTGTTCCATTTTCTCTTTTTCTTCGTCAGCTAGTGCGCTGTCGACTAATATTCTCCCTGAATGTTCATCAGTAATAATTTTCTTTCTTGAAGCGATTTCCACTTGTGTTTGTGGTGGAATCGTAAAGAATGATCCTGCAGATGCGCCTCTTTCAATAGAAACAACAGCTAATCCATTACGAACGCTTGTTCTGATTCTGGTATAAGCTTTCAATAATCGCTCTTCAATTAAAGCTTGGTATTCAGCTGATTTCTCAGATAAAAAGGCTTCTTCTTTAGCAGTTTCAGACATAATAGCATCTAACTCTGATTTTTTGTGTTTCAAGTGGTTAGATTTTGCTTCTAATCTTTCTTTTGAATTTGCGATTACTTCTTTCTTATGTTCGATAGAAGCTTTCATTTCTTTAATTTGTTTTTCAGACAATTGAATTTCCAATTCCTGAAATTCAACCTCTTTAGTCAACGAATTAAATTCTCTGTTATTACGAACAGTTTCTTGTTGCTTAGTATATTTTTTGATAGCCTCTTTGTGCTCATCAATTGCATTCTTTTTTACCTTGATAAGATCTTCGATAACTTCAAGTTCACTTTTCAATTTTTCTGAACGGGTGCTTAAACCTGCAACTTCATCTTCTAAATCCTCTACTTCAAGAGGAAGTTCACCTCTCACATTTCTGATTTCGTCAATTCTTGAGTCAATTAGTTGTAAATCGTAAATTGCTCTTAACTTGTCCTCAACACTTAATTCTTTCGTATTCGCCATATTCTATAAGTACTTAACTGGATTTGAATTTTCTTCTGATAAAATAACTGCAAAATTAAGGATTTTTTTCCGAAGATAGTCAACAATATAATTTTTTGTATAGCGTTCGCTTTCAAAATGTCCAATATCGGCTAAAAGTAGCTGGTTTTCAGCTTCATAAAACTGATGGTACTTCAAATCGGCAGTCAGAAAAGCATCAGCCCCGGCCTGAATCGCATTTTTTATCGCAAAACTTCCGGCTCCGCCAAGAACAGCTACTTTTTTTATAGTTGCACCTGTAAAGTTAGAATGCCGAATCCCGTCACTTTGCATTTTTTCTTTTGCAAAAAGAAGAAAATCTTTTTCTTTCATCGGATTTTTCAGTTCTCCAATCATGCCCAGACCAATGTTTTGATGTTGGTTTTGCAACGCATAAATTTCATAAGCAACTTCTTCATACGCATGGCTTCTGAATAATGCTTTTAGGATTTTATTTTCTAAATGTTTTTCGAAAGTGACTTCGATTTTGATTTCATCACCCTGTACAAATTCGAATCGTTCGCCAACTTGAGGATTACTGTGTTCGTTCCCCATATAGGTTCCGATTCCTTTCGAATTAAAACTGCAATTTTCATAGTTTCCTATTGTTCCCGCGCCGGCATCAAATAGTGCATTTCGGACTTCTTCTGCGTTTTCAGGAATTGTATAGGTTATTAATTTGCGGATAAAATTTTGTTTCGGAACCAGGATTTTTGTCTTTATCAATCCCAAGGCATCACAAAATATTTTATTTACACCTTCTTGATGATTGTCTAAGGCGGTATGAACGGCATAAATGGCAATGTCATTTTTTATGGCTTTTATAATGGCTCGCTCCACATAGTTTTTACCTGTAATTTTTTTCAGTCCGGAAAATAGTATCGGATGAAAACAAACTACCAGATTGCATTTTTTTGCAATTGCTTCATCAATTATATTTTCTAAAGCATCATGGCATACCAGAACACCTGTCGCTTCTGATTCCTGATCTCCAACCAATAAACCCACATTGTCAAAATCTTCAGCGTAGGCAAGTGGCGCCATTTCTTCAAGCACGGAAATGATTTCTTTGATTTTCATGATTTTTTAGTTTAAAGTCTAAGGTCTAAAAATGCAATGTTTATCAACTTTAAATAGTAAAGAGAAGAAACAAAATTATAAATCAAAGATAATTTATTCTACTTTCGTAAAATGATTTTACTGCGAAAAATACTGTTTCCGTTCGCCATTTTATATGGTCTGATAACGAGTATTCGAAATTTTCTTTTCGATAAAGGCATTTTAAAATCCTATTCTTTTGATTTACCCATTATTGCTGTTGGAAATCTTAGCGTTGGCGGAACCGGAAAAACACCACAAATTGAATATTTGATTCGGTTGCTTTCGGATAAGTATAAAATTGCCACGTTGAGCCGTGGATATAAAAGACAATCGGAAGGGTTTATTTTGGCGGGTGTGACTGCAACTGCTGCCACTTTGGGAGACGAGCCTTTTCAGTTTTATCAAAAATTTCCAACGATCCAGGTCGCGGTTGATGGGGATAGAAAAAACGGGATTGAACAATTGCTTGCACTACAAGAAAAGCCAGCAGTTATTTTGCTTGATGACGCTTTTCAACACCGAAAAGTAAAAGCAGGTTTTTATATTTTACTGACTTCTTATGGTGATTTGTATTCGGAGGATTGTATGCTTCCAACAGGTAATTTACGAGAAAGCAGCAGTGGTGCTAAAAGAGCGAATATAATTATCGTTACAAAATGTCCTTTGGATCTTTCACCTGAGGCGCAAAAGGAGATTAGAAACAAATTGAAGGGTTCCAATCAGGAATTGTATTTTACTTATATTGCGTATGATGACTGTATTTATTCTGAAAATAAAAAGATAAAAGTAACTGAAATCAAATCTCTTGATAAAGTACTGGTCGCAGGAATTGCGAAGCCTGAAGCGTTTTTCACCCATTTGAAGAACATAAATGATACCTGTCTGTCTTTTTCGGACCATCATAATTTTACGGATAAAGATATTTTAGAAATTAAAAATTTAGCACAGAACAGCATTGTTATCACTACTGAAAAAGATTATGTACGGTTAAAAGGAAGTTTGCCAATGGATCAACTTTTTTATCTGCCCATAAAAAGCTCTTTTGTTTCAGGAGGTGAAAATTTTGACAAAACCATTTTAAATTATGTGGAAAGAAGTACAGCAAACCGTTAGCTTTATTAAAGAAAGAATCTATTTTACGCCTGAATATGGTGTGATTTTAGGATCGGGTTTAGGAAGTTTTACTGACGAAATGAAAGTCGAATTTACATTGCCTTACAACGAAATTCCAAATTTCCCCATATCGACTGTTAAAGGTCATAAAGGGGCATTGGTTTTTGGGACAATAGGAACTAAAAAAGTAGTTGCTATGCAAGGCCGCTTTCATTTCTATGAAGGTTATTCGATGAAAGAGGTGACTTTCCCCGTTCGCGTGATGAAATTTTTAGGTGTTGAAAAATTAATTGTTTCCAATGCATCCGGTGGCGTAAATCCAACGTATAAAGTAGGTGCTATTGTCATGATTAAGGATCATATCAATATGACGCCGGAGCATCCTTTACGGGGTGAAAATGACGAACGCTTTGGACCTCGTTTTGTAAACATGAGTGAGCCCTATTCCAGAAAGATGATCGCTAAAGCTCAGGAATTAGCAAAAGAGTTAGGTATTGCCGTCCACGAGGGCATTTATCTGGGTTTGCAGGGGCCTACTTTTGAAACTTTAGCGGAATATAGAATGGTGAAAATTCTCGGTGCAGACTGCGTAGGGATGTCTACAGTTCCTGAGGTGATTGTAGCGCGTCATATGGATTTGGAAACCTTCGGAATTTCCGTCATTACTGATATGGGAGATGAAAAAAGTATAGGAGCTATTTCTCATGAAGAAGTTTTACAAGCTGCTAAAAATGCAGAACCTAAAGTAAGAAGCCTGATCAAAGAATTGATTTTGAATTATTAGTAATTGCTATACGTTTTTAGCAATTATGGAATAGAATTCTTCTGGTATGAACGGTTTTGTGACAACATCATTCATACCAAAGGATAAAAGCATTTCCCGATTTTCATCCAATGAGATAGCAGTAAGCGCAATTATAGGTGTTTTTGTATCAAATTTTCTAATTTCTTCTGTGGCAACAGTTCCGTTGATCCCCGGTAAATGGACGTCCATAAGAATCAAATCAAATTTGTTCTTTTTCACTATTTCTATAGCCTCTTCACCATTGTCAATTATTTCGCAAAATATTCCTTTGTTGCGGAGCATTTTGTCCGTAATCATTTGATTGATTTTATTGTCTTCCACTAAAAGTATTTTTTTGTTTTTTAACAAAGAATCATCATATGTTTTTGGCTTTTCTTCCACGTTCACTACTTGCGAACCGAGTTTAAATTGCAATTCGAACGAAAAGGAAGAGCCTTTTCCTAGGGTACTTTTTAGATTTATTTGTCCTCCAAGAATTTTGATTAGTTTTTTGACAATTGTCAATCCTAAACCAGTACCGCCATATTTACGATTTACTTCTATTGAACCCTGAGAAAAACTGTCAAAAACACTTTGCAATTTGTCGGAAGGAATTCCGATTCCGGTATCAATTACTTCAAAATATAAAGTTGCTTTTTCAGGTTCCAAAGAATGAAGTTTTGCAATTACGCTAACGGTGCCATTTTTTGTGAATTTAAGTGCATTGTTAATCAGATTCATTATTATCTGAGATAATTTTGTAGGATCACCAATCAAATAGTCCGGAATAGAGGAATCAATTTGGAGTTTGAATTTGTTGTTGTTAACTATTGCTAATTCTTTTAAGGAGTTTTGTATGTCTTCCAATAATTGTTTAAGATTAAAGTTGATGTATTCTATTTCAACCTTATTCGAATCAATTTTATTGATTTCCAGAATTTCATTTATAAATTTTGTCAGATAATCTCCAGAAAATTTTAAGGAAGACAAATAGTTCATTTGGGATTTTTTTGGCTTTTCCTCCAATAATAAATGGGCTATCCCATTGATGGCATTCAATGGCGTCCGGAGTTCATGGCTCACGGTTGATAAAAATTCAGATCTGGCATTAGAAGCTCTTTCTGCTTTCTCCTTTGCGATTTCCAACTCTTTGTTTTTTTCTTTCAACATTAGATTGGACTGCGTTCTAATGATGTTGTTTTTATACAGGGACAAACTTAATAACGATAAAATAGAAATTAAGGCAATCGCCAGAATACTGATCAATTTCGAAAATTTACTGGTTTTTTCCTGCTGCTTGTTCTCACTGTCCAGTTGCACCAGTTCCCTTAAACGTTCGGATTCTTTAAATTTATCATAATCATCAATTCCCAGCCTTTCGTTATTTAAAATAGAGATGCTTTCTTTGAGATTGAGATGTTGTTTCAAATAAGAATACGCATTGTTTTTATCCAGCATTTTTTCATAAACAGCACTTAATGCAAGTAAAATATTTGATTTTTGTTCTGGATTTTCAGTTTTTTCATTCAGCACCAATGCTTTATTTAGATAATTCAAAGCGAGGTTAAACCTGTTTTTTGCAGCTTCAATAGTTCCTATCTGATACAATGCTTCTGCTTTAGAACCTATTATTTGAGGACTGTCAGGCTTAGCAATAATAGTTTTAAAAATGGTTGATGCTGCATCTGACTTTCCTTTTGATTTGCTTATAATTCCTCTTTGAAGCGCTATTATTTCGGCTGCATCTGTGATTTTTAATTCGTCAAATATGGATTGACTCTGGTCAAAACAAATTTTCGCATCAGCAAAATTTGCTTTTGCGATATAGCATACACCAAGATAATAATAGGAATAGGCGTATACCGCTGTTGGGTGTAAGTTTTTATATAATGTAATGCTTTTATGAAAGGTCTCAATGGCATCATTGTATTTTTTTAGATCATAATAAATTTTACCTAAGAGGTAGGTTTGATTGGTTTGTGCCAGGGTATTACGAATATCCTTAGAATAGCTTATCGCTTTTTGTGTGTAAAAAAGGGCATTTTTGTACTTGTTATCTAAGATATTGGCTTTGCTTAAATTACCGTAATACGAAATGCTGTCTGTTTTCTCATTGGTTTGAGAATACAGAACCGAATTTAAAAAAAAGATAAAAATGAAAAGGTATTTCATTTATAACTAAATTTTTTATTTATTAATTTTTTTTACTTTCTATCAAAAGAATTAAATCAATAATTCTGGACGAATATCCTATTTCATTATCATACCAACCGACCACCTTTACCATTTTGTCAATTACTGAGGTGAGCTGTGCGTCAAAAAGACAAGAGTTTCTGTTTCCGATAATGTCTACAGAAACAATGGGATCTTCTGTATAATCGAGTACCCCTTTTAAGTTGGTTTGTGCTGCAATTTTAAAAGCAGCATTTATTTCGTTTATAGTGACTGCACGTTTCACATTGAATGTTATATCCGTCAAAGAACCGTCCGGAACCGGGACTCTAATGCCGCATCCGCCAATTTTCCCTTGCAAGTTAGTGAAAATTTTTGTTAATGCCTTAGCCGCACCAGTTGTTGTTGGAACAATTGATTGGCTTGCCCCACGTGCTCTGCGTAAGTCCTTATGGGGTTGATCGTGTAGACTTTGATCCGTAGTATAGGAGTGGATAGTGGTGATATAGGCTTGCTCAATGCCGCAAAGTTCGTCAATGACTTTCATCATTGGTGCTGCATTATTCGTTGTGCAGCTGGCGTTAGATATAATGGTTTCAGTACCATCAAGAATCGTTTCGTTTACTCCCAGAACGACCGTTTTTATTGTGTCCACTTCTGAAGGAGCAGAAAGAATTACTTTTTTGGCACCAGCCAAAATATGGGCATTTATATCTTCAAAAGTGTGGTACTTTCCAGTAGACTCGATAACGTAATCGATGTCTAAACTTTTCCAGTCAAGATTTGAAATCCTTTTTTCGTGAAAGAACAAAAAAGGTTTTTCATCAATATAAAAACCTTTTTCATCAGTACGTACTGGAAATGGCAAAACACCGTGAATACTGTCGTATTTCAGTAAATGTGCCATCGTTTTTGTATCAGCAATATCATTTATGGCAACGACTTCAATAGTAGGATGGTTTAAAAGTAAACGAAATAAATTTCGTCCAATTCTTCCAAAACCATTAATGGCAATTCTTATTTTCAAGATTACTTTGTTGTTAAAGTTTAAAGTTAATCTACTTTAAACCTGAAATGTTTATTATAAAATATGTTTTTGCGCCTTGTACGAAGAACGAACTAACGGTCCGCTTTCAACATGACGAAAGCCTAATTCTAATCCAAATTTCTCATATATTGCAAATTGATCCGGTGTTATAAACTCTTTTACCGGTAAGTGTTTTTTACTGGGTTGCAAGTATTGGCCTATCGTTACAACATCAACATTAGCATCACGTAAATCGCGCATCGTTTGAAAAACCTCTTCTTCTTTTTCGCCAAGACCAAGCATGATTCCAGACTTTGTTCTATTGATTCCTTTTTCTTTCAAGTAACGCAATACTTCAAGACTTCTGTCATATTTAGCCTGAATACGTACTTCGCGAGTCAGCCTGCGAACGGTTTCTACATTATGTGAAACTACTTCAGGATTGGCTTCCACGATTCGGTCAATATTTCTTTCGATACCTTGAAAATCAGGAATCAATGTTTCCAGTGTTGTGTTTGGGTTCATTCTTCGAATAGCTTTTATGGTTTCTATCCAAATGATCGAGCCGCCGTCTTTCAAATCATCTCGGTCAACGCTGGTAATGACAGCGTGTTTGATGTTCATTATTTTGATTGAACGGGCCACTTTTTCAGGTTCGTCCCAATCCACAGTTTCTGGTCTTCCGGTTTTTACACCACAAAAACCACAAGAACGGGTACATACATTTCCTAAAATCATAAAGGTAGCCGTTCCTTCGCCCCAGCATTCACCCATGTTTGGGCAACTTCCCGAAGTGCAAATGGTGTTCAGACTATATTTGTCCACCAAGCCGCGCAACTCTGTATATTTTTGGCCAATTGGGAGTTTTACCTTCAGCCATTTTGGTTTTCCTATCGGTAAAGTATTTTCTAAAACAGTTTCCATATATCAATTTTCAGAGGACAAAGATAAGGAAAGTTGCTTTAAGAAATAAGATTTTGGAATTCGGATTTAGGAGTTCAAAGTTCAATTATTTTTTAAAGCCTTTTCGATTTTGGCAGGAATGAATGAAGGAAAAAAAAAAGAAGTAATATATTCTGATTTTTATTTTTTAATTGGATAAACAAAGCAGCATCAGACGATGCTGCTTTGTTATATTAAAACTAATTCATCTGTACAGTGATGGGAAGATTATAGGCGGTTCGGACCGGTTTTGAGCCAATCATTCCCGGTGACCATTTTGTTTTCAAGGATTTCAATACTCTGACAGCTTCTTTTCCCAGACCATAACCAGGGTCTCTTTTTACCTGAATATCAGTCATGCTTCCGTCTTTTTCTATTACAAAAGACACATAAACTTTCATAGTGCTGCCGCTGTCGACATCCGGTTTCTCAAAATTATTTCCTACATACGTATAGAACTTATTGATTCCTCCGGGAAATTCAGGCAGTTTGTCCAGCGTTGCACTGGCCACAATTGTATTTCCGGGATCAATAGAACCTGTTGTTTCCGTCCCTGTTCCAGTGGCAGGAGATGGGTTTGTACCGGCAGTGGCAGTTCCTTCAGTACTGGTGATTGCAACCGTTGTGTTATCAGTATTTTTTGCTATGTTTTGGTTTGCCAGTTGTGCCTGCACGATTTCAGGATTGACCAGTTGTTCGCTTTGAACCGGTGCTTCAGTATTTTGTGTTTTTACTACTGGAAGCGCTGGTCTTTCTATTTCGCGAAGCTGATTGGGTATAATGTCAGTTACGTTGACTGTGGTATTTGTAAATTCAGGTAGTGTTATCCCGATTTCAGGATTAAAATAATTCAAAATCACAGGGATACTCAAAGCAGAAGTTAAAAGTAATATTCCCATGAAAAGTGCCATTATTGAAGTTTTGCCACTTTCCCTGCGCAACTGATACGCTCCGTATTCTTTGTTTCTGTATTGAAAAACAAGGTCAATCCAACTGGTCTCGTAAATGCTTAATTTTGACATAATTTATGGATTTAAAGGTTAGGTAGCAGTTAAATCATAAGCAGTTGTTGTTTTATTTTAACAACGTAAATAACAAGAAATTTAGTATCAAAAAGAGTAATTATTTTTCATTTTAATTATTTATTCGTTGAAATGGTGGCCTAAGCGCAGAGCCACGCACAGCTAAATCAGCGAATAATAAAAAAACTACCTTTTATTCTGAATGATTTCCGCCAGAAGTTTTTTAGCGCGAAGCAATTTAATTTTAACGTTGCTCAGCGGTTCATGAATTTTATTGGCTATTTCCTGGTAACTCATTTCCTGAAAATAACGCAATTGGATAACTTCCTGGTAATGCGGTTTTAATTCTTTGATGAATTGTAATAATTGCGAAAGATTTTGTTCCGTAATCAATTCATCTTCCGCTGATGGAGTAGTGTCGGCAATGTTGTACGCTTGTTGGTCTTCGTCTTCAGTAATTTCGACAAAAAGGCTCGATTTCTTTTTTCGTAATAAATCGATGTGAACGTTTTTTGCAATGGCGATGAGCCATGTATTAAACTGAAATTCGGTGTTGTAAGTTGCTATTTTATCAAAAGCTTTGGAGAACGTTTCGATGGTGATATCTTCGGCATTGGTTTCATTTTCAGTACGCTTGAGCATAAAACCATACACTTCATTCCAATAATAATCCAATAGAAACGTAAAGGCAGCCTGATCGCCTTGTTTTGCTTTTTCTATTTGTTTGTTTATTTCCAATGTACCGGTTTTGAGAATATATTCGTTATAAAGATATTGATTTGTGTGAATATAAGTACTATCTCAACTAGAGGAAACCAGAATTTAATGTCATTTTCTTTTAATTTTCCTGCAGAAAATCCAACAACAGTCCAGGCGACAAGATATCGGACTGCAATTAAACTCAAAACTAATATCCATTGAAATTGAAAAGATAATAGCATAATGGGCAATAAAATAAACAGCAGTTGCGAACAATAAAAAGCCCCTAATTGTAATTTATCTAACGGTTTGTAATAATTTGCTGTTGCCACGTGTCTTCTTTTTTGGGTAAACCAATCTTTAAATGTTGTTTTTGGTTTAGAAAAGGTGAACGTTTCCGAGGTGTAAGCAATTGTCGTATTTCTGGCATTCGCTGCTTGATTGACAAATAAATCATCATCGCCTGAACGAATTTGCATGTGCTCTATATAACCATTTACATTAAAAAAAGTTTCTTTTTTGTAGGCTAAATTTCGGCCCACACCCATATAAGGATGTCCTATTTTTGCCCAGGAAAAATATTGAATTGCCGTAAGTAACGTTTCGAAACGAATTATTTTATTCAGAAATGAATTCGGGATTTTTTCATATTTACCATAACCTAAAACTATTGTCTTTTGCATCGTAAACTGAGAAGTCATGGCAAGGATCCAGTCTTTTGACGTTGGGTAACAATCGGCATCAGTGAATAATAAATATTCTTTTTTGGCTGCTTTTATTCCTAAAGTCAAGGCGTATTTTTTGTTGCCCCAAAAAGCTTCGTTGTTCTTCACTTTTACCAGGCGTACATTTGGATATTGCTTTTCAAATTCTTCAAAAATAGCCAAAGTGTTGTCACTTGAGGCATCGTCAATCAAGACGATTTCAAAATCAGGATAGTTTTGTTCGGCAAGTAACGGGATATAATTCGTTACATTCTCTTCTTCGTTTTTGGCACAGACAATAACCGATATTGGAATTCTTTTGGGCGTTACCTTTTGCGCTTTGGCAAAAGCAAATTTCCCAAAAACACCAAGATAATAAGAAATTTGAACAACAACAATAAAAATAAAAAAGTAAAGAATTTGTATAAGCATCAGTGTTTAATGAGTTTTTAAATCGAGTGCAAAGGTATGAATAGAATTGTGAATTGTTAACCACAATCTGTGAATTTCGAAAGAATTTATCTGGGACATTTTTTCATTTCATTTGCAACGGCAATTGCCTGAACATCTTCCGTTTTCTCTAATTCGGAAATGATGTTTTGATAATTTTTATCATCTCGGTTTTGTGACATCTTTTTTGCGCCCTGAATAGCTGTAATTTCAATTTCAAATGCTACGATACCGCGGATTGCCATCATGGTTTTTTTAGATAAATCTTCCACGCGAACCGGGTTTTCAGAATGCTGTTCGTATTTATCCACTAGTTTTTTGAGAGATTCGACTACTGCGTTGCCTTCGATAATTTTGATTTTCCCGTAAACATGAACTGCAATGTAGTTCCAGGTTGGGACATTTTCGTGATCATACCAAGAGGAAGAAATATAAGAATGGGGTCCGGAAAAAATAGCTAAAATTTCATCATTTTCTGTAAAACCGTTCCATTGAGGGTTTTCTTTAGCAATGTGACCCAGTAGAATCGATTTGCCTGCTGCATTGGTATCCAGTTCTAATGGAATATGTGTGGCGCACAATTTGCCATTGGTCTGATTGATAAGAATGCCAAAACTATTCTCTTGAATAAATTTTTTAATTTCTTCTTGATCTTCGTTTTTGTAGCTGTCCGGAATAAACATTTTAGGATTGTTTTAGGATTGGTTTTTTGGAAATGTCCTTATTTATGAATTACTAAATGGGTTTAAGAATTTGCAATACAGACACTTTGGAACCTAGATCACATTCACTTCAGCTTCAATGTGAATGCCAAACGTTTTAAAAATGGTCTGCTGGATGTCTTTAGAAATATTCAAAATTTCCTGTCCGGTGGCATTGCCATAATTCACTAAAACCAATGCTTGATTTTTATGGATTCCGGCATTGCCAAAGCGTTTTCCTTTGAAACCTGCCTGTTCAATGAGCCATCCTGCCGGAACTTTCACTTCGGTTTCAGAAACATCATAATATTTCATTTCTGGAAATTGCTGATGGATTTTCTCAAAATCAGATTTTAATACGATAGGGTTTTTAAAGAAACTACCACTATTTCCTAATTCCTTTGGGTCTGGTAATTTGCTTTGACGAATTGCAATTACAGCATTGCTGACCTCTTTTAAAGTAGGATTGGTAATGTTGTTTTTTTCTAATTCTGTCGTAATATCACCGTACGAAATGTTGATTTTGTGATTGCGTTTGGTCAATTTAAAAATAACGGATGTAATCACATATTGGTCTTTTACTTCGTTCTTAAAAACGCTTTCCCGGTAGCCAAAATGGCACTCGTCTTTTGTAAATGTTTTGATTTCCTGATTGTCTCTGGTCATCGTTTCACAGGAAACAAAAGTGTCTTTAATCTCAGCGCCATAAGCGCCAATATTTTGTACTGGAGTGGTCCCCACATTTCCAGGAATTAACGACATGTTTTCTAAACCGCCAAAATTTAGCTCGATGGTCCAAAGCACAAATTGATGCCAGTTTTCTCCAGCCTGACTTTCGACCCAAACGAAATCATCATTTTCTGCTATAATTTTCTTGCCCTTCAAATCGATATGAATAACCAATGCATCAATATCTTTTGTCAAAAGCATATTGCTTCCGCCGCCCAAAATAAATTTTCTCTGCGATTTGTTTTCTTGTAAAATAGTTTTCAGATCGTCTGCCGAATGGACCGCAACGAACTGTTTTGCTTTGGCTTCAATGCCAAACGTATTGTATTTTTTTAAAGAGAAATTAGGTAGTATTTCCATAAAAGAAAGTGCTTTTTGAATTTTTTAATTCCAGGTCAAAAGTAAGAATTAAAATTTAGTTGCATACGTTTTCATCCAGATATGCATCATAAATAAAGGCATAATATAAGGAGTCATTCGGCTGTCTCCTTTTTGTAAATTCTGAACGAGTTTCTGAATGTTTATGTGTTCAAAATAAGGAATTTGGAACAAATCACTTTTGGAAAAAGAGACTAACTCTTCTTTAAAAACGGGGCTTTTTGTGATGTAATCTCCCCAGGGAACACTCAGCCCTACTTTTCTGAAGTTTAGAATTTCCTCTGGCAAACGTTCCTGCATTGCTGCCTTCAGTATGAATTTCCATTTTTTTCCTGCAAACAGCCATTTGTCTTCCAATGAGCCTAATCCAACAACTAATCTTGGATCCAAAAAGGGTTCCCGACATTCAATGGATGCGCCCATTGTGCAGCGATCGTTTCTGTCCATCAGCGAGCACAAATAGGTGTGCTGATCAAAATAAAGTGCTTGCCGGCGTAGATTATCCGGGTACAAAGATTTTGCTTCTTTATAAATTTGTTTTCTGTATTCGTTTTTAGGAGGGCTGTTGATTCCAAAAGTTTGTGCAATATCCTTTGGGTAAATATTGGAGCCATTGAATAGAACCAAATCAGATTTTTTAGTGATTTGGGCATAACGGCTTAGCTTTTCGTACCGTGGTTTTTTTGTAAAAACATCCAAATGGCCAATGGTGGCAATGGAATTCAGTAACGATGGGTATTGTAAGGCTTTATAGCGCACATAGCCTCCCATTAATTCATCGGCACCTTCACCAGACAGCACTACTTTTACTGACGGTTTTGCCATTTGTGAGACTGCCAAAAGATGAGGTTCGCTGAAATGCATAATAGGTTCGTCCTGAAAATAAGTAGCGCGTATTAATTCGTCATAAAGATCGGTGTCTTCCAACTGCATCGTGTGAAATCCATAGTCGAATTGCTGAGCCATCATTTTGGCTAAATGCGATTCGTTGTGTTCTTTCTCTTTGAAACCAATATTAAAGGTTTGTATGTCCTTATAATTTTGATGGTATAAGGAAGTCAAAATAGAAGAGGAATCCAATCCGCCACTCAATAAAACACCGACAGGAGCGTCACTTACCATTCGTAATTTTACTGAATCGTCGAAGGTTTCGCGAAACCATGCTACGGGATTTTTTATTTCGGGTTGATTTTGAATTTCCTTTTTTAAATCCCACCATTTTTTGGTAGTCACTTTTCCGTCTTCACCAATGGTCATGCTATGTCCGGGCAATACTTTTTTTACATTTTGGTACAACGTATTTTCACCGGCAACAAATCGGTTAAAGATGTATTCTTCCAGTCCGTCTTGCGCCATTTTAAGCGGAACTCCAGCCGTGAAAAGTGCTTTTTGTTCGGACGCAAAATAGAAAGTCTCGTTGTAAAAAGAATAATATAACGGTTTGACACCCATTCTGTCACGAACAACAGTCAGCTTTTTTTTCATTTTATCCCAAATGGCAAAAGCAAACATTCCGTTGAGACGGGGAAGCATTTTTAAACCGTACAATTGGAATAATTTCAGTAAGACCTCGGTATCCGAAGTGGTTTTGATGTCAAATCCATTGCTTTTTAGCTCTGGATAAAATTCTTTGAAATTGTAGATTTCGCCATTGTACACCAGTACATATCTTCCGTCATCTGATAGGAAGGGCTGGTGTCCTGCCGGGGAAAGATCCAGAATTGAAAGCCTTCTGTGTCCAAAACCGATATTGTTGTCTATAAACAACCCTTTATCATCAGGTCCGCGATGTTCCAGCGAATCGCGCATCTTTGTCAGAACCCGTTCGTCAATTTTTTTTTGTAATTGCAGATGCAAGATGCCATTAATTCCACACATAGTTAGTTGGTGCTGTTTGTGCTGATTAATTCGTGGTATTTGTTGGCAATAATTTTCATGTTTATAGTGTAATCCGCATTTTGTTCTACAAACTGTCTATTTTTTAAAACGGCCTGGTGACGGTGTTTATTGTTTTTAAATGCCCATATTAATTCTTCTGCCAGCATTTCATAATCATCAACGGTAACTAGCTGTCCATTTTCTCTATGTTTGATCCAGCTTTGATTCCCGGAAATGTCGGTTACAATTGGATAACAATGGGTAGCCATGGCTTCAAATAGCGAGGCTGAAACCCCTTCGGTAATGGGCATACTGACGTAGATATTGGACTGTTGCAATAGTTTTGGCAATGCTGTGTTTGGAATTCTTCCGGTAAAGTTGACTTTGTTTTCGATATTTAATTTTTTTGTCAAATCTTTCAGCGTCGCCAGTTGTGTCCCGTCTCCTATAATGGTAAGTGCGAAATCAATTCCCTTTTGGTGTAAAAGGGCAAACGATTTTAAAATAATGGAATGGCGGTACTCAGGTAATAATGAACGAGTGACGATCGCGCAAATTTTTTCCGGACTGGCATTGTTTTTATTTTCGAATTGCGCCAAATCAATTCCTTTTGGTAAAACCATTACTTTATTCATATCGACATGGGCTTCCCTCATTGAAATAGTCATCACAGGGCCCCAGGCATGAATCAGATTCGCTTTTTGAAAAGCATAATGCTGAATGATTTTTTTTAAAGGTAAGGAGATGGATTTCTCAGGCCATAAATCGGTTCTGCCCTGTTGCGCGATTGCGATAAGTTTTGCGCCAGATAAGGCTGCAAGAAATCCGTAACTTGTCGTTCTTTCGGCAATAACCATGTCCGGCTGATGCATTTTTATTAGTTTTCTAATTTTAAAAAAGGCTAATTCAAATTCGAAAACCCTTAAAACACGGTTGTAAATACTGTTATTGGGGGTTTTCAATTCCCAGGTAATGATTTCGAAATCACCAAATTCCCTGAGACCGTTCATCCAGGTGATGGCGTCAGCTCTGTGGGATTCTCCCAAAAAAAGTATTTTCTTTTTTCGCATCAGTGTCAATTTGAATTACTCAGAAGTTAACGCTCTGTTTATAAAGTCATTCAGCGGTTTTAGGACGATTAGTTTTTTACTGACAGTAGCAACAAAATCTTTTTTTGTCGCTACTGAAATATCAATTCTTTGAGAGGATTCAAAGCTTTTTAATTTTAAAAATTCAATGGCTGGATGTTCTTTTTCGTATCCCCGTGGCGGATTTTTTAGCGTATTTTTTTCATTTCGATCAAAATCCTTAAATTCTTTTTTGAAATTTTTATCGTCGAGAATTGCTTCTAAATCATCATGGAAATAAGCAATTTCCTTACGCATTTTTTTCAAATCCTCCGCTTCGGGACAATACAGTCCGCCGGCAATAAAACTGGCTCCTTTTTCTAAATGAATATAATAGCCGGAGCGATTTAGCCCTTTTGCACCCGAAGAAAGCCAAATACCTAAATGCGATTTATAAGGAGTCTTGTCCTTAGAAAACCGAATGTCACGATTGATCCTAAACGTACAATTTTTCACTTCCAACATTTCCAGCGAAGGATCCATCGGTTTCATGGCGTTGAGTAAATCGCCAACTAATTGCTGGTAATCGTTCTTGACCGCTTCGTAGCGTTTTTTATTTTCCAAAAACCAGTCTCTGTTGTTGTTGGTTTTTAAATCATCCAGGAATTGTAGTGTGTCTTTTGAAAGCATCTTGAAACTATTGTAATTGTTTTTTTAAATCGTCTTCGCTGATAAAACCGGAATGCTTCCATTGTACTTCTTTGTTTTCATACAATAATAAGGTAGGAAGTTCACTGATTTTCATTGCAGCAATCAGCGTTTTGTTTTCGTCGGCATTCAAGCGGACGATGGTCACTTTACCGGCTAAATCTTTTTGCAATTGTGCAACATAGGGAGCCATTTTTTTGCAGGGAGCGCACCAGTCTGCATAGAAATCAATCAGTACTTTTTTATCCGTATTGAATAATTCGGCATATTCCTGAGGGCACATTCCAATGATTTTATCACTGGGTTTAGCTAATCCGGCTGCATCCCATTTTAGAATTCCACCCGCTAATTGGTAGATTGTCGTGAAACCTAATTCACTTAATTTTTCAGCAGCTTTCTGACTTCTTCCTCCGCTTTTACAATATACAAAAACAGGTTTTGTGGTATCGAATTTTGCTGCTTTTGTAGCGAAATCATTGCTGAGCCAATTTACATTTTTTGCATTGGCGATAGGATCCGACGCAAATTCTTCAGGAGTTCTTACATCGAGAATTTGTGGATTTGGAGTTGCTGTGATTTTTTCCGCAAAAGCTTTCGCTTCAATAGTTTTTATGTTTTTTGAAGCCTGTCCGTTACAGGATAAAGCTATAAAAGAGAAGATTACAAGGCATATAGAATGAAATTTCATTATAAATTGTTTAAATTGGAATAGGCTAAATTAGGTAATTTTTCAATTTTTCAGACGTAATCCAGTATAAATAACGTTATAAGTTGAAAATTTTATACGTCTGATGGGTAGATTTTACAATCGTTTCTGTGCGTTCCGGATGTGTATCTGAAATAAAGAGCTGCCCAAAAGTATCGCTGTTGACCATTTCGATTATTTTGGCCACCCGGCTTTCGTCTAATTTGTCAAAGATATCATCAAATAATAGAATGGGTTTGACACCGCTTTGCTTTTTTAGAAATTCAAATTGAGCTAATTTTAAAGCAATCAGAAATGATTTTTGTTGTCCCTGCGATCCAAATTTCTTGATGGGATGCTGGTCTATTTCAAAAGATAAATCGTCTTTATGAATTCCTACACTTGTATACTGCAGCGCCCTGTCTTTATTGATGTTTTCCTGTAAAAGGGAAAGCAGGTCTTTTTCGAATAAATGACTTTCGTATACCAGTTGAACGGTTTCCTGCGAACCGGTTATGGCTTTATGGTGTAGGTTGAAAATAGGGATAAACTGGTCTAGGAATTCTTTTCTTTTTTCGAAAATATAGCTTCCATAACCATTGAGCTGTTCATTATATATGGAGAGTGTATCATTTTCGAAAACGTGATTCAGTGCGAAATATTTCAACAAAGCATTACGTTGGCTCATTACTTTTTGGTATTGTATGAGTTGCTGTAAATAATGGGAATCGAGCTGCGAAATTACACTGTCCATGAATTTTCTTCGTGTTTCACTGCCTTCTACAATCAAATCCCTGTCGGCTGGTGAAATAATAACCAAAGGAATAAAACCAATATGATCTGAAAATTTATCGTATGCTTTCCCGTTGCGCTTCAGTATTTTTTTTTGTCCTTTTTTTAGACTGCAAAGAATTTGTTCCTTTCTCTCGTTTTTTTCAAATTCAGCATCAATCACAAAGAATTCTTCTCCGTGTTTTATATTCTGAACGGCTAATGGGTTGAAATAGCTTTTTCCATAGGACAAATGGTAGATTGCATCGAGCACATTAGTCTTTCCAACACCATTTTTACCTACAAAACAATTTATTTTGCTGTCAAAATCGAAATTTGCTTCCGAAAAATTCTTATAATTGAATAATGAAATTTTTTTTAAATACATCTGTAAGGCTTGCTGGTATTGAGAACTTTGATGTTTTTGAACGGCTTTTTCAAAGTGGGTGCAAATTATTGAAAAATATCGATAAAAATGGCTTTTAGATTTGAATAAAAATTTTATTTTTGCGACTCACTAAATTAAAATTAAATGGCTACTTACAGTAAAAGAGGATATAAAGCACCAAAAGAAAAAGAAGTAAACGATACGGTTGAAGAGGTTAAAATTGATGAAAAAGACAGCCAAACAGCTGGGGTTTTTGCAACATTAGACGAAACAGCTTCTAGAACTGAGGATTGGGTAGCTAGAAATCAAAAAGTCATTATTGGATTAGTTGCAGGTGTTGCATTGTTTACTGTAGGTTATTTAGCATATCAAAAATTTATTGCTTCGCCAAAACAAGACGAAGCGGCTAATGAAATGTTTGTTGCACAACAAAATTTTCAAAAAGCTACTGACGGAGTGGCAAGTGATTCCTTGTATAAGTTATCTTTGAATGGTTCAGAAGGTAAATTCGGCTTCTTGAAAATTGCTGATGAATATTCTGGAACAGATGCAGGAAATCTAGCTAATTATTATGCAGGTTTGGCTTATTTAAATACTGGAAAATATAACGAAGCAATCGAATTTTTAGGTAAGTTTAAGTCGGAAGATATTGTTTTGGGTGCTTTGGCAAAAGGAGCAATAGGGGATGCATATTCTCAAAAAAATCAGCCGAAAGAAGCTTTGGAAAATTACGTAAAAGCAGCAGAGTCAAATAAAAATGATTTTACAACACCACGTTTCTTGCTAAAAGCCGGAAAAACTGCTTTAGGATTAGGAAATAAAGCGGATGCTTTGAAATATTTTACAGATATAAAAGAAAATTTTGATGCAACTCCAGAAGCTGCTTCAATTGATCTTTTGATAGGGTTGGCACAATAATAAAAAATGATTTAAGATTGCTGATTTAAGATTGTAGATTTTTGATTTCAAAATTCTATCTTTAACATCTGAAATTAAGAATCTGAATCAAATAATTAAAAAATCAAATGGCTACCGTAAATAAAAACTTATCCGAATACGATAAAAATACAGTCCCAAACGCGAAAAATTTTCGTTTTGGGATTGTAGTGTCAGAGTGGAATGACTCTATAACTGAAGGACTTTATAAAGGCGCTATTGAAGCCCTTTTGGAAAACCAGGTTCCAGCCCACCATATTATTCGCTGGAATGTTCCTGGGAGCTTTGAACTTATTTATGGCTCTAAGAAAATGTTGCAAACGCAGAATGTGGATGCTGTTATTGCTATTGGATGTGTAATTCAGGGGCAAACCAAGCATTTTGATTTTGTATGTGAAGGCGTAACGCAAGGGATAAAAGACCTGAATGTTCAAACGGATATTCCTGTTATTTTTTGTGTTTTGACTGATAATACCATGCAACAATCCATTGACAGAAGTGGAGGAGTTCACGGCAATAAAGGTACTGAAGCTGCTATTGCGGCGATAAAAATGGCCTATATCCGTCAACAGGCTTCCTTGTCCCATCAGGTAGATAATCAACATTTATTGTCTGCTGGAGCCATTCAAATTGAAGAAGGATCACCTTTAGAGTTGAAAGAATAAATAGTAAAATTTTTTAAAAATATAAAAAAACCTACTCCATTTTTTTTTGGAGTAGGTTTTTTTATTGCATTACTAAAAATAGTATAGTGATGCGCTGAATATAACATCGCAACTAAAAAGGGTCGTTTTGCGAAGCAAAAAAATTATTTATCATGGGCATGAGCGGCTTCAAGATTAACATCATGTAGCGCAATTTCTGTTAATGATACGTCTGTTTTTTTCTCTTCTTCGAGCGTTTTAGCCAATAGGGTGGCCGCTTTATTTTCACCTAATGTTACAGCATAAGCACGCAAAGTGCCGTAAGTGGCAATTTCGTAATGTTCTACTTTTTGGGCTGCGGCAATAATTGCTGCATCGCGAACCACTCCGATTGCTGTTTCTGCCATAATGCCATCGGCTTCTTTTAGCAATCCTTCCATAGCATCGCATTTTTTACCTATTGCTTTTATACCTAACGATTCAAATATTTTTTCCAATCGAACAACATGTTCCTCTGTTTCTTTTAAATGGTGTTCAAAGGCATGAATAAGTTTTGACGAAGTAGCATTTTTTGCCATTTTAGGTAACGCCTTAGTCAACGCATGTTCTGCCCAAAAGATGTCTTTCAATCCATCTTCAAAAAAATCTCTTAAACCTTGCGCCGCATCCGGTTTTGCTTTTACAGTTCCTTTTTTCGATTCCACTTTCGCATTTTCTTGTTTTTCATTGATCGTTTTCATAATTGTCGTTTTAATGTTAAACTTGTTTGAAAGAACAAATTTAGATTAAATAGCACTACAGGATTTATAAAATTTTAATAAAAAATTTCAAAATTCATACTTTATTTCGTTGTTTTTCAAATACTTAAATCTTTGTTAAACTCCTGCAGTTCCGTCTTTGACTGAGAAGCAGAAGGGTACAAGAAATGGAATAGTTTGTGACACCAAGGAACAACGATGGAACTCAGACCGAAACGAGTTGTTATCAAGGCTAAATACGACTAATTTTTAGGTTGTGAATTTTTCTTTTTTAAAAGCATATTAATAATAAAACCCAATAGAATTTCATTAAATTTGTAGTTCTTGGTTTTAAATCTTTAAACCTTAAACTTTAAATAATTTTTTTTTAATGTCGAGTATTATTCAATTGCTTCCTGATCATGTTGCCAATCAAATTGCTGCTGGAGAAGTCGTTCAAAGGCCAGCTTCAGTTGTTAAAGAATTGCTTGAAAATGCGGTAGATGCCAAAGCAACGGACATCAAATTAATTGTTAAAGATGCCGGGAAGGCGTTGGTACAAGTGATTGATAATGGTTTGGGAATGAGCGTAACCGATGCCCGTTTGTGTTTTGAACGTCATGCCACTTCCAAAATCCGTCAGGCTGAAGATTTATTTTCTTTGCATACCAAAGGTTTTCGTGGAGAAGCATTGGCTTCTATTGCTGCGATTGCCCATATAGAAATGAAAACCAGGCAAGAGCAGGAAGAATTAGGGACACACATTATAATTGAAGGCAGTAAGTTTGTATCGCAAGATGTAGCTGTTTTGCCAAAAGGAACTTCGTTTGCGGTAAAAAACCTATTCTTTAATATTCCGGCGCGACGTAATTTCCTGAAGTCCGATACGGTGGAATACCGTCATATTATTGATGAGTTTCAACGCGTGGCTTTAGCTCACCCAAAAATTCATTTTACGTTTTATCACAACGGCAGCGAAATGTTTAATTTGCCGCCTTCCACTTTGCGACAACGAATTGTCAATATTTTTTCGGGTAAAACCAATGAGAAATTGGTTCCGGTTCAGGAAGAAACAGAAATAGTGGCGATTCAGGGATTTGTAAGCAAACCGGAATTTGCTAAGAAAAATCGTGGCGAACAATTTTTCTTCGTGAACGACCGTTTTATAAAAAGTGGGTATTTACACCATGCTGTTATGGCTGCTTATGACGGAATCTTAAAAGACGGTGCGCAACCCAGTTATTTTTTATATTTATCTGTACCGCCCAATACGATTGATATCAATATTCATCCTACTAAAACGGAAATCAAGTTTGACGATGAACATGCTTTATATGCTATTTTGAGAGCTTCAATAAAACATAGTTTGGGTCAGTTTAATGTGGCTCCGGTTTTGGATTTTGATCGGGATTCGAATTTGGATACCCCATATCACTACAAAGATTTAGAAGGTGCTACGCCAACCATTCAGGTGGATGGAAATTTCAATCCGTTCTCTGATGATAAACCGAATAAGCATTTTTCAAATTACAGGAAGCCTGAACCAACAGCAAATTGGGAAAGCCTGTATGTAGGTTTAAAACAAGATACAGATGAAATAGGAGCTATTGCATTCGAAAATGAAGAGGTGACTTCTTCTTTGTTCAACGATGAAGAAGTAGAGCATGCGGTGCATAAAACCTATCAGATTCATAAAAAATATATTGTGTCTTCTATAAAATCAGGGATGGTTATTGTAGACCAACAGCGGGCACATCAACGTGTTTTGTACGAACAGTTTTTAGTTAATATGACAGTCAACCAAGCGTCAAGCCAACAGCTATTGTTTCCCTTAAACTTGTTTTTTTCGACTAGTGAAATGGATCTTATCGCTGAATTGCAACTTTCACTGATGAATACAGGGTTTGTTTTTGAAGAAAACAATACAGATCATATTGTCATTTCAGGAATACCCGTGAATGTGACTGAGAGTGAAGTTTCAATAGTTTTGGAACAATTGTTAAGTGATTTACAGGATGGAATTCCAGAGAGCAGTTTTAGCCAGAATGATACAATTGCCAAATCCATGGCGAAAAGTTTGGCTGTAAAAACAGGGACTCACCTGACAGAGAAAGAACAGGAAAACTTGGTAAACGGGCTTTTTGCCTGTAAAGACCCCAATGTTTCGCCATTTTATAAACCCACTTTCATCACGATGCGGGTGGAAGATTTAGATAAAAAATTTGCACTATGAGAAACGTAACGGAGACGGTTAAACAATTAATAATTATTAATATTTTGTTTTTTGTCGGGACACTTGCTTTAGGTGATCCCGCTTATAAAATGCTTTCGATGTATTTTCCTGAAAATCCAAATTTCCAAGTTTGGCAGCCTATTTCACACATGTTTATGCATGGTGGATTTATGCACATTTTTTTCAACATGTTTGCGTTATATTCTTTTGGCTCTGCATTGGAAAGTATCTGGGGAAGCAAAAAGTTTCTCTTTTTCTATATTTCCTGCGGTTTAGGTGCAGCATTGCTTCATACAGGAATCAACTATTATTACTATCAGGATGGATTAAATGCTTTGATGGAACAGGGATTTTCTAAAACGGAAATTATAGCTGTTTTAAATGGAAAAGGGAATGATCAGATTGTAGGACTTTTAAACAGTGCCAGTTTTCAAAATTTTGTAAGTGCCTATTTGGGGACTGTTGTTGGAGCTTCCGGTGCAATTTATGGTGTAATTGTTGCTTTTGCTTTTATGTTTCCTAATGCTGAATTGGCCTTGATGTTTATTCCGGTGCCAATAAAAGCAAAATATTTCGTGCCAGGTTTAGTCTTAGTAGATTTGTATTTGGGGATATCCGGAAAATCCATATTTGGTGGCGGTGGTGGAATAGCACATTTTGCTCACGTAGGAGGTGCTTTGTTTGGTTTCATAATTATGTGGTACTGGAAGAAGAATCAGTTTAATAATAACCGTTGGAATTAATTTAAAAAAATGGGAAGTATTTTTGACGACTTGAAATTGCAGTACAAATTAGGTGGAATAGCCCAACGGTTAATCTACTGGAATGTTTTTTGTTTTCTGGTTTCATTGCTGTTTTTTTATCAATTTAAAGTAGGTGCATTTGATTTTCCAAATTGGATTGCGCTTTCTTCAGAACCTTCTAATTTTATTATAAAACCGTGGACTTTTTTAACCTACGCTTTTTTTCATGATGGGTTTTGGCACTTGTTTTTTAACATGATAGTTTTGAATTTTGCCAGTACTTTGTTTTTGACTTTTTTTACACCCAAGCAATATTTAGGACTGTATCTGTTGAGCGCAATATTCGCCGGAGTAGCTTTTGTTGCCGGTTATTATTTTTTGAATTTAAGTTCCTCCATTATTGGTGCTTCTGCTGCCATCATGGCTGTCTTAGTAGCCACTACAACCTATCATCCTTTGATGAATGTGAGGCTGCTGCTCATAGGAAATGTAAAACTGTGGCACATCACTTTCGTGATTATTTTAATTGATTTAATGCAATTCAGATTAGCCAATACCGGAGGACATATTTCTCACCTTTCAGGAGCTTTTTTTGGTTTTATTTTTATTAAATTGCTTCAAATTGGGATTGATTTGAGTAAAATCGTTTCTCGTTTTTTGGATTTTTTTACAAATTTGTTCAAAAAAAATACAGCCCCGCAATTCAAAAAAGTGCATAGAAATTATGGTAAACCAATTGAAAAGAATACTTCAAGAATAATTACCAAGGATAAAACACAGCAACAAATTGATGAGATTTTGGATAAAATAAGTCAATCCGGTTACGATAGTCTGACCAAAGAAGAAAAAGAATTTTTGTTCAAAGCAGGCAAGTAAGTTGCACTTTTTTGTTTGCGCAAAAAATAAAAAAAATGAAAAACCTTTCCTGGTTCAATAAAGTAATGTTTCTATTAAATATAGCGCTCGCTGTAATGACTTTCATTGCTTATGTTTTTCCTTTTTTAGCGCCAAAAGCGTTCCCTCTTTTGTCAGTCTTGACGCTTTTTATGCCGCTTTGCTTTATTATAAATGGATTGTTTTTCGTTTACTGGGCCATTCAATTCAAAAAGCGAATGATTGTGTCCGGTCTGGTACTGTTGATAGGGATTACTTTTATCAATAAATTCTATAAATTTTCCGCTATTGAATTACCTAAAGGAGAAAATGATTTTACTATCATGAGCTACAATGTGCATCTGTTCAATGTGTTTAAGTGGATTGACAGAGATGATGTTCCTGCTGAGATTTTGACCTTTATAAATGATAAAAATCCTGATATATTATGCCTTCAGGAATACTCTTCTTCAGCCAATATTGATTTTAAAGTGTATCCGCACCGGTATATTTTTACTGATGGAAGCAACATTAAAACGGGTCAGGCCATTTTCTCTAAATTCCCCATTATTAACCAGGGAAATATAGTTTTTGCCAACACGACTAACAATATTGTTTTTGCTGATATTAAGAAAGGAAAAGATATTATCAGGGTCTATAACATGCATTTGCAATCATTGAAAATATCTCCTGATGTTAATGAAATTGATGAAAATATTGATGTGATCAATAAGAAGAAATCACAAAAGATGCTGATGAGAATTAGTGAAGGATTCAAAGAGCAACAGGAACAGGCAGAGTTATTAAAAGAACATCTTAAAGGTTGTGAATATCCGATTATCATTTGTGGGGATATGAATAACAGCGCTTTTTCGTATGTTTACAGGGGTATAAAAGGCAAGTTAAAAGATAGTTTTGAAGAAGCAGGGAAAGGTTTTGGAGAGACGTATAAATTCAGGTATTATCCTGCGCGGATTGATTATATCTTTGCTGATGAAAAAATTACTGTCAAGAAATTTGAAAACTTCCCCGAATTTATAAATTCAGATCATTTTCCGATAATGGCACGATTATCTTTTGAACAGCAATAATTATAAATGTTATTTAATAAGTTTTTGTCTTCTCAAATAGTCCATCGCATATTTCCCTTCGTTAAATAATAAATCCAGAACACTTAGATTGTTAATAAATCCATGTTTGTCATCAAAAACCTGAGTGTACGATTCAAATAGGGAAGTGTCTTTTTTTCCATCTGCCAAATACCTGAAGTCTGTAATTGTATCTACTTGATGAAAGTATTCTGTTGTCGTTGCGTACTCGATTTTAAACCGCAAACATTTGGATAGAATAGCTAAAGTTTCAAAATTCAAATCCAGTAAAAAGGTATGCTTTTTTTCGAAAATTGGGCGTAAATCATCTTCAAAAAATTCGAAAAAAGGAGAGCTTCTATACGCTGCTTCCAATGATTTGAAATGTTGTTTTTGCCAGTCAAAATCGGTTTCTATTTTTATGTCTTTTGTTTTTTGATGACTTTCTTTGGAATGTTTTACAGGAATATTCAGCAGCTGAATGCCATTGGGACTGTAAATATAAGTGCGGTTCCTGTTGGTTTGCTTCTGGAAATTATCCTCTGTTTCAAAGGTAATACTATCAGCCTGTGCCATTGCCGAAAAATGGCTAATGGACGGGAAATAGGTTGGGTGTAATAGTATGTTCATGGTTGTCTAAAGATTTGACTAATTATTTTTCGCTTTTCTTTTTTCCAGAAATACTCTCCAACAAAGAAGGCTGCTAAACCAAATAGAAATAACTTAAGATACGATTGTGGCTGTCCTTAGTATTTTAAAATTAAGTTGTAGTTATATATTTTTTTTCTCTTTTCTTTTTTTCCAGAAGTATTCTCCAACAAAGAAGGCTACTAAAGCAAGCAGGAATAATTTAAAGTACGATTGTGGCTGACCTTCACCACTAACGGTGGTAAAAACTCTGTCCCAACGAACTTTGTTGAGTCCTTTTCCATGAGGGTCTATGCTTAACCAGATGAAAATTGGTTTTCCTACAATGTGGTCTTCCGGAACATAACCCCAATAGCGACTGTCTTCTGAGTTGTGGCGGTTGTCACCCATCATCCAATAGTAATTTTGGCAAAAGGTATAGCTGTTAACTACTTTACCGTCAATTCTTATTTCACTTCCATTAACTTTTAGATCTTTCTTCTCATATTCTGAAATAATCATGCTGTAAAATGGCAATGTTTCAGTAGTTAAAGCAACTGTTTTTCCTTTTTGTGGAATATAAATTGGACCAAAATTGTCACGATTCCATTTGTTGATGTGAGGGAATATGCCATCTTCAACACCTTTTGAAATCTGTCTTGTTACCGACACCACTCCGGGAACATTTTTTAATCTTTCTGCTCCGGCTGCGGTAAGTGCTTTTAAGAATAAGGTGTCTCTCAAATCATTTTTAAATCCTGCATCATCCGTAATGTCTAAGTCTTTTAACAAAAACTCAAAATCGATTGGTGTTTTTCCGTCTAATGCTACTGCATACGAAAATTGAGGTTTTGCCCGTTCCGGTAATTGCAGTATTTTGCCATTGATGTAAACGATACCGTCTTTTATGGACAAACTATCGCCAGGAATACCAACGCATCTTTTTACATAATTCGATTTTTTATCTACTGGTTTGTATGCTCTTCTTTTTGATGTGTCAAAAAATTTATAAACGGTATCTACAGGCCAGTTGAATACTACTATGTCTGTGCGATTTATGTTTTGGATACCGGGTAATCTCAAATAGGGTAATTGTGGCCACGTAAGATAAGATTTGCTTTTTGTAAAAGGTATTGAATCATGAACCATTGGCAAAGCCACAGTTGTCATAGGAACCCTTGCCCCATAATTCATTTTACTGACAAATAGAAAATCGCCAATCAATAATGATTTCTCCAGTGAGGAAGTAGGAATGGTGTACGGCTGAACAAAATAGGTATGCACTAGAGTAGCGACGATAACAGCAAAAAGCAACGAACTAATGGTGTCCGCTGTTTTGTTTTTAGGCTGCAAGCTTCTGTCCGCTGTATACTCTAATTTTTGGGTATAATTAACATAATAGATATAGAATCCAAAAGTTACGATGCCTAAAAAGGTATCCAAAGAAGATTTTTTTCCAAAACTCCTCAAGGTTTCAACCCAAATTACCGGGAACATAATGAGGTTAATAATTGGGATAAAAAGTAAAACGGTCCACCAGGTAGGGCGACCGATTATTTTCATCAAAACAATGGCATTATAAACAGGAATAGCTGCTTCCCAACGTTTTCTGCCCGCACTTTCGTATAATTTCCAAGTTCCTAAAAAGTGAACTACCTGCACGATTAGAAAAAATACAAACCATTGATATGCTGTCATAATTTTTTTATTTAAGATTTAAGGTTTAAGGCTGTTCCATTGGAAACGATCTTGAACCGGAGCCAGTTTATTTTAAATTTAAAACGTCTTTCATTGTAAAAACACCTTGTTTGCCTGCAATCCACTCTGCTGCAATTACGGCTCCAAGGGCAAAACCTTCCCGATTGTGCGCCGTATGTTTTATTTCGATAGCATCAACAACCGAGTTGTACGTTACCGTATGGGTCCCGGGAACAGTTCCGATTCTTTTGGTATCGATATGAATTTGATTCGCTTCAGGATTTTCTAAGGTCCAATTGGTGTAATTACTATTTTCAATTACTCCTTTTGCCAACGAAATGGCAGTTCCACTTGGTGCATCGAGTTTTTGAGTATGATGTATTTCTTCCATTTCAACAGTATAGTTGTCGAATTTTGACATTATTTTGGCCAAATACTCATTGAGTTCAAAGAAAATATTGACCCCTAAACTGAAGTTAGAGCTGGATATAAACGCTCCGTTTGTTGCCGCGCACAACGCCAGCATTTCATCATAATGTTCCAGCCAGCCTGTAGTTCCTGAGATTACAGGTACATTAGCATGAAAACAATTTGAAATGTTAGATACTGCAGCAGTTGGAACACTGAAATCAATAGCCACATCAGCATTTGAAAGTCCTTCATAAGTGTTGAATTCGTCCTTTTTCAAAACTATTTCATGACCCCTTTCAAGAGCAATTCTTTCTATTACCTGGCCCATTTTTCCGTATCCTAAAAGCGCAATTTTCATTTTTTTTATTTTTTTTTATTTAAATAAGTAGCAGCCTGGTGGCCGGAATCGTTCCTTATTTAAAAATTATAATTAATAGTTAGTCCTACATTCGTTTTTAATGTTACATCATTTGGATAAAGAATTGGTCTTACCGATAAATTTTCATCCACATTGAACTGGATTAAGGCAGCATCCACATTAGCATCTACAATATTTAAAACATAAAAACCCAACGTTATCAATGCCGACAAATCCCGATTTCTCTGATAAAATTTTTGACCGGCAATCAATCGATTGTTATCTAGATAAGCGTAATTGTCATCGTTGTACCCTTCGAGTCTGCGCTTATAAGCATCTCTATATTCATGGTATTTTTCATTACTGTGTATATAATAATACAGACTGGTCCCCATGGCACCGTAAACAAGGGGTATTTTCCAGTATTTTTTGTTGTAAGCTTGTCCGAGTCCGGGTAAAACTGCCGAATAAAAGGCTGCTTTTGCAGGTGTTAAAGGATCTATGTCATTCGATTTCAAAGTGTCTTTTGCGATCAGAACCGCATCCTCAGTTTTGGATTGCCCAAAAACGGTAGCGTTTCCTGCTATAAAGAGGAAGAGACTTATGAAAATGATTTTATGCACTACTCGTTTATTAGTTTAATAATTCTGTTGAAATCTTCTTCAGAATGAAAGGGAATAGTGATTTTTCCTTTACCGTTTCCGGCTACTTTTACATCGACTTTGGTTCCAAAATAATTGGTAAAAGTGCTTTTGTGAGCAGCTGCGATTTCAAAAGATGCCGCTTTTGGTTTGCCGGCAGGTTTTGGTTTTAAACTTTCATGATAGTTTTTTACTAATGATTCCGTATCACGAACAGAGAGGTTTTGACTGACAATTTTTTGATAGATATCCGTTTGGATATCCTGATCTTCGATGTTGATTATCGCACGGCCATGTCCCATACTGATGAAACCATCACGAATTCCGGTTTGGATTATCGGATCTAATTTTAAAAGTCTCAAATAATTAGCAATTGTAGAACGTTTTTTTCCGACACGGTCGCTCATTTGTTCTTGAGTCAATTGAATTTCATCAATAAGACGCTGGTACGAAAGTGCAATCTCAATTGGATCCAAATCATGACGTTGAATGTTTTCAACCAATGCCATAACCAGCGATTCATTGTCATTTGCAATACGAATGTAAGCAGGGACGGTAGTCAGTCCTACAAGAGTTGACGCGCGAAGACGACGTTCACCCGAAATCAACTGGTATTTATTGAAGTCTAATTTACGTACGGTAATGGGCTGAATAACGCCTAATTCTTTAATGGAAGTCGCTAATTCTCGCAATGATTCTTCATTGAAATTACTTCTTGGCTGAAACGGATTTATTTCAATCGCATCAATTTCAAGCTCAATAATATTTCCTACAACTTTATCAGCATTTTTATCATCAACGGATTTTATATCATTTTCCGGATCTTTCAATAAGGCAGATAATCCTCTTCCTAAGGCTTGTTTTTTAAGTGCTTTTGCCATAAAACTATTTACTGTTTTTCTTTATAACTTCTTGAGCAAGATGCAAGTAATTGGTAGCTCCTTTGCTGGTCGCATCGTAGTTTATTATACTTTCTCCAAAGCTTGGCGCTTCGCTCAATTTTACATTTCTTTGAATAATTGTATCAAAAACCATGTCGTTGAAATGTTTCTGAACTTCCTCAACTACCTGGTTTGATAACCGCAGTCTCGAGTCAAACATGGTCAACAATAACCCTTCAATATCTAAATCAGGATTGTGAATTTTTTGAATGCTTTTTATAGTGTTCAATAATTTGCCTAAACCTTCCAACGCGAAATATTCACATTGAATAGGAATAATCACCGAATCAGCAGCAGTCAAAGCATTCAATGTAAGCAACCCAAGGGATGGTGCACAATCTATAATGATATAATCGTACTCGTCTTTGATACTTTCCAATGCTTTTTTAAGCATATATTCCCTATTTTCTTTATCGACCAATTCGATTTCAATAGCGACTAGGTCGATATGTGATGGGATCACGTCCACATTTGGGGCTGAACATTTTATAATGGCCTCCGCTGGTGTATGACTGTGTTCCAAAATTTGATAGGTGCCAATCTCAACAGATTCGACATCAATACCCAATCCTGAAGAGGCATTTGCCTGTGGATCAGCATCTATAAGTAATACTTTTTTTTCTAAAACACCCAGTGAAGCAGCAAGATTTACAGACGTTGTAGTCTTTCCAACTCCACCTTTTTGATTAGCAATCGCGATGATTTTGCCCATTTGTTTTTCTAAATTTTGAACCGTAAAAATACAATTTATTATGGTTTCTAAAAATCTATTTTGTTAACATTTGTTAAAGCTTGATTAGTTGTCATTTGACAGATTCAAAATTTTAAAACTGAATTTGATTTTCAAGAGCTATTCTGGCTGTTCGTTTCTTGTTCTTGATGTCCTCCCCTTTTTTCGAAAGCCCTTAAAGAAGTTTCATTTGTTTGCTCTTCCGCGTCAAGAAAAATAGGGGGGATGTGAAGCTTTTTACTGCTATTTGGCAGGGGAGTAAGGAATTCGACCGTTAATTAAGAATTATTCCAAAACAGCTTAAATAGAAAATAACCATAGATTATTGCAATTTAATTATTTCTCCTCATCTCTTTTACGAGACTCAAAGTAAAGTATAAAATAACGATAGCTGCTAATGCAATGCAAAGCCACATAAAAGAAGATTGTTGCCAGAACGATTTTTTCTGAATTCCGTTTTGGTTAGTAATTGTTTGTTTTATCCCATAAATGGACGTTTCGGGCAAAGTGGTAGCAATGTTATTTTTGAAGTAGGAAAGGTCATACCGTGGAGTGCTTAAATTTGAATTTCCTGTTTTGATGCTGTATTGTTCATTTCTTTTTAAATCTGCAATTATCGAAACGGAGATTTGATTGCATTTTATTTCAGAAACAGTCAAGGGTTGATTGTCTTGATTTTCGATCGTTATAAAAAACTCCTTTTCAAATAGTTGAGAAATATTGAATGTATTTTTTGTGTTTGAACTCAATTCGAAATTGGTGCTGTTTTCTTGATAGGTTTCTGTTTTATGCTTAATTTTTCGCGTAACATTTTTATAAATGCCTGCATTTCGTTTGTAAAGCGTAGGTTTTGCAATATCAAAAACGATTTGGTTTATAACTTGTGGCTCTTCAAAAATAAGATGGATTTGGGTTTTCTTTTCGTTCGGGAGTTGCGTTATCGAACTGCTTTTTGGAATAATTTGGTGCAACAAATGCTTTTGAAATGGGCTATTAAAATTTCCTGCTTTTAGAATATTGATTGGTAAGGTTTTTTTATCGTCGAAATCTATTTTTAAAAAGCGATAGGAGTTAAGCGGAAAAAAAATGGTTTTGATAACAGTAGTTTTATCAGGACTATTCAAATCTTCTAATTCTTGTGCATTTGATAAGCCAAACCATTCTTTTTGGTCATCGCTTCCTGAGACAGAATACGTTTTCACAACATCTGAATTGGCAATCGAAAGCGAGATCCGGTTGCTATTTGTAGCTGAAGGATTACTAATGATAATCGAAGAGGTCTTTTTGGGCACAACAGTTTTTGACAATATGGTATATTCTTCAAAAGTGTTTGAGAAAGTTTCTTTTTCGCTTTGAATTATAAAATAGGGCACCTCATTTCCTTTAGCATCAAAAATCCTAAAATCGCTTAAGTCTTCTTTAGAAAAAGACCGAATAGCAGGGGGCAAAACTATTTTATGTAAACCATCATTGGCGACCTTTTTTATTTTTGCAGTTGTCTTATATTGTGCAAACGAAAGGTTTGTCAAAAATAAGAGTATCATAAATTTATTTAGTTTCATCAGTTTCAGTAGATTTATTTTCATCTATAACTAGGACTTTTATTTTTTGATAGACAAAAGAAATAACCAAAATCAGGATTCCCAGCAGTATGAACGATATGATTTTTCCAGTTTCGGAAACATTACTAATATCGAACAAGAATAATTTCATAATCGTTAATCCCAATAGAGCCAAAGCAATAATGCGAAGGGTTTTGACTTGCTTTTTTATTCCTACGATTAGGAAAACGAAAGCTAAGCTTCCCCAAAGGATCGGGTAGCCAGTTTTGGTTATTTTAGTTCGAGCGACAGCGATCGTTTCCGTAGCAATAGTGTCTCTAATGTAATCCAAATCCGTTTTGTAGTCAGCATAGAGGCTACTTGCCTGAACGTCCTGGGTGGTGACAGGTGAATTAAGCAACACTAATCCGTGAAGCATTATTTCTGTACTGGCGATATAAATTACAAAAAAAGCGGCAATCCAAACGTACATTTTCTTGTTGAATAGTTCAAAAACCACTTTTTTAGCATTCATTTGGTACAATTGGAATCCAAAATAAATAGTTAGAAACAACGAAATATAATGCAAATAAAACGCAATTGGCTGCCCTTTTCCGGTAGTTATAATTTCTTGATGTTCATTGAAGGCATAATTTGAGAACCAGAATGCGAATAATATAATGTTACTGATTGCAATTAGTGTTGCAGCTTTAAATCCTGAATCAGTTTTCATTTTTATCAAATAAGTTGATAGTATTGCAAAGAACACCAAATGATAAATCACTGGAAATTCCGCTGCAGTATTTATATTTTGGATGTAATCATCCGATTGATAGCCCACTTCTAAAAATCCGACAAAATAAGAAATAGCAAATCCTAATCCTAAAACATATTTCCTATATTTTTCGGGATCAAAGGTAAAACCAAGTAGACTGTTTTTTTTAGTTTCACGGCTCAATAAATAATAAACAGCAAATAAAGAAGCCATTGCAAATAGTCCGGTGCAAAATACAGGATTGATAATTATATTTAGTGTTGCAGTGCCTCTGTAAAATTTATTCCAGTCGATAATCAAGCTGATAATCATAAGAAAATGAACGATTACAGACCCAAACCGATAACTTGTAATTTTTGATTTTTGTGAAAGCCATAATAATAAAACGGCTTCGGCAGCCCAAAATAAGGTGATGTAATTACCTTCGAATTGAATAGGAATTGCAAGGGTAACGAACGTTAAGGTCATCCCGATAAGCAAGTAAACTGCTTTTTTGTCTAATCCAAATTTCGCATATAAAAACCAAGCATAAATTAAATTAAGTACTGCAATTAAGGTAGTAAATAACCCTCTCAACTCAGGATGGTAATTTGCCAGGATTGCCATTCCGGCTCCATAAAACAAAAAGGTATTACTGGCCAGAATTATTAATTGTGCTTTAGAAAATTCTCCTTTTGTTCTTATGTTATTGATAAGATTCATCACTATAAAAATAAAATAAAAGGCAAATGCAAAGACAAATGCTCCTGAATAATGTGGTTTGTCATTGTCAATTTCTTTAAATAACCAGCCACCATACAATAAAACGGTAAAAATATAAGCAAGTACATTTACCAGATTCCATTTTTTATGATAGGCTAAAGCCAAAATCCCGATGTTTAGAATAATTATATAACTAAATAAAATCACGTAATTCCCTGCACCAGTACTCACCATAAAAGGAACTGCAAACCCACCAATCAGGGAAAGAACTGCTAGTTCACTCCGGTTATAAGAAAGCGATATAAAAGCACTAAAGGCGGTTATTACAACCATAATTCCGAATGCGACGCTCTGATTAAATAAGTGGTAATCATGAAAAGCGATGCCAATCGTGAAATAGAAAATAGCAATAGCACCAGCTACAATTACTGAGCTAAAAGCTGCATAATTTTGTCGTAGTTTATGAGCAATTCCCATAACTAATGCGCCACACAAAATGCCAATTCCTACGCGAGCCGGTTCGTTAATCCAATCTTTATCTATCGCGTATTTTACAAAATAGCTAATTCCTAAAACAAGAATTAAGACTCCAATTTTGTTGATTAGGTTTTCACCAATAAATTTCTCTAAATCTGGATTTTTTTCTTTGAAATTTTCCCAGAAAGTTTTTTCAGGGACTACAGGGACAGCTGTTTTTTGTTCCACTTTTGGTACAACAAGTGTGGGTTCCTGCGAAATATTATCCATTGAAAAAACAACTTTTTTCGTTTCTTCACTAGAATCTTTTTTTTCAGGCTCAAATGATAGTGGCTTTATTTGCTCAAAAATTGCAATTGGTTTTTCTTTTTCAATAACTGGAGTTGAGGGAGCCACAGGTTTCTCTGTTGCCTTTTCCGTTATTTTTAACAGAGCGATTTTTTTGTTCAGCTCATCAAATTGATCCTCAACTTGATCAAATCGGTTTTTGAATGTCGTAAGAATGTAAAACAATAAAGTGAATATGGCAACCAAAAGAAAAATTTCCATAGAACAAAGTATAAAATGTTATGATTTGTAAATATAGGAACATTTTGTGATTGTAGGGTAATTAGTAACTTTTTCTCAAATCTCTTAAAAGAGAGAGAATCAAGAAAGCTGTGCCTATTAAATAGGTTGGTAAAATTGCATAAAAAAGCCTCTTAAAAAGAGGCTTATATAATTAATTAACTTTTTAGTTAAGCATAAACTAATTCAGATTTCCTTAAAGTTTCAATAGCAGACAAAGCATCATCATTAGTTAAACCCACCATAGGACTTGTAAGAACTAGCTTGTCTTTAATGTTACTTGGTAAACCATTCAGTGACTTATCATCATCAATAATAACATAATCATTGACGCTCTGGTTTTTAAGTTGCCAGTTTAGGATTTCTTCCTTACGGGTCAAAAAAGTAGTATTGTCTTCAAGCTTCCCAACAATAGATACATTAATACCTCTTTTCTTGAAAATTTTTCGCCATTGAGGTAAGCTATATGTAGATTTATGAGATGTAGTCAAGACAATAGAAGCCCCAGTCTCCGAAATAATTCTTTGAAGACTTGAAATAGCTCTAGGGCTAAAACTTGAAAAACCATCGTCTAATCTCTCAACGGGTTTCCAAGAAGATGCCGAAAGCATTACACCATCTATGTCTAATAATATTAACATGATACAAAGGTAATGTCTTTTCTTTAATAAAAACATATTAACTATTTTTTTAACTTACTGCTAATCAACCGTACAATTCCTCATAACGCTGAATATCTGCATCAGTATCGTAATCGTTTGTTTCAATATTTAATTTCTTCCAGTCAAATCCTTCGGCAGATGGATTTCTTCCCCCTTTAGATGTTTCAACTTCCAATCCTAAAATGCTTAAACAGATGTAACGATGATGCCCATCTGTGATAATTCCTTCATGGATTTTTATAGAACTAAATCTTTTATCCAGTTGTAATCTCCTATGAATTCTTTCAATTATTGGAAAACTAATTGCGCCTTGTCCGGGTTTAAGGTCAAAAGTTGATTGTGCTAAAAAAAATTCAACTTCAGCTTTTGTGATTTTTTTTATTGCAAAAAATAATTTATTGAGGGCAAAGTTACTGAAATAATTATAGCTTTATGAATCCTTTTTACTTTTGCTGATTATTAAAAATATCGAAGGTGAAATTTACCCTTATTAATAACTAATCAAATAGATGCAGTAGATTATAGGGAAATAAAATCTGATTATGCGGAGACATTAGCGAGACTTCAAGCAAGATGTTCAGGTCTAAACACTGATCAAGATGATATTGAAAAATTGCTTAGTCAGGGAATTGAAAATTTATTTAGAATTCATCTATCTATGACAATTCGGAGTTTGTCGCCTGCAGGGATTTAATTGGTTCAATATATCCTGATAATTTGATATTTGACAGAATAGGATTTCGAGCCACAATTTTTGCTCCTCACAGGTTTTCGGATTGATCCCAATTTTATTTCAATGCGAGAGCAGTCAGAGCAGTTTATAAATAAAAAAAGTCGAACATTTCTGTTCGACTTTTGTCGGGGTGGCAGGATTCGAACCTGCGGCCTCCTGCTCCCAAAGCAGGCGCGATAACCGAGCTACGCTACACCCCGTAATTCCGCTGCAAAGATAGAATTATTTTCTATTTCAGCAAATCAAAAATCAAAATAGGAGAAAATTATTTTAGAATAGGTAAAAATGATGTTTTTATAAGCGGATTTTTTTATTAAAAAACTACATTTGCAACTTCAAAAATGTAATAAAAAGCACTATGTCTGATACAATAGAAAAAATTAAATGTCTTATTATAGGTTCTGGTCCAGCAGGTTATACTGCAGCTATTTATGCCGCCAGAGCTAATATGAATCCAGTGTTATATCAGGGGATCCAGCCTGGAGGTCAGTTAACAACAACGAATGAAGTAGAGAACTTTCCGGGTTATGTCGATGGTGTGACAGGACCTGAGATGATGGTTCAATTACAAGCGCAAGCACAACGTTTTGGTACGGATGTGCGTGATGGTTGGGCCACTAAAGTAGATTTTTCCGGAGCTATTCATAAAGTTTGGATCAACGGTACAAAAGAATTGCATTGTGAAACAGTAATTATTTCGACTGGAGCCTCTGCTAAATATTTAGGATTGCCTTCAGAACAACACTATTTGAAAATGGGTGGTGGCGTTTCTGCCTGTGCTGTTTGTGACGGATTTTTCTATAGAAATCAAGAAGTGGTAATCGTTGGAGCAGGCGATTCAGCTTGTGAAGAAGCACACTATTTGTCAAAACTTTGTAAAAAAGTAACGATGTTGGTTCGAAGTGAAAAATTCAGAGCGTCAAAAATTATGGAAGAACGCGTTCGCAAAACGGAGAACATCACTATATTAATGAATCACGATACGGTTGAAGTACTGGGTGACGAACAAGTGGTGGAAGGTGTAAAAGCAAAAAATAAAACTACGGGAGCTATTTTTGATATTCCCGCTACGGGCTTCTTTGTGGCTATTGGTCACAAACCCAATACAGATATTTTTAATGAATTTGTCACTTTAGACGAAACAGGATATATAATCAATACCCCTGGAACTTCAAAAACGAATGTTGACGGAGTTTTCGTAGCAGGTGATGCGGCAGATCATGTGTATCGTCAAGCCATTACTGCAGCCGGAACAGGTTGTATGGCTGCTCTTGATGCCGAAAGATATTTGGCTTCTAAAGAATAACCAGTAAGGTATGATTTCAAAAAAAAGTCTCAGTTTGTATAAATTGAGACTTTTTTTTTGGAGCTATTTTTCTATTTTAATTTCTTTATCAATTTGGCTTCATCGGCAAATTGTCGGATTTCTATTTTTGGTGTTCCCAAAAGCTGCACCTCTGATTGATCGGCGGCGTCAATAATAACGGTTGCCGTTGCGTTTAGACTGCAGGTGGAATAACTTTCTGTAGTGATATCAGCGTTTTCTACAGTCAGTTTGTTTGCTGTCAGCGTGGCGTTATTATCCAGTCGTATAAGGGCATTGGTTGCGTCTCCCTCTATAGTTGCCTCTGATTTTTGGTACAGGTCAACTTTCAAATCAATAGCGGTAACCAGTGCTTTCAGCGCTGCATTTTTACTCAATTCCACAATCGTCTTTTCTGATTTTAAATTCAGTTCTGTTTTCGATTTGTCATCAGCCTGTAATAGGAACTTTTTGGCACTAACATTTAAATAGAGTTGGGAAAAATCATGTGCCTTAATGGTTAAAGTGTCCAATTGGATTTCTTGTATCGCGTTTACAGTGGCTTCATTTTTTGAAGTTATCAAATTTAAATCTTGGGTATAGGTAACCCTCACAAGTAACTTTTTGTAACTCACCGCTTCTTTAGTGGTGTAAATACGGAGTATACTGTCTCTTAAATCGAATGAAATGATATCCTGTAAATTGTCATCCGCTTCAATTTTTAGCTCCGTTTTTTCTCCTCTTTCCAAATGAACTTCGAGATTGTCTTCTACTTCAAGCGCTTCAAAATTACCAACTTCTCTTTGCTCGACGGTAACCGTTCTTGATCCTTTTATTTTATCTTTTTTCTGAGCCAGTGTCAATGTGCTTGATAAAAGGAGTACGAGTATGACAGTATATTTTTTCATTTTCGGTTGGATTAGGTATATACAAATATAAAAAAATCATCCACTTTGATGGATGATTTAGCTGTTTTTTAATCGATAGGAATTCTTATTGCTGATGAACGCTTCCTCCTGAATTCGCTTCTTTTCGAATGGATTTTGGAACGGTGTTGTAACTGACGCTTCCGCCACTTGACGCTGTTGCATCCAGGCTCACAATGGGATGGATATGAACAGAAGCACCACTTGAGGCGCGGGCTTTGATTTCATTTGCCAACAAATCGTTAGCATCTATTGTGCTTCCGCTTGACGCTTTTGTTTCAAGGGTAAGTGCTTTTCCATTGATGGCAATGGTGCTTCCGCTACTGGATTCACAAAAAATGGCATCGGATTCAATATTTAACACTATTGAAGCTGCACTGGAGGCATCCACTCTGATATTTTCACCTTTTATTGTGTTGCTGCTTTTGATTGTAGCAGCACTTGAAGCTTCTAACAGATCAATTACAGGCATCTTTACAGTTATTTTTTTTGATTTTATATTCTTGAAAGAATGGTAATCACAAGCAATAATAAGTTTGCCGTTTTCCACTTTTGTAGTGATTTCTTTTTGCAGATTGTCATCCGCTTCAACAATAATTTCTGTTTTGTCTGATTGCTCAATAACAAGCTCTAGTGCATTGCTGACTGCAACGCTTTTAAAATCGCCTTGCACTATTCGCTTTTCAGTTGTGACATGGCCACTTCCTTCTATTGATTTCATATTGATCATGTGATTGCATGATGCGAATAAAAGGGCCGTCAAAGTGACAATAATGAATTTTGTGATTAATGTGATGAGTTTTATCATGACTACTTGGTTTTAATGATAATGCCGTCTTTATTAATTTTTAATTCCTGAATGTTATTTTTTGAATTAATGATTGTGTCATTTTTTACCGAAACCCCGTTTTTATTAATAATGACAGAGGTCTGAGTGCTATCGTTATCCGTATCATTGTCTGCATCATCGTATTCATTTTCATCAGCAGGACAATTTAAACATTTTATCTGAGAGTTTTCCACTTTGTAAATGTAATTGTCTGAGCTGTAGTGTAAATTGAAGAATGAATCATCAGATCTGTCATAATCCTGAATGGAGGAATCGGGTTTCAATAAAGTTCCTTCCGGTAAATATAAAAAGATTTCCACTTCCTGATCACGGAATTTATTGCTCACTTCGGTCAATAAATAATTGTCTAAAATCAAATGATTTCCTTCAATTTTAATCGTGTATTTTATTTTTTCAGCTCTTTTTTTGGCATCCTGAAATGATTTTCCTCTTGCCATCTTCTCAATCTGGATGAATGGTAATTTTTCGTCCGTATGTAAAATTTGCAATCTTACATTATTGGAATAAATCAGTTGAGCATTTGCAGAGTCTTGCACAAATTTGAAGTTTTCCCTGTCATTAATGCTTTTAGTATAATAATCATTGTATCTGAATTTTACATACAAGGTATCAGTCGGCAGCATACTGATGGTTTCTTTTTGAACTGTTTTTCCTTCGTAAGCCACTTCTGATGCCTGTTTTATGCCAATTGATATCAGGATTGCAATGGCAATTATCCAAAGTGCCAATAGCGTATATTTTGCAATATTTCCTATTGACTTCATCGTTGGAGACAATAATTTGAAGCCTAAAAGGGTTAGGAAAAAGAACGGAATTCCAACTGCAAAGAACATTAATAATCCAAAAGACCAAATAGGATAATCAGTAAAATTTCCTGCTTCAATAAAACTTTGCCAAGGCACATTAATAAAATTCGATGAGCCTAAGGTAAAAACAGCAATCAGCAGACATACTAAAGTTGCTATTCCGGTGATAATCAAAATCACACCCAGGAATTTTGCAAAAATCTTGAAAACAGTTACAATAAAATCACCAAGTGAGTTTCCCAGTTTATTGGCACCCGTTTTTATTTGATTGCCATATTTGTCGTAATCAACATTTTTTATTTTTCCTGAAACGCTTTCAAACTCTTCTCTAACTTTTTTTTCGATATTTGAAATGTTAACCGGCTCCCCTGTCATTTCTAGTTTTTCTGAGGTTGTAATGGCTTCTGGTGTTACAACCCAAAGGATAATGTAAGCAAGAATACCTGTTCCAAATCCTGCAAAAACCAATAAAATTAAAATAATTCTGATCCAGACAGCATCGATTCCAAAATAGTGACCTAATCCTGCGGCAACTCCGCCGATCATACCTTTTTCTTTATCTCGGTACAGTTTTTTTGTTCTTCTGTTGGTGTTGTCGCTGTAAGGTTGAGACGTTTTTAATTCATCTTCAATGATATAATCTTCAGGCTGTCCCATTACGGCAATCACCTCATCTACATCTTTTAATCCCACAACATGTTTGTCGCTTTTTTGTTTTTCATTCAATAATTCCGAAACACGCATTTCGATATCTTTTATGATCTCATCATGCCCTGATGAATTATTTAAAGAGCGTTTAATGGCATCAAAGTATCGGGTCAGTTTTTGGTATGCATCTTCATCTATATGAAAGAACATTCCGCCTAGGTTTATATTTACAGTTTTGTTCATGACTATTGTTTTTGGTTGGTTATAAGGTTTACGGCATCGGATAATTCAGTCCAGGTGCCACTAAGTTCATTTAAAAATGTTTGTCCTATTTCGGTGAGACCATAATATTTTCTTGGTGGTCCTGAGGTGGATTCTTCCCAACGGTAGTTGAGCAATCCGTCATTTTTCAATCGGGTAAGCAATGGATAAATGGTTCCCTCCACCACTAACAATTTTGCGTTTTTCAAAGTGTCCAATATTTCCGATGTGTAGGCATCTTTTTCTTTTAATACAGATAGGATGCAAAACTCGAGAACACCTTTACGCATCTGGGCTTTTGTGTTTTCAATGTTCATAATTTCTTTTTTTTGATTTTTGGTTGATTAAACTATTCATTTTTTGATTGATGATTGATGATTTTTTTTTTGGAGTTCTTTATTTTGGCAGTTCCCTTTGGCTAGTGTCCTGCTTTTTTTATTTCACTTTATACTTCTATTTTATTTTAATCTGTTTTTTTTCTACTTGATGAAAGGAATCGTGATGGGGTAACTGTATTTTTCACCATTTGATGTCTTTATGGCAGCATAAATAATTAAAAAGAATTCTGCTATTTTCAAAAGGCCAAAAAGTAATACAGCAACTAAACCGACTGTTAACAGTCCGATGTTGCCTTCAAAGCTAAAATTTCTTAAAACAATATCGTGATCATTTATCAAAGCTTCAAAAGGTATATTCTTAAAGAAAGTAATTAGAAATGTTGGTACAGCTATCATAATTAATATTAAAGAATAGAGCAATAAACTCAATTGGAAATTCAACACTTGTTTTCCATTATAATCCACAAATTCCGATGTGTCTTTTTTTGAAGACCAAATCAATATTGGGAAAATGTAATTTCCAAAAGGAATGAAATATTGAGTTAAGCAGCTCAAATGAGTAAATGTTGCGGTGTTTTTTTCAGTAGTTGTTTCCATGATTAAAAGTATATAGTAATTTCTTATGCAAATATATGGCTAAAAGATAGTATCTTGTTTCGCATAGTACCAAATATTAACATAATATTAACAAAGTATTTTAATATGTACGCATAGTATTTTTTTGTATTTTAGCAAAAAAACCAGCAATAATGAAACTTACCGTATCAAAACTTAATAGATTTCTATTGTTCAAATTGCCATCAGCATTTATCTGCGGTGTACGCGTAAAAGCGATAGATGAGCGTAAATGCGTAGTGTCTGTAAAGCACCGCTGGATCAATCAAAATCCTTTTCATTCCATGTATTTTGCCGTACAAGCGATGGCTGCTGAGCTTTCTACAGGAGCTTTGGTCATGTATCAAATTCAAAAAAGCGAAAAAAAAATATCGATGTTAGTGGCTAATAATAAAGGGAATTTCACAAAGAAAGCGACTGGAAGAATCACTTTTACCTGTAATGATGGCCATTTAATAGCAAAAGCCATTGAAGAAACTATTGCCAGTGGAGCAGGGCATACCTTCTGGATGAAATCTATTGGAACGGATGAAAAAGGAATCCAGGTTTCCGAAATGGATTTTGAATGGAGTGTAAAAGCTAAATAAAAAAGGTAGTTATGAAAATAGAAAAGGACATGCTGCTGTTCCCCTAGCATGGCTTTACGATTAGAGAAAGTATTTCAAGGAACTGCAAGCCTTTACTTAACTTGCAAAGGTCTTATAATCTGGCAAAAGCAAAAGAAGATTTTTTAAAGAACACACCGGATTTAAAAAGATACGAGATGGCATAGAAAATTTATCTTATGTAAAATCATTTCGGATTAATATCAAGCTCTTAAAATATTAATTTTATTTTTGGTTAATATTGTATAAATTTGTATTTTATATTAAATAATAGCAATTTTAAAATGTTTAGCAAATTCCGGTTCCGGAAATATTTAAAATTTGATAATGAATAGCGGGATGAATTTTTAGATAAAAAGTGTTTTTTAATAGAACCTAAAGGAATTAATAATACTTTTAAAAAGAAGAATGCATCATGAGTACAGTAAATCTAAATTTATACAATTTTTTAAAAACTGAATTTAAACTATCTGATGCTAAAGCAAAAGAATTTGCAGAGGCAATAAAAGAAGAAGTTCAAAACGATATTAAATACGAAAACTCCGATTTTAAGAGTTCTGTTAGAGAAGATTTTTTAAAGCTCGAACTAAAAATGGAACAAAATAAATCTGAACTTTTAAAATGGTTTATGGGTATGTTTTTTGCTTTGTCTTTAATGATTATAGGACTTTATTTAAAAAATTAAGAATGCCGGCGTTCCCCAAAATGCTGGCTTTAAGTTTCAGGTCATCTAAAAATTTATTAATTTTCTGTTTCAAAAAAGAGCCTGGTTGCTTTTTTTATGAAAATTTCAGCCGTTTTTTTTGACTTTTCTCTGCAATCCTTCGCGCTTAAAACGGTTGTATTCCGAGAACAACTTTTTCTTTTTTGGAATAGCTAAAAAGCTATTTCCCGTCGCCGAACGTATCCCACCCCAAATGCAAGGAGCAATAGCAATTTTGCAGTCAACTTAAAATGAACTCAAATTAATATGTGAAATGCAAGCTACGCGTGCAGTGCGCAGCATGGGACCGATGTAAGTCAAAAATCAATGATAGAACCTAAAATAAAAAACAGTTGCAAAAGAAAAACGCTTATAATGGATCTTTAAAATCCTGTTACAAGCGTTTTTTTATTGTCTAAAAAACGAAGCTAATAAAACAAGCAATGTTTTTCAGTGGCCTCCTCAAAAGCCGTTTGCTTTACTAAGAATAGAATAGTTATACTTTTGTTAGCATTTTTTTCCACTTCCTTTTTTGCATTTTTCTACATCTGCTGCACTCATCTCTTTTGATTTGGAATCTTTTTTAGCACAACACGATTCTTTTTTAGCTTTTTCCTTTGCAACTGGTTTTGCTTCTTGCGCGACAGCACTAATTGTAAATAAAAGTACGGCTAAAAGGGGGGCTATTTTTTTCATTTTTATATAATTAGTTGTTCTTGTATTTGAATTCATTATCCAAATATAAAAAGAATAATTAAATATCACTTTTAAATTGATGATTACTTTACAACTTACATCAGCAGCAGCTGTGGGATTTTTATCTGATAATTATTTTTTTGCTATACGTTCCTTTTGAAGTTTTTAGCATAACAATATAAACCCCTGAACTTAGATTCTTGATTGGAATTTGAATTCTGGTTTGTTCCCTATTTTCAACGTCCCATTTGGAAAGGTCCTGTCCTGACAGATTGAAGAGATGCACTTCTTTTACTGTGGTGTCAAGCAGTTTGTTTTGGATAATTAAAACCTTATAGTTGTTGGAATACAAAACAAGAATGCCATTTGCAGTATTCTCATCAACACCAAGCGTTCTATCGGTGAATTGTAACGAGAAACGGGTTTTGTACTCCCCTGCGGCTAACGCAATTTTAAAATCAGTATTCTTAATGTTATGATAGATTGCCGTTGCATTGTCATATAAATAAATGTCGGTAGTTTCAGGGATGTTTTCTAGCGCATCAATTTTGATGGTAGTCAATCCTTCATTTGCGATTCTAAGTCCGAATGGTATTATTCGATCGATATTAAAATCTGGAATTGCCTGAATGATAAACTTGCTGTTACTCAATTCCCAATAGAAATTATCCCCTTCCATTGCTAACATAGGTGCTTCGTAACCAATGTCAAATTCATTAGTAGCATGGCTGTCAACTCCTACTAATAGTTGTCGGTGGGCACCCATTGGAGGAGTATAACCTAATCTGATTTTTGACCTTGTTTCCGGTTTTTCTTGTGTGGTGGTTTTAGTTCCGGCAGTTTTCATAAAAACGGAACTCGCAGCAGTTTCTCGGACGAATGCGCGTTGACTGTTTTTGAACTTGAGCGTCCCGCCCTGAACGGTTGCAGTTGTCCCGGCTAGAGTAGGGTCTAATGCGTTATCCACAAGGAAAGCTTGTGCCACGGGTATGTATTGTCCTGGTGTTTTTGATCCGGTTGAACCATCATTTACAGTTAAAGGATTGTCTGCAACGGCCTTTAGTCCACCCATTAAAGTATAAGTAGCATAACCACCCTGATATTCCGCCAACAGATGATTGTTTGACAGGCCAAAATGATCCCAATAATAAAGTGCTCCATTAAATACATTGACACCGGCTCTGCCTGCCAAATTATCTAAAATAAATTCATTGGCATCAATCGCTGATGGGTAAGGATTTCCAACTAAATAGGTTTGGTCTGGTACGCTTAGATTCAACGAAATAGTTCCGGAATTAGGTTTTCCAACAAAAACGTAGTTTTGAAGCGCATCGACTGCGGCCGGTCCACCAGTTCCTTTCATGGTAAATCCTTCTCCTACTTTTAAAGTCCCTGTGCTGCCTATATAGTTCCATTGAAAATAATCCTGCAATTCCGTATTGGAGTCGGGTGTTGGGGAATTATAGGACCATATCCATCGGTTACTTATTTTTATAGGAATTTCCAATGGACCATCAGCATAAAATGCACCATCGCCAAAATTTATGGCAAGTGGACTAAATGGACTTGTGGTGACATCAGTTCCGTCTCTTAAAACACCGCCGACGGAGTAATTAATATTATTTGCACTTACAGGAGACGACCAGTAATTGTAATTGAAACTGTTTTTTTGACCTTGTTGGTCTCTTAATAATTTTCCTGAACCGGCAGTTGGATTTGGTGCCGTTCCGGCCTGAATTAACTGAGCCTCGCCAGTTAAACGGAGATCACCGCTTAGCAGGGATACGGCATTAGAAACGGTTAGTTCAAAGCCATCAACCACACTTATTCCTTTGGCTGTTCCTGAATTATTGGTGGTTAAATTATAAAAAGTTTCATTGGTCTTGATACCAAGATTCACCGTTTGGACTTGATTTGCTCCTGCGCCATTAAAGGTTACTGTTCCAATTCCGGGAGTAAAAACGCCGCTGTTTTTCCAGTCGCGACTAATTTGCAAATCTGAAACACCAATGGCTGCCATACTGACCGAAGCTCCTCCGGCAATCAGTATATCTTGGGCGCTGGCAATATTGCTGTATACTGCCGCAAAAGGAGAGTTTGCGGGATCTATTAATGGCATATTTGGTTTGCCGGCATTAATGACGGCATTTATGGTACTTGAAGGTAATCCTTGTTCCCAGTTTTTACAATCAAACCAATCTCTGCTTACCAGGCCTGTCCATATACCTTCTGTTCCGGTTAAAACGGTAACTGTTGGGGCTCCGGTGAGATCTGTTGGTTTTGCGATACAGTTAGCGTCACTCAATGCGGTGACAGTAAATGTTTTATTTACCGTTATGTTTGGAACGGTTAATATAAAAGGATTTGAATTGATATTGTTTACAGTTGTCGTTGTGGAACCATTGCTGTACGTTAGGTTCCACGGAGCGGTTCCCGTTAATGCAATACTAAAAGTAGCCGTACCATTATAACAGATCGTTTGTGACGGCCCTATGTTTGCTGTAGGTCTGGGATTTACTGCTATGGTTACTGTTTTTGCTGTTCCCGCACACCCGTTAGAAGTGGGTGTAATGGTATAAACAGCAGTTCCTGAAGTAGCGCCTGTTGTTGTTAATTTTTGTGCAATGGTATTTAAGGTACCTGGGCTTGCCCCTGACACTCCGGTCTGAACTACAGTCCATGCAAATGTTGTTCCCGGTTCACTGCTGGTAAGTGGAATATTAGTAGTGTCATCTGAGCAAATTATCCCCGGAGGAGCAGTTACTATAGGTCTTTGATTTACTGTTACTGTCACATAAGTAGTTCCATTAGGCCCAAAACTAGTGCAACCATTAAGATAGGATGTCACTGCATAGGTGGTTGTTACAGTTGGCGATACAGTTGCATTGGTTGCATTGGTATTGCTGATGATAGTATTTGTTCTGGTGTCAACCCATTGCGAGGTTAGCACCCCTATAGGGGCCTCTGGGATTTGAATGTTATCTATTGCCCACGAACTCCCTACTGTACCCTGGTAATTAAATCGTATTTTTAAGTTGGTTTGTCCCAAAAAGGCACTTAAATCGATATTCATATTAGTAGTGATAGTATAGGGAAGTTGAGTGCCCGGCCCATTATATTGGGCTAAAATAGTATTGTATGTGGCGCCGCCATCTATAGAAATTTCAACTTTTGCGGATGCACCGGCTAATAAATTATAGGCATGATCAAAATGTAAACTTGCGGATGTTAACCCTAATGTATTAAAAACAGGTGTTTGCAATATGGAGTTGAAATTACCATTGGCAATGACAAATTTTCCAGAGGAGGTATAATTTATGCCGGAATAAGTACCTCCGTTTGTAGCACTTTCCTGAAATGGACCTGGATTTGTATTACTACCACCAGCAGACAGACAATTTCCGCAGCCATCTACCAACCAGTCTTTTGGATTGGCAGTGTCAAAAGCACCTCCGGAGGTTAAACTTTGACTCGTCGCGTAACCGCTTTGTGAAGACAGAACTGTTGAATCGCCGTTGCATATTGTGGAAGGCGTAGCACTTACCGGTGAAGGTTTGATATTTGGAATTACGTTTATAATTGCTGTGGAGGAATAGGCCAGCGTACATAATGCGTTTTGGATAACGGCTCTAAATAGTGTAGTGGCCAAAATATTGGTGTAATCGTATGTTATGCCAATATTTGCAATTGGAATCCAACTAGCTCCTCCTGTGGTTGAAGATTCCCATCGTACGATAGTCCCGGTGTACCCACTCAAGTATATTGTTCCGCTGGCAGAGTGACATACCGTAACGATTCTGACAACGGGTACGATATTGGGTTGAGAAACGGTAACTGCGCCTCCTGCTGAAGCTGCTTCAATACTAACCGTTGCAGTTACTGGTGTTCCGGTACAACCATTTGCCGTTGGTGTAATGGTAAAAGTTACCGTTACAGCTGCATTGGTTGTGTTCGTCAAAGATCCGCTGATGTTTGCACTTCCGCTGGAAGCTATTCCAGTTACCGCTACTGTATTATCTCTGGTCCAGTTAAAAGTAGTTGCAGCAACGCTTCCTGATAAAACTATTGTTGTAATTGCGCTAGCGGAACAGATCGTTTGTGTCGCCGGAGTTGCAACTGCATTAGGAACTGGATTCACCAAAACAGTTGCTGTTATTGATGTTCCTGAACATCCATTAACTATAGGGGTAATGGTGAACGTTACGGTTACCGGTGCACTGGTGGTATTGGTTAAGCTTCCGCTAATGTCTCCGCTTCCGCTATTTGGTATTCCCGTTACGGTTCCCGTATTGTTTCTGGTCCAATTGTAAGTCGTTGCAGGTACATTTCCAGATAAAACCATTGTTGTAATGGTACTTGCAGAACAAATGGTTTGAGCTGCATTTGTTGCCACTGCATTTGGTTTTGGATTAACGAGAACTGTTGCTGTTATTGGCGTTCCTGAACATCCATTAGCTACAGGAGTAATGGTGAACGTTACGGTTACAGGTGCATTAGTAGTGTTTGTTAAGCTTCCGCTGATGTTTACGGTTCCGCTGGCTGCAATTCCGGTTACCGCTACTGTATTGTCTCTGGTCCAATTGTACGTAGTTGCTGCTACATTTCCGGAAAGGACCATTGTTGTAATGGCGGTTGCGGAACAAATGGTTTGAGCAGCATTTGTGGCCACTGCATTTGGTGTTGGATTGACCAGCACTGTTGCTGTTATTGGTGTTCCATTGCAACCATTAGCCGCAGGTGTGATTGTAAATGTTACCGTTACAGCTGCATTAGTAGTGTTCGTTAAGCTTCCGCTAATGTTTCCACTTCCATTGGCTGCAATTCCGGTTACCGCTACCGTATTGTCTCTGGTCCAATTATACGTAGTTGCTGCCACATTTCCAGATAAAGCCATCGTTGTAATGGCGCTTGCTGAACAAATGGTTTGAGCAGCATTGGTGGCCACTGCATTTGGCATTGGATTAACGAGCACTGTTGCTGTTATCGGCGTTCCATTGCAACCATTAGCCGTAGGAGTGATTGTGAAAGTCACCGTTACGGGTGCATTAGTTGTATTCGTTAAACTTCCGCTAATGTTTCCGTTGCTGCTGGCCGGAATTCCGGTTACGGCCACTGTATTGTCTCTGGTCCAATTATAAGTAGTTGCTGCCACATTTCCGGAAAGAGCCATTGTTGTAATGGCAGTTGCTGAACAAATGGTTTGAGCAGCATTGGTGGCCACTGCATTTGGTGTAGGATTTACCAGCACGGTCGCGCTTATCGGTGTTCCATTGCAACCGTTGGCCGTTGGTGTGATTGTAAATGTCACCGTTACAGGAGCATTAGTAGTGTTGGTTAAGCTTCCGCTGATGTTTCCGGCTCCGCTGGCCGCAATTCCGGTAACGGCTGCTGTATTGTCTCTGGTCCAATTATAAGTGGTTGAAGCAACACTTCCAGATAAAACTATTGTTGTAATTGCACCAGCTGAGCATATCGTTTGTGACGCTGGGGCTGCAATCGCGTTAGGAGTTGGATTTACTAAAATCGTTGCTGTTATTGACGTTCCGGTGCATCCATTGACTGTAGGGGTAACGGTGAAAGTTACGGTTACTGGTGCACTGGTAGTATTTGTTAGGCTTCCACTGATGTTTCCGGTTCCGCTGGCTGCAATTCCGGTTACCGCGACTGTATTATCTCTAGTCCAGTTAAAAATTGTTGCAGCTACATTTCCTGAAAGAACCATCGTTGTAATGGCACTAGCTGAACAGATTGTTTGCGTAGTATTTGTGGCTATAGCATTTGGCGTAGGATTTACCTGAACTGTTGCTGTTATTTTACAACCATTACTATTGGTATACGTTATTAGCGTTGTACCGGCACTAATACCGGCTACCAAACCAGTAGTGCTGATAGTGGCTACTGCCGTATTGGAAGATACCCAAGGAGTAACCGCAGCCGGCGATGCTGAACCGCTCAATTGGGTTGTCGCTCCTTCACATACAGTGAGTGTGCCGCTAATTGTCGGTAGCGGATTAACAGTTAAAGCTGCAATGGCAGATTGTACCGATGAACAAGTATACCCTGCAGGACCTGAAATCAAAACATCGTAATTTGCCGCATCTGCCGCTGTACTATTATTTATGGTTAATGTAGAAGATGTCGTGGTAGAAGTTGCTCCACCAATATTTGTCCCGTTTTTTCTCCATTGAAAAGACAAAGGATCACCATTTGCATCTGCCACCACCGTAAATGTCACATTGGAACCGCTGCAAACTGTTTGTGAAGCCGGTTGGGTAGATACAATAATGGCCTGGTCTACATTTAATGTTCGTTGTGCAGAGGTAACCTGTGCGCAGGGTGAGGCTCCACTAACGATTACATAGTAGTTGCCATCATCGGTTAAGCTTGCCTGATTAAAATGCAGGTTTGCTAATTGCGCTCCCGATATATTGGCTGAATTAGCCACTGGCGTACCAGTAGGAACAGTGCCTTTATACCACTGATAGGTTAAACCGTCACCGATGGCAACGACGTTTAAATCAGCAGGGAAACTGGCACATATACTGGTGTTTGAAGGTTGCGTTGTAATTACGACAGCTTTCTTAATCGTTAGAAGGATAGCTGCGTTTATGGATGGACAGGGACCAATCGGATCATTAGTGGTATATGTTAACGTAACGGTACCGGCACTAATATCTGCCGCACTTGGTGTGTAAATTGCCGTTGGTGTATTGTTATTAAAGGTGCCATTTCCGCTTGTACTCCAAGTGGCTGAGGTAGCACTTCCTCCAAATGAACCAGCCATCAAAGCGGTTGTATTGGAACAGATAGTTAATGGTACACCAGCACTAACTGTAGCGGAAGGGCTTATGGTAATCGTCATTTGGTCTGATATGCTGGGACACGGACCTGCAGGGTCATTGGTTGTTAATGTTAAAGTAACCGTACCTGCGGTTATTTCTCCGACGGTTGGTGTATAGGTTGCATTAAGGCTTGTGTTATTCGGACTGAAAGTTCCCGCACCGCCACTCCAGCTTCCTGATGTAGCAGCTCCGCTTACAGTACCAGCAAGAGTAGTTGTAGGGCTGGAAGCACATACAGTCTGATCTACATTGGCATTGGCAACAGCGGAAGGGTTAATGGTAATTACCATTTGATCGGCTGCTGTCGGGCATGGACCAGCTGGGTCATTAGTCGTTAGTGTCAAGGTTACGGTACCTGCAGTTATTTCTGCAGCGGTGGGGGTATAGGTTGCATTTAGTGTTGTGTTATTCGGATTGAATGTTCCGGATCCTCCACTCCAGGTTCCTGATGTTGCCGCTCCGCTGATAGCCCCGGCAAGAGTAACAACGGGACTGGAAGCGCAAACGGTCTGATCAACGTTGGCATTGGCAACAGCGGAAGGGTTAATAGTAATTACCATTTGATCTGATGTGGCAAGGCATGGACCAGCCGGATCATTAGTTGTTAATGTTAAGGATACGGTACCGGCGGTTATTTCTGCAGCCGTTGGCGTATATACTGCATTAAGCGTTGTGGTATTTGGATTGAATGTTCCCGCACCCCCGCTCCAGGTTCCTGATGCGGCAGCTCCACTTAGAGCACCGGCAAGGGTAACATTGGGACTGGAAGCACATACTGTCTGGTCTGCGTTGGCATTGGCGACAGCTGAAGGATTAATCGTAATCACCATTTGATCTGATGCTGTCGGGCAGGGACCAGCCGGGTCATTAGTCGTTAGTGTCAAGGTTACGGTACCTGCGGTTATTTCAGCTGCGGTTGGTGTATAGGTTGCATTGAGTGTTGTGTTATTCGGATTGAATGTTCCGGTTCCTCCATTCCAGGTTCCTGATGTTGCCGCTCCACTGACTGAACCGGCAAGAATAACATTGGGACTGGAAGCACATACAGTCTGATCCGCGCTGGCATTGGCAATAGCGGAAGGATTAATCGTAACCACCATTTGATCGGATGTGGCAGGGCATGGACCTGCCGGATCATTAGTTGTTAATGTTAAAGTTACCGTGCCTGCTGTTATTTCTCCGGCGGTTGGTGTATATACCGCACCAAGCGTTGTGTTATTTGGATTGAATGTTCCCGCACCCCCGCTCCAGGTTCCTGATGCAGCAGCTCCACTTAGAGCACCCGCAAGGGTAACGGCAGCACTGGAAGCACACACCGTTTGATCTGCGTTGGCATTGGCAACAGCGGATGGGTTAATCGTGATCACCATTTGATCTGATGCGGTCGGGCAAGGACCAGCAGGATCATTAGTCGTTAGTGTCAGGGTTACTGTACCGGCGGTTATTTCACCTGCGTTTGGTGTATAGATTGCATTGAGCGTTGTATTATTAGGATTGAATGTTCCGGCTCCTCCACTCCAGGTTGCTGATGTTGCCGCTCCACTTATGGAACCGGCAAGAGTAACATTAGGGCTAGAAGCACAAACAGTCTGATCCGCGTTGGCATTAACAGTTGCTGGTGGATTAACCGTTATTGTTGCTGTTCCTGAAATAACGACACTGCAAGAAGGGGCTGTTGGATACGCTACACTTACCAAATTATAGGTTGTATTGGCAGCTAATGCCCCAGTATTTAAAGTTCCGATCCCTGTCCCATCAATCGAAATGGTTTGATTCGCTCCGGCTCCTATCTTGTAGGTAACCGTCGTATTCGGTGTTGCAGTAAATGTTATCGTAGTTGATGATCCCGAGCAGATTGTTGTGGTGCCTGCAATAGTAGCTGTAGGTGTTGGTCTAATGGTAATTACCATCTGATCAGTTACTGCTGCACAAGATCCTGATGGATCATCAGATGCAATGGTTAATGTTACGGTTCCGGCCGCTATTGCGGCTGCTCCGGGAGTATAAACGGCATTCCATTTATTGGCATTAGGAGAAAAAGAACCTCCATTAGAGGAAGACCAAGTCACGTTGTTGTTTCCCGTTGCTCCGCCTGTTGTTGGTGAAAGTGAAACGTCGGGCGATGCAGCGCAAACGACGTGATCGACCCCTGCATCGACAAAAGCAAAATTACCAACGGTTACGACTAAATTGGCACTAGCTGCGCTTGAACCGCAGGCATTATTTGCCTTTACTGATATGTTACCACTAACTGCAGAAGCTGATGCAGTAACCGTGATAGCATTTGTACCAGATCCGGCAGTAATAATCCAGCCAGTTGGCAAAGTCCAGGTATAATTTGTAGCATTAGCCACTGCGGTAACACTGTATTGCAATCCAGCAACAACAGGGCATATTGATGTAGATTGTGGACTAGTTGGTGCGGCGGGTGCCACCGGTACAGCGGTATTTGTTGTGACAGCAAAAGTTTGCACCCCACTTGTACCACAAGAATTGGTTGCACTTACGGTAATATTTCCACCAACTGCAGCTCCTGATGTTGCAACTGTAATAGAATTTGTATTTATCCCTGCTGTTATACTCCATCCTGAAGGCAAAGTCCATGTGTAAGAAGTAGCATTTGGAACAGCGGTTATGCTGTATACAAGTCCGGCTTTGCTAATACATTGTTCTGCTGAGCCACTTATTACTCCTGGTGTTGCGGGTGTTGCCGGACTTACAATCACAGCCAAAGTCGCAGCTGCACTTGTTCCGCAGCTATTTCCAGCGGTAACAGTAACGTTTCCATTTTGTCCTGCACTACCAGATGTCACGGTTATTGAATTTGTTCCTGTGCCAGCAGTTATGGACCATCCAGCCGGAACTGCCCAAGTATACGTTGTGGCATTAGTTACTGCAGCAATGCTATAGGTCTGACCGGTCAATGCGGGACATTGTGTAACAGTTCCTGTTATTATTCCTGGTGTTGCTGGTGTTGCAGGACTTACCGTTACTGCCAAAGTATTCGCTGCACTCGTTCCACAGCTATTTCCAGCTGTAACGCTGATGTTTCCATTTTGACCAGCACCACCTGATGTTACGGTAATTGAATTTGTTGCTGCACCTGCAGTAATTGACCATCCCGTTGGAACGGTCCAGGTATACGTTGTCGCATTAGGTACTGCAGTGACACTATAGACCTGACTGGCTAGGGCAGGACATTGGGTAACAGTTCCTGTTATTGCTCCGGGTGTTGCCGGTGCTGCCGGAGTTACCGTTACCCCTAAAGTTCTTGCAGCACTTGTTCCGCAACTGTTTTCTGCGGTAACGCTAATGTTTCCATTCTGTCCTGCACTACCGGATGTCACGGTTATTGAATTTGTTCCTGTACCAGCGGTTATGGACCATCCTGTTGGAACTGCCCAGGTATATGTTGTGGCATTGGCTACTGCTGCAATGCTATACGTTAATCCGATAATGCCGGGACAGACGGGGGTTATTCCAGTTATGGCTCCCGGTGTTGCAGGTGTTGCAGGACTTACCGTTACTGCCAAAGTATTCGCTGAACTTGTTCCACAGCTATTTCCAGCTGTAACAGTAATGTTTCCATTTTGACCAGCACTACCCGATGTCACGGTAATAGCGCTTGTTCCTGCGCCAGCTGTGATTGACCATCCCGTTGGAACGATCCAGGTATACGTTGTCGCATTAGGTACTGCAGTGACACTATAGGCCTGACCGGCTAGAGCAGGACATTGGGTAACAGTTCCTGTTATTGCTCCGGGTGTTGCCGGTGCTGCCGGAGTTACCGTTACAGCTAAAGTTCTTGCAGCACTTGTTCCGCAACTGTTTTCAGCGGTAACACTAATGTTTCCATTTTGTCCTGCACTACCGGAAGTCACGGTAATTGAATTCGTTCCTGTGCCAGCAGTTATAGACCATCCCGTTGGAACGGTCCAAGTATACGTTGTGGCATTGGTTACTGCAGCGATACTATAGGTCTGACCGGCTACTGCGGGACATTGTGCAACAGTTCCTGTTATTATTCCGGGTGTTGCGGGTGTTGCCGGACTTACCGTTACAGCCAAAGTGCTTGCTGCGCTTGTTCCGCAACTGTTTCCGGCAGTAACGCTTATGTTTCCATTTTGACCAGCACTACCTGATTTTACTGTAATTGCATCTGTTCCTGCGCCAGCGGTTATGGACCATCCTGTTGGAACGGTCCAGGTGTACGTTGTCGCATTGGTGACCGCAGCAATGCTATAGGCTAATCCGGTAGTACCGGGACATACAGGGGTTGTTCCTGTAATGAATCCCGGTGTTGCGGGTGTTGCGGGGTTTACCGTAATAGTAATTGCATTGCTGGTAGCAGTTATGGGAGATGCACAAGCGGCATTTGATGTGAGTTTTACGGTTACTACATTACCATTAACCAATGATGAAGTAGAAAAATTTGGACTATTGGTTCCAGCATTAAGGCCGTTAACCATCCATTGATAAGAAGGAATACTGCCTCCGTTTATTGGTATGGCAGAAAAATTTACAGTGTTGCCCGGACAAATCGTTGTAGCCGATGAGGAAATACTTATTGATGGCGTCACCATATCATTTACCGTCATCGTAATTATATTGCTGGTAACATTTGCAGGAGAAGGACAGGTAGCATTAGAAGTGAGAACAACGGTCACTTTATCCGTATTTGCTAATAATGACGTAGTAAACATTGGACTATCAGTTCCTGTGTTTATACCGTTTATTTTCCATTGATACACAGGAGTGGTGCCGCCATTAACAGGCGCGGCTGTAAAGGTAACAGACGTGCCCGCACATATATTATTTCCGGGACTTACTCCAATAATCACTGATGGTACTAAAAGTGGATTCACCGTCACCAGGACCGTTGCTGTATTGATACAACCATTTAAATCTGTTACAGTAACCGTATAGGTTCCCGAAGCTGCTGTCGTTACATTATTTATGGATGGATTTTGAGCAGTTGAAGTGAAGCCATTGGGTCCAATCCAGCTATAAGAGGTTCCTCCTGATGCGGTAAGATTTAATGTAGCACCGGAGCAGAGCGGAGTATTGCTTCCTGCTGTTGCTGTTGGCAAAGCGTTAATTACAATGTTTGTGGTTGTACTTGCAAAACAACCATTTGAATCTGTTACAGTCACAGTATACGTTCCCGAAGCCGCTGTCGTTACATTATTTATGGATGGATTTTGAGCGGTTGAACTGAAGCTATTGGGTCCGGTCCAACTGTAAGAGGTTCCTCCTGCTGCAGTAAGATTTAATGTAGCACCGGAGCATTGTGGAGCATTGCTTCCTGCTGTAGGGGTTGGTAAGGGATTAACAGTAACTAGTGCATCGTCAGCATAGGTGATGCTGCAGATTCCATCTGTTGCGATTACAGTATAGGTAGTTGTGGCGAAAGGAGCAACTGAAAAAGTGATGTCGGTACCTGTTGTGCCACTCACTGGACTACCGATTGCTGTAACGCCACTTTGTAGCTGATAGTTCATACCGGTCACGCTGGCGAACAACGTGATTGTAGCATTATCTCCTAAGCATATTATAGGGTCAGATATGATTTTTTCTGTTGTGCAATCTTGCCCAAAACTGCAAAGTGAATTTAAAGACAATAAAATTATAACTAAGTAATTTTTTTTCATGACACCAACATTTTAGAATCAAACGATTAATATTTTTATAAAATGGCATAGAGAAATTTATGCTGTTTTAGAAACAAAAAAATGTTTATTGCAGTGGTATTATTTTCAATGAAAAAGGCATCCGCTTAGTACTGTTTTGGTGCAGTTTTTTATAATTTTTTCACACAAAAAGTAATAAGTAGAATTGTGCTCGGAGTATTGTTTGCTTGCTTTTTATTTTAACGGAATAGGCTTACATATCTTAAAATTAAGTATTTATGATGAGATTGTTTGGAAAAAAAAATTTTTTTCGATGAAAGGATTTTATCCTCCGACCAACTACTTGTTTTAAGAAAATTAATCTTATTTGTTTCCGTTTTTTCTTTATTTAAGGCCGATTTAGACATAAGAAAAACTGTCATTTTTGACAGTTTTTCTTTCTTAAGTTTCTTTTTATCGTGTTATGGGATAATTATTTTTTTGCTGAAATCCCCGTTTGTAGTCTGAAGTTTTACAATGTACACGCCGGAACTTGCTTTTTTAACAGGCAGCTGGATATTTTGTTGGTCTTGATTCTCAATTTTCCAGGTGCTTATTGATTGGCCAAGTGTATTGAATAAAGTAACTTTTTTAACGGTTGTATCTATTGTATTATTATTGATTATAATACTATTTCCGTTTTGTACATGAGTAATTTTAAGGGCATTGTCCGTGATGGTTTTTTCATCAACACTCAGCGTTTTATTAGTAAACTGTAACGAAAAACGGTTGTTGTTTTCGCCCAGCGGAAGAATCACTTCAAATGCTTCGTTGCGAATATCATGGTAGATCCCCGTCAGCTCATCATGGATGTAAATTGCCTGTGCTGGGTCGAAGTTTTCTACCGCATCGATTTGGAACTTAACTTTCCCTTCTGCATCTGTTTTTACGCCAATAGGGTAGGCGGCACCGGCATCAAAAAAACCTTCGCCTTCTATTACCAGCTGGTTTTCCCCATTCAATAAATACATGTCATTCGGAAAATCATCGATATTTAAACCATCATAACCGTAATCCATTTCGTTGGTTGCTTTTTCATTCATGAATCCTAACAGCACTTGTCTGTGATAATCATCATGGGAATTAAATCCTAAACGAATTCTTTTATAGGTGTCATTTACTACAGGGTCATTATTATTGTTATTCCAGTTTGTTTCTTTAGTAGTCGCGGTTTTATACATTACATTAGAATTTGAACTGTCGTTTTCTTTATGAAAACTTCTTTGACTGTTTTTGAAAATAACCGTGCCCCCGGAACCTATTTTTCCGTTGACAAAAAAGCCTTGTCCTACTGGAATATATCGGTTAGGAATCCCTCTTGACGGGGTTCCTAATTGGCTGATAAAATCAATTCCTGCTGAGGAAGGAGCCAGTCCACCCGTTAAATTTCGTGCCGCATATCCGCCTTGATAATCACGTAAAACATGGGTGTTATTGGTGGCATAATGTTCCCAAAAATATAAAGTGCCATCCGTAGAGGGATTTGTGAAAGTTTCTAAAGAACTTATATTATCAGTTATAAAAGCATCAGCATCTAATGCTGATGGATACGGATTACCCGTTAACAATAATTGATCATCGCCTACAGTATTTGTTGTTATAGTGCCGTTATTCGGTTTTCCGACAAAAGTGTAATTTTGAGTTCCTGATGCCGCTCCGCTTCCTTTTAATGTAAACCCTTGTCCGACACGGAGTGACGCTGTTTCTGATATTTGAGCCCAATTCGCATAATTATTGGCATAATTATCAAATTTGTAAAGCCAGTAACGCGCCAGACTAATCGGAGTTGTTGGAGCTCCGTCATAGCCCGCTACCCAGTTGATATTTTGAGGAGTTGTGGTAGTACCATCTTTCATGATACCGGTAACAGTATAATTAGTGTTGTTAGCGGTAGTGTTTATAGGGCTTACGGGAGAGGTCCAATAGTTATAATTGTATTTGTTGGATTGTCCTTGTTGGTCTCTTTCAATCGACCCGGAGCTCGTAACATCTAAATCGCTTTCCGTTGTCTGAACTAATTGTGACATGCCCGCTAAATCTATTTTGCCATCTAATTTTAAATACCAATCGTTTTGTATTTTGGTGTCATTATTCATTACAACGGTTTTTCCGGCATCTACCAGCATACCCAAATCAACAGTATTAGCCGTTTCTGTAATGTCATGCTGCACTTTTACAATTGACCAATCCTGTTCCATAATGTCATTCCCTCTAATTTCTTTTGTGGGGCTGTTTACCGCTGTAGCAAAACTACCGCTACGTTCCGTTAAAAAAGGCATAGGAGCCTGTTGCACATAAATGTTTTTATGGTTGTATATTTTTGTTCCTGTAACATCAATTGCCGGAGTCGTTAAATCATCAATGATATCATCCTTGTAATTATCCATTCTGTAATAACGAAGCAAATTTGCAAAAGGCAAAGAAGCAGGGGACGTGGCGACATTTTTAGGAACAATCGTACCTCTAATTTGCGAACCGGTATCCTGAATTTCCTGATACACCATTCGTTGTAATTGGGAATCGGTTAGCGCCATATTAAATACTCTTACTTCATCAATTTTTCCTTTAAAATATTTGGTAGCGGTGCCGGAATCTCTTCCTAAAGTAAGTACCGTTGCATCGGCTGATATACTTCCGGTTTTCGCCTGGGTGGCCACCAAAGTTCCATTTAAATATAATTTTATATTGGCTCCGTCATAAATTACCCCAACATGATACCACTGTGATACATTTAAAGCGGTATTGTACGTTACTGTCGTGCCGTTTACAACTGCTTCCAATTTCTTAGTGGCTGTAATTCGGATTTGAAAATTATTTTGTCCTGCAATAACTCCATCGGTAGAAAAAGCAGCATTTAGATCAATCCATGCCATTAAAGAGGCGTTGGCTAATCCTCCAAGAATAGCGGTACTTTGACCATAATCGTTTCTGCCATCAAAGTCTAGAAATAGTTTGGTGTGTAGATCTCTTGGAGAACCAAACTGAGCCGTATTGGTGTCAAAAGTGTCCAGAATTCCGTCTTTATCACTGTCTGTTGTGCCATCGATAATTCCATTGTTATTGGCGTCTAAGGTTTTATAGTCATAGATTAATAACGTATTGGCAATATCAAAGGTACTTCCGTTGGATTTTACATCAAGATAATCCGGGATTCCGTCTGTGTCGGTGTCTTTTAGATAGGTAGTGGCCGGATTTGCAGTTGCGGTACCTTGTCCTAAATTTCCGTATTGGTTTGTAGCTCCCGTACCATAGTCATAAATGTCTAATATCCCGTCACCATAACCTTCCGTTATACCATCTCCATTAATATCTTTGCTTCTAAATGTTTCTGATTCCGGACCATCTCCTGTTCCGTCCCCATTGATGTCCCCATCGCCATTTACAAATCCAGAAACAGCATTTGTATTTCCTGCACCCGATTCGTCCACGTCAAAAAGACTGTCGTTGTCACTGTCTAAATCTATATAATTGGGGATTCCGTCACCATCAGAGTCTAATGCCGGTAAGGCAGCTGTGGATTCGGCACTGTCAAGAAGGCCATTTCCGTTGGTATCAACCCAAGTCACATCGATCTTTCCTTTAGCATTGCTGAGATTTCCTAAGCCAGCTTCAATAACATCTTCAATACCGTCATTATCGGCATCCAGATCAAACATATCCGCAACGCCATCATTGTCTAAATCACATAAAGTTTGTGAAATTAGGATATCATCCAACGCAAGATCATTACCGCTACCACCGGGCGCGTTGTTTTTGAAACGGATGGTAAAGGCATTCACATTTCCTAAGTTGACACTAGTGGTGAATTGTTTCCATACTCCCTGACTGCAGGTGTTATCTGTAGTGCTTCCGGAGCATCTTCCGATGTCCCCCGTGTTGAAAGAGGTAAGGAGATTATTTGATAAATCATAAAATTCTACGGTTACATTGGGCAAAATGGAAGATGGAAAAGTAGAGGCGGCCATGATGTTTAGTACCCAAAAACTATAGGTGATTGGTAAATTTGACAAGACCCCGGTAATCGTTGTTTCATAGAATGTGCCGGGAGTAAAACTGGCATTAAAAACGGCCATTCTTCCATTGGTGTCTCCTGTGGTATGATCTTCTCCGTTGTACCAAGCTAAATTGCCATGAATGTTTTCAGGATCGCTGGCTACTGTTCCTGTTATTTTAGAAACTACGGTGTATTCGCCATCGTCCAGTATCCAGGTTGATTGACTAGGACAGTCTGTCGTATTGGTGCCTGCAACCCCGTCTTCATAACAATAGGTTGTGGTTGCATTATAGGCAGCAGTAAAGCTAGAAGTTCTTCCTCCGGTGCCAAAGGTTTCATTTAAAAACTTATAATCTACTTTATGTCCATTTACGCTGTTGCAATTCACCTCCTCAGTGGCATCCAGAATACCGTCATTGTCATCGTCAATATCAAAATTGTCATAAACACCGTCCCCGTCGCTATCATAAAAGGTTTGGATTCCGGTACCCTGAATGGAGAAATCATAAGGATTTTCATTAGCATCACCGTTTACAATTGAAATTGCGGCTGTTTTTAAACCTACGGTGCTTGGATTAAAGCTAACAGAAAATGTAGAGGTGCCTCCTGCAGCAATTGAAGCACTTGGACTAGTGGCTACGGTAAAATCGGCAGCGTTAGTTCCAGAAATAGTTATGGCTCCCATGGATAAGGCTGAAGTGCCCGTATTTTGAATGGTGAATGTTTTTGTGATGATTCCCGTACTGATCTCCATTGATCCAAATTCGGTCCAATCTGTTGTGCTTGGGGTTATATCGCCATCAGTAATTGAAACAGCGTTTCCCAGAATGTTTATTTCCGGTGAATTTACAGTTGCTATGACCGCAATTCTTGTCAAAGAAGTACAAGAAGCATTGGTAGTTTCAACATAATACGTTGTCGTTGTTGAAATAGTGGGAGTCGTAAAACTTGTCCCTGTAGCTAAAGCGCTTCCTCCGGTTGATGCTGCAAACCACGAAATTGTTCCTGCAGAAGCTGTAGCTCCCAACACAACTGTTCCGGAACCAATTCTGGAATCAGGAGCCGTACTGGTAATCGTTGGATTTGCATTTACGGTTACGCTTGTCGAATTATTGGCGCTAATGGCTGAACTACAATTATTTGGAGTAGTTCCGCCGCTTGCCAGATTAGTAATAGTTATGGTTGTTGTACCTGAATTCGATAATGTGCTTGTGGTAAAAGTTCCTGAACCAGCCGCTGTAACGGTCATCGTAGCTGTACTTCCTGTCGCAGTATTTCCCCCGGTTAAGTTGTAGGTAACGGTGTAAGTTCCTGTTGGTAATGCTGCAGCTGTTGCCGTAACGGATACGCTTGCACTATTTGTTACGCATATCGGTGAGGCAACAGCTGTTGTGCTTAAGCTATAAGTAGAACAGGTCCATGTGATCATGATTTTACCAGCTGCGCCTGAACCGCCATCATTTCCTTTTCCACCTCCGCCTCCGCCTCCGCCTGGCACTACGCCTGAAGTTCCATTTGAACCAGAACCGCTGGCACTACCGCCACTACCGCCATTACCCCCACCAGTTGGTGCTGTTGCGCCGTTTTGATTGGTGGCATTGACGCCCGTTAAAATTGTTCCTGCTGAAGAACCACCGCCACCACCACCTGTATTAGTAACAGCATTAGCCCCATTTCCTCCGGAAAGTACAGTATCTCCGATACAAGCGGATGATAAAGCACCGCTGGCCCCTGTAGTGGTATTGTCAGGTACGCTGTTGCCTCCTTTTGCAAGGATGACGGTATTGGTTGAAAACCAGGAATCTCCTCCTGCCGCCGCTGATGAGCTACCAGATCCCACTGTTACGGAATAAGATGATCCAGGTGTTACTGTTATCACTTTTTTTGCATAAGCACCACCGCCACCGCCACCATATTCAACACCAGCGCCACCATTTTTAGAACCCCCTTTTCCGCCGCCTCCCCAGGCTTCAACGGTTAAGCTTGTCACTCCGGCAGGGACAGTAAATGATCCCGACGTGCTGTAGGTTTGAGTGGTCTGTGAATATCCAAAAAATGTAATGAAAAGTAAAAAAAAGTTGAGGATTATTTTTTTATATCGTAAAGTAATTTTCTTCATAATTGTCGTCTGTTTGATTAATTATGATGCAAATATTTTGGTCTCAATCGATTCTAATTAAAAAATATTTGCACTGCGATATTAAATTTAAGGATTTTTGGCTTTTTCATAGTTTAAATGCATAAAAATCAGATGAAATGCACTTATAGGTTATATTTGTAGGTTAAGTAATACGTTAAAATTATATTTTTTTGTTCGTTTAAAAAAAATGGATAATGATGTTTTTTATTCATAGAGTTTCTGATTGTAAGCTAATTAGAGTTGAATTATCACTATTTTTTCTCTTTTGTTCTGGTGCTAAATAATTTTTTAGTCGGGTTAAGAATTCAGTGGAAATTTAGAAACGCAATTATGATTTCAAAATAATGATGGAGTCTTACTTTTTCATATATTTATTAAAAATTAGAGGCTATGAAAATTTATAAAACACTATTGTTTGTTTTTTTACTATTTGTTGGGTTTGGGTATGGACAAAACAAGGTAACAGGAAAGGTTACCAACAGTAAGAATAAACCAGTTGCAAATGCTAAAATATATTTAGATTCTATTGATACAAATGTTGAAACCAATAAAAATGGGGATTTTGAGGTAGTAGTTCCTGAAAAGGTTACTGTAATTAATGTTTTTTCTCCTGAATATGGTTTGTTATCGTCTAAATTCAATAATGAAAATATTATGAATTTTATGTTTTTAGACTCGGATAAAGCTGCAAGAGGCCGAACAAAAAAAGGAGACAAGATTACAATTGGATATTCTGAAGCGGATAAAAAATATAAGGTTAACAATGCCCAAAGTTTAGGTGTGGAAAATGATAAAAATGCAAGTATATATAACACTATTTATGACCTCATAAGAGGACGCTTACCAGGAGTTACGGTTGCAAAGGACAATAAGATAACTATTAGAGGAGTGAGTTCAATTCGCAATACTTCTGAACCACTATTCGTTGTTGATGGAATGATTGTATCGAGCATCGATTATATTTCACCTAACAATGTGAAAAGCATAAGCGTGTTGAAGGGGGCCGAGGCCTCTATTTACGGGGCGCAAGGTTCTTCAGGCGTTATTGTAATAAAAACTAAATAGTATTTGATAGTATAGAAAGCATATAAAAATCAAACTTTATTCAATGTAAAAGTATTTTTGGCAATAGTTGTTATTTTGGTAAAAACAGCTATCTTTTATTTTTAAGGATAAAGGATTTTGATTTCATTTTGTTTAAATTATCACAACACTTTTTGTATTTCGGAAATAAAAATAAAAGCAGGTTTGAAGGCTTGTAAAAGATTATTTGCGTCTTTTTTAGTTAGAAAATAGTCTAGTCGTAATTTAGCATGATTTTTGTATATTTGTATTAATAAAAAATTAATTATTATGACAACTATAACCATAAACGAGCGTACCAAAGCTGGGAAAACATTGCTTGAACTTGCAAGGTTGTTAGCGGTTACAAATAAAGGCGTTGAAATAGAAGAAGGAAGTTCTTATAACCCAGAGTTTGTGGAAATGATAAAAAAAAGAGAAGCCGATCACAAAAGTGGAAAGTCTAAAAGTGTAACGGTTGATCCGAATGATATATGGGGAAGTTTAGGATTGAAGTAATGTCGGAAGCAAAAGCGGATATTTCAAAACATTTAAAATCAGGGAATCAATCCAGTATAAAAAAATCGCTAAGATATTAGAAGAGCTTGGCAAAACTCCGTTTGAAGGAGTTGGAAAACCTGAGCCATTGAAGCACCAACTTGCAGGATACTGGTCAAGAGAAATAAATAAGAAAGATAGACTTATTTATAGGGTTGAGGAAAATATTGTAACTGTTTTTGTAGTCTCAGCAATGGGACATTATTCAGATAAATAGTAAAAAGGTTAATTATATAGTACGTTTTTTTTGATAAGCACTGATTTTCAATTGTTAACTTAGAAATGCATTTTAAAAAGAATTTTTGAAATTTTTTAAGGCTTTAGCCTGTTTTTCCATTTTTGAGTGCTGTACTTGGTAGTTTTCTAAAACCTGATTTAATTTCTTTAAGTATCTTCGTATCGCTATAATTTGATTAAAGCTAATGTGTTCGCAAATGGCTTTAATGCTCGATGGCGAATTTTAGACATAAAAAAACGATTTTATTTCTCTAAAACCGCATGAAAGGTATGTTTTTTGTGGTATAAGCTTGGTTTTAATTCTCTTTTATTGGTTTTTCTCACTATTTTTTCCTCACCTGGATCTATTGGATTAGTACTCAATTTTTGAAATCCATTGATTTTGAATGCCCCATTCTTTATTGGGTTCAGCGGATGTTTTTATAATTAAAGTTCCTCCTTTAGTAATTTCTTCCTGTGTCAACCAATTTCTGTCCAGGGGTTCTCCATTTAAAGTGGCGGAATGAATGTAAAAATGATCTTTATGGTAATTTTGCACTACAATATGAAAAGGGCTTCCTTTTTCCCAATTTAAACTCACCGTCTTAAATATTGGTGCGGTCAGGTAATAAATCGGACTCCCGATATTGGCCGGAGATAAACCAATACTTCGCATAACAAACCAGGATGACATCGTTCCGGCATCATCATCCATTGTACGAATATAGGCTTGAGGCTCATTTTTATATATACGGCCAATGTAGGAATCAATTCCTTTACTGTTGTCATTGAAATAACTCTGAACCACCGTATCTAACATAATATTCCGAAACAATTTTTGTGATTTCCAAGGCTGAGATGTCGCGTTGTACATTCCGGGTACTTGTAAATCGGGTTGATTGGCATGATTGTAATTGTCCTCTGCAAAAAATTGATCCAACTGATTCAAAAATAAAGACTCTCCTCCGGTCAGCGTTTTCAAGCCCGATAAATCAAAAGGGACAAACCAACGGTATTGCCAAATGGTTCCTTGGTACAAACCCCGTGCCGGCATTTTATCAATATCCTTCTGGGACAGATCAGCAAAATCTTTTTTCCAATAGGATTTATATTCTAATGCCTTATGCAAATATTTTTTGCTTAACAAGCTGTCTTTCGTTATTTTAAGAATTTCAGATAGTGCCCAATTATCATAAGAAGACTCCAAAGCCTTGTCCGGAGCGCTGTAATCTAATCGGTTTGCCTCAGCAATTAAAGAATCCTTAATGGCAGTAAAATTTACAGGGTATCCTTTTTTATAGGCATCCAGTAAAACAACTACCGCATGTTCAGTGCGGACTGTAGGGGAGGGCTCGTGCAGAGTGGCCCAATTATTTTTTCCATAGGGATACAAATTTGCAATGGATTGTACAATGGGACCAAACCGTTCCGGGTACCCCAAAGACAGCATTGGTAATTGCTCCCGATAATTATCCCATATCGCCCAACCATTATAAATCGGATGAGTGGCTGTTTGTGTCGATCCATCAATCGCTTTATAGGTTCCGTCCGTTTCCGATATTAAAAACGGCGCTTGTAAACCGCGATACAACAGCGAATAAAATAAATCTTCCCGATCTTTTTCACCCACTACTTTTATTCTATTCAAAAGATGATTCCATGCTGCTGTCGTCTGGGTACCCATTTCATCAGCACTAATCGATTCTATTTTTGCTTTGGCATACACTATACTTACAGAGGAAAACCCGATCCGAACTTCCATTTTTGTGGCATCCTTCAATGCTGATATGATATATTGATGATCTGCGGACTTTTTTACAGAACCAAAGTTGGAGAATTCAAGGGCATAATAGATTCGGTATACTCCTTTGTCACAGGTGGTTTTGGTGTCGATCCATCCACTAATTGTATTGCCTGCAATACGGTGCTCTTCCCCTACAAAACGATTGACAAAAGCATGCGACAAATCAATGAATAGTCCCCCGTTTTTTGATGGAAAAGTATATTGATGAATACCAAAGTTGGGTTTGACCCATAGCTGGGCCACAATGCCATTTTCAAAAGTTACGCCATAAAAACCAGGCGCAGCAGATTCTTGTTTTTTTATTAAAGGTGTCGTACTGTTTCCTGCAAAAATAGGTTTGACTAACAAATTGCCACCGCTTCCTAAACAACCTACACCTTCAATTCTTGTATGTGTAAATCCTAGAAAATCCTTAGCCAAATGTTCGTACCCGGAATGAATATGCGGATTGGTTTGCGGACCGATGCTCATCATGTTGAATGGAGAGGAAGCTGAAGGGGACATTTGCCCGTGGTCGCCGGAAGTGCCTAAAAAAACATTTACTTTTTTTACAAGCGGTGTACTTCCTGATTTATTTTCTACCGTTTTATTCTTTAAAGGTTGACAGGCAACTATTAAAAAAGAAAGAAAAACGACTATTATTTTTTTCATATGTGTCTTATGTTATTTTTTTAAATTTGACACCAATATTTACCTACCAAAGTTTCCTTTAGATGCTTAACTTCGGAATGTAATTTTTGCCAAATTGCGGTCTTTTTTTAGATTAACGTGTTGTAATCTCTA
>NZ_JBLVPW010000009.1:0-203743 GCF_048286715.1 Flavobacterium kochi
GATTCAGCATCCTACCAACAATCAGTTGTCGAATTGGTAAGCCAAAGAGCGGCTTGTTTTTACATACGAAATGTAAATTCTGAATCCTTTAGAAAACATTGTGCTCTGATAAAAACACGGGAAACCATTGAAGTTAACTTTGAAAAAAAAAAGAAGTGGCTACCACAAATTACATCCCTTTTGGCGGCGATAAATCGTATAACGACAGAGGGGATGCAGAAAATTCTAATCGTTATTTACTCAATGATTTTAACGTGAATCATTTGCCTTTTCCGGACATGGATATGAATACTGTTTTCATGTACCTTATGGCAATGTGTTCTGTTCTATTTGAATGGACAAGAAAGATTTTGGTACAAAACAAAACCAAATACATCAAGCTCAATATGCGTATTAAAGCAGTTTGTTTTAATTACATAACCATCGCTTCAACCTTTGTAAATCACGCAAGACAAAGAACGCTACAGGTATTCTGAACAAGATTATAAAATATTACAAATTTAGAAACTGAATTTACTGAAGTTACTTAAAAAACTCTGTGGGGTAAGGGCGTATTGTGAACGTTTGTGATTAAAAATGAGCCTATCTTGAAAAAAAACAAAAATCTTTATCAGAACAAAAAATCTTTTTACCCATCAATAGTTTTGTTGCGACTTTTGGGTAGTACTAAAACCGTAAAAATTCCTGGTTTTAAGATCTTCAAACTTTGAATAGATATCAATAATCATGTTTTTTTTTAGTAAACAAACTCCTGATTGCTGCCACTTAATTCTGATTTTGATAGTTTTAAACTTTTTATAAAAATTTCATCTTGAATATAACTTTCAAAACTTAAGTCTTTATCAAAGCAAAAGACATATTTATAAGGTTTATCATTAGCTGCTTTATTTAAAGATACTAGGAGTTCCTCTTTTTTCACAACAATACTGTCGACCAGAACCACATTATTTTTGGTAAAAAAGACAACAACTCCTGATTTTGGTTTTTCCAATTTGTAAAACACATTTGTAAAAGGAATAAAAGCTAAGCTTTTTCCAATAGTATCGGCATAGGAATAGTAATTTTGAGCCTTTTCATTTTTGTGTGCTTTTTCTTCACGTTTTTTTTGTTGCAGTTTCATGACTTCAGGAATTACTAATCGCAAAGGCAGACGCTTGTCTACATTAAAAATCCAATTGGTAGAAATAATTTCGTTTTTCCTGTTTACTTCTGCCAAAGTGTCTTTTCCATTGGTTCTAAAAAAAATATAGATTGGCGAATGATCTTCTACATTTTTGACGATCGTTACATTGGCCTTTGGTAATAAAACAGCTTCTTTGTTTCCGCAAGAAAGCAACATAAAAAAGATACCCAGACTGAAATACTTCATAGCTATGAATGGATTTTATTAAATAAGGTAACACATTGCACGGCTTCCTTTACATCATGAACACGAAGGATCTTTGCTCCTTTAGACAATGCTAAAGTATTTAAAACTGTAGTTCCGTTTAATGCGCTTTCTGTATTGATATTCAAAACTTTAGAAATCATTGATTTTCTTGAAATTCCAACTAAAAGGGGTAATTCCAGTATGGTAAATAATTCCATTTTTTGAAATACTTCATAGTTTTGTTCCAGTGTTTTGGCAAAGCCAAAACCAGGATCAATAATTAAGTCATTGATTCCAAAACTTCTTGCCTGGGCAATTCGTTCCGAAAAATAGAATACTATTTCTTTTACAATATCGTCATAGTTAGTCAGCGTTTGCATCGTCTGAGGATTACCACGCATGTGCATCATAATATAAGGAACATTGTATTTACCAATTATTTCAATCATCTTTTCATCGAGGTTTCCTGCAGCAATGTCATTAATGATGGCTGCTCCACTTTCGATGGAGGCTTTCGCCACTTCACTTCTAAAAGTATCAATGGAGATAATCGTTTCGGGAAAACTTTTTAGAATCAAATCTATAGCAGGAACAATTCTTGAAATTTCTTCTTTTTCCGAAACAAATTCGGCACTGGGCTTGCTGGAATAAGCCCCTAAATCAATAAAAGTAGCGCCATCGATAAGCATTTTTTCAACTTGCGAAAGTATTTCCTTTTCATTTTTATATTTACCGCCATCAAAAAAAGAATTGGGTGTGACATTTAAAATTCCCATTACTTTGGGAGTTGATAAGTCGATGAGTTGCCCTTTGCAGTTAATAGTCATTTGTTTACAGTTTTAAAGACTTCAAAATTCTACATTCAAAAAAAATATGCTATTTTTGAAAAAATTTTAGACAAATATACACCAATAATGAAGAATACTTCAAAGGAATATGATACTGTGATAGCGATTTGTCGTTCGCTGTTTATCAACAAAATGAAAGATTACGGTTGTGCATGGCGTATTTTAAGATTGCCTTCACTGACAGACCAAATCTACATTAAAGCCCAAAGAATACGAAGTTTACAAGAAAACGATGTTCGTAAAATTGACGAAGATGAAACTGGTGAATTCATCGGGATTATCAATTATTCCATTATGGCATTAATTCAATTAGAATTAGGCGTCGCCGACCAACCCGATTTAGATGTTTCAAAAGCAACCGAATTATACGATACTAAAGTCAAACTGACCAAAGATTTAATGGAAGCCAAAAATCACGATTATGGTGAGGCCTGGCGTGATATGCGTGTGAGCTCATTAACGGATTTGATTTTGCAAAAACTGCTTCGTGTGAAACAAATCGAAGACAATAAAGGAAAAACATTGGTTTCTGAAGGCATAGATGCCAATTATCAGGACATGATTAATTATTCGATTTTTGCATTGATTTTAATGGATTTTGGAACTAAAAATTAAAATAAATTATGAAAAATATAATTACTCAATTCTCCCGAATTTTCGTTGGAATCTTATTTATCATTTCAGGATTAATTAAGCTCAATGACCCCATTGGTTTTTCTTATAAGCTGGCAGAATATTTTGGAGAACCGGTTTTTAACATGCCTTTCTTAGTAGCGTTTGCATTAGCAATTGCTTTATTTTTGGTTATTCTTGAAGTCGTTTTGGGTGTTATGTTGCTCATCGGTTACAAATCAAAATTTACGATTAACAGTCTGTTGTTATTGATTGTGTTTTTCACTTTCCTTACCTTTTATTCTGCCTATTTTGATGTTGTCAGAGACTGCGGTTGTTTTGGAGATGCTTTGCATATTACGCCATGGCAATCCTTCACCAAAGATGTGGTTTTATTATTTTTTATTCTTATTCTATTTTTCAATAGAAAATTAGTGAACCCGTTATTTGGAAATACAGTTCAAAATATTTTGGCTTTTGCAAGTATCGCTTCATGTACCTTTATAGGCTATTGGGTTATAAATCATTTGCCTATAATCGATTTTCGTCCCTATAAAGTAGGAACGAATATTCAAAAAGGAATGCGAATCCCTGACAATGCCCCAAAAAGTGTAGTCGAAATGGTTTTTATCTACAAAGTAAATGGTGTTGATAAAGAATTTAGTGAAAAAGATTTAATGGCACTACCTAAAGGAGCAACTTTTGTAGACAGAAAAGACAAAGTGATTACAGAAGGCTACATCCCTCCTATTCATGATTTTGCGATGGAAAAAGACGGATCTGATTATAAGGATGAGTTCTTAAATGAGCAAAAATTAGTTATGATTGTGGCTTATGATTTAGTTCATGCTGATAAAGAAGGTTTAATTAAATTAGAAAAATTGAATCAGGAAGCGAAAGCAAAAGGCTATAAAGTAATTGGGATGACAGCTTCTTCCCCAGAAGAAATTGCTAAATCAAAAAAAGAATTTGGGCTGACATTTGACTTTTATTTCTGCGATGCAACAGCTTTAAAAACAATCGAAAGAGCCAATCCCAGTATCATAGTACTTGAAAAAGGGACAATTTTACAAAAAGTACATTATAATGATATTGCAGATTTGAAGCTATAGTATAAGTTACGACTTCCAAAGACAGAAGAAAGATCATCATTCAAGGTGTTATGACAGCGCTACCGAAGGAATGAAACACCTTTAGACATGTATTTTTTGTGCCGACCAGTTTCTTTAATCACTAATTACCTAAAATATTTATTTCAGGGAACTATGAAAAGTCCAATTACAGGTAAGGAAATGGCCTTACGAACCAGTAAAATCAGTTTTCCGTAAGAAAGAGTTTGAATATTTTTATTTGAGCCATTTTTAAGATAGCGGAGAGCTATTTACAACAACCGAAATAGACGAGTTAAATTTAAATCAAGTTTACAACCAGTATAGGGATAAGTACAATCTCATTTTTGCTGAAGAGATTGTCTAAGCCTTACCTATTATATATTCATGCAGATCCCGCATTAGGCAATATATTTTACTGAAAAAGGTCTCAAAAACTAAAAAATCAGTTCGTTTTTAAAGCCCCACTTTTAACTTATTTCAACAAACGCACCATCTAATAGCTAACTATTACGATTTCACTACTTTTAACATTACAAAAAAATCATTTTTTTTGACATAACCGTTGAGTATTCAAAATTCGTCAATCTATATTCCCCATTCAAATTGTTTGTTTAACTTTGTTCCAAATTATAAAAAATGAAAAAAATATTCGTTTTATTTATTGCTTTCGTTACATTTTCTTGTACTCAAGCTCAAAAAACAGCATTTTCAAAAGAAGCCTTATCAGAAACATTATTGTCAACTAATGGAAGTCAGGTTGCTTTTAAAAATATTTTAAAAAAGCACAAAGGCAAAACTCTAGTGATAGAAGTTTGGGCGTCATGGTGTGGCGATTGTGTAAAAGCAATGCCAAAAATTAAAGAATTACAGGCTACTAACCCTACTGTGGCTTACGTATTTATTTCAATGGACAAAGCTGTTGATAAATGGAAAATTGGTATTGAAAAACACGAATTAAAAGGAGATCATTTCATGGCGAACGACCAAATGAAAGGTGTGTTTGGAAAAGCAATTGATTTGGATTGGATTCCAAGATACATCATCATTGACAAAACCGGAAAAATAGTTTTATATCGTGCGATAGAAACCGATTTTGACTTAATAAATAAAACTTTAAAAAAATTGAAATAATAGCACTATTCATTTCAAAAAACTACCTAACTAAAATAAAAAACAACAAAATGAGAAAGAAGATTGTAGCAGGAAACTGGAAAATGCATAAAAACGCAGAACAGACGGAAGATTTATTGAATGAATTAATTGCAAAAATCCCAACAGAAACTAAAGCACAAGTAATTGTAGCTCCAACTTTTGTAAACCTGGCTTCTGCTGTTGATCACTTAGAGTTTACAAATATTGACGTGGCGGCTCAAAATGTACATCAAGCTGAAAGCGGGGCTTTTACAGGCGAAATTTCTGCTGATATACTTAAAAGTGTTGGCGTGAATATCGTGATTCTTGGACATTCAGAGCGTAGAGCTATTTTTAATGAAACGGATGCTTTAATTGCGAGTAAAGTAAATACCGCTTTGGAACATGACATGACCGTTATTTTCTGTTTTGGTGAAGAATTGAAAGACCGTCAATCTAAAAACCATTTTAATGTTGTTGAAAATCAATTGCGTGATGGTTTGTTTCATATTGAGGCAAAAGACTGGGCAAACGTTGTTTTAGCCTATGAGCCAGTTTGGGCAATCGGAACAGGTGAAACTGCTTCTCCTGAACAAGCGCAGGAAATGCACGAATTCATCAGAGAAACTGTTCGTAAAGCTTTTGGAAGCGATATCGCTGAAGATGTTTCAATTCTTTATGGAGGAAGTGTAAAACCAGAAAATGCAAAAGAAATTTTCTCTAAACCAGATGTAGACGGAGGTCTTATTGGTGGAGCTGCATTAAAAGCAGATGATTTTGTTGCTATTATAAACGCAATATAATTTTTCACCCTAAATAGAACAAAGGTTTGATATTTTTATCAGACCTTTTTTTTGTTTTAATTCTTCAATAAAAAGAGATAGTACTATCTTTGCAAAAAAAATACATGTCAAACATTTATATCGGATATCATTTTACCATAGAACCAAAAGAATTAGGTTCAGAAATATTAATTGCCCAATTGGGAGAAAAAGCATTTGAAAGCTTCACTGAAACCGAAACGGGGATTTCTGCTTTTGTACAAAAGGATTTATGGGATGAAATGATTCTTGATGAGATTCAAATTTTACAATCGGAGGAATTTAAAATTGACTACACTTTCGAAGAAATAGAGCAAGTCAACTGGAATGAAGAATGGGAAAAGAATTTTGAACCTATCGATGTTGATGGCAATTGTCACGTACGTGCTCCCTTTCATCCTAAAACAGATGCCGAATTTGATATTGTAATCGAACCAAAAATGAGTTTTGGAACCGGTCACCACGAAACCACTCACATGATGATACAACATTTATTGGAAATCGATATAAATGGTTTAAAAACACTTGACATGGGTTGTGGAACAGCAATTCTAGCCATTCTTGCCGAAATGAAAGGAGCCCAGCCTATTGATGCTATTGATATTGACAATTGGTGTTATTTGAATTCCATCGAAAATGCGGAACGCAATAATTGTGAACATATTACAGTTTATGAGGGGGATGCAGCTTTGTTGAAAAATAAAAAATATGATTTGATAATTGCGAATATCAATAGAAATATTTTGTTGAACGATATGCAAAGTTATGTGGATTGTTTGAATCCTAAAGGAACGTTACTTTTAAGTGGTTTCTATGTCGAAGACATCCCATTTATCGATACTTCATGCACGGAAAAGGGGTTAACATATGTTAAAAAAATCGAAAGAAACAACTGGGTTTCATTAAAATACGTAAATTAGTTCTTTATTTTTTTATTAATAATAGAAGTACAAAAAACCTACAAAATGAGTACTAAAGAAAAAGTAAGAGAAAGAGTCAGTGTAAAAGAAATTATATCCATTGATAACGAAATTATTGTTTATAATGATGATGTAAACACTTTTGACCATGTCATAGAAACTTTAATACGCGTTTGCAATCACACTGGAGAACAAGCCGAACAATGCGCGTTGATTGTTCATTACAATGGAAAATGCACCGTAAAAACAGGTCCTTATAATAAACTAAAACCGCAGTGTACCCAACTCTTGGAAGCTGGCTTAAGCGCTGAAATTATTTAGCCGTATTTAAATTTCATGACCTGTTGTAGAATTATTACAAATAATTCAAAAAATATATACTTTTATTATATATTTGAACAACACATCTGGCTTTTATGGAAGAATACGGGAAAATTTTAGTTTTTGCAATGCCTGTTTTTTTACTATTAATCATAATAGAAAAAACATACGGTCATTATAAAGGAGAAGATACTGCTCCTACTATGGACTCCGTTTCAAGCGTAAGTTCTGGAATGATCAACTCCGTGAAGGACGTTTTAGGACTTAGTATTACCCTTATTTCTTATGATTGGATCGCTTCAAAAATCGCAATTTTCCATTTAGACGCTACTGTTCTTGCTTATATCATTGGCTTCATAGCCATTGATTTTTATGGCTACTGGAGCCATCGTTTTTCACATCAAATCAATTTTTTGTGGAATAAGCACGCAATTCATCACAGTAGTGAAGAGTTTAATTTAGCCTGTGCTTTACGACAGCCTATATCCAGTTTTGTAAATTTATTTACCTTTCTGCTGATTCCTGCAGCTCTTTTGGGAGTCCCGTCAAAAGTAATTGCGATTACACTTCCCATTCATTTATTTCTTCAATTTTGGTATCACACTAAACACATTAAAAAAATTGGCTTTCTTGAAAACATACTGGTTTCCCCATCTCATCATCGGGTTCATCATGCTATCAATCCAGAATACATGGATAAAAATCATTCACAGATCTTTATAATTTGGGACCGCTTTTTTGGAACATTTCAAGAAGAACTAGCATCAGTCCCACCTGTTTTTGGAATTACAAGACCCGCACAAACCTGGAATCCGATCCGTATTAATTTTCAGCATCTTTGGTTAATGATAACCGATGCCTGGCGTGCTGAAAACTGGAAAGATAAATGCATTATTTGGTTCAAACCAACGGGATGGCGTCCGGAAAATTTTGAAGAAAAATATCCTGTACACAAGATTAAAGATGTTTATGCTTTTGAAAAATACGACACCCTCCCTTCCAAAAAATTAATGATTTGGTCTGTCACTCAAGCCACAGTTACTTTATTACTTATCAGCTATTTATACAATTCTATTGCGATAATCGGTTTACCCAATGTGTTCGTATATGGAGCGTTTATTTTTGTAACAGTCTATAGCTATACTGAGTTAATGGATACCAAAAAAACTTCCGTCTTTTGGGAAATCCTCCGATTTGCATTTGGGATAGGCATTATTGCATATTTTGGTGACTGGTTTTCAATGAATCAAATAATCCCTTACGCAAATTATATCATTATTGGATATCTTACGTTATCCTTAATAGCCACAGTCTACTTTGTACGCGTAAATTTTGAAAAAGAAACAGTAGTTCCGGCATAATCTTAAAAAAAATTCATGAGAAGTACCTTATCATTCAAAGCCTATATCGGAATTAGTTTCGTTTATCTTTTATTAATCATTTTGGGAAGAGAAGACATTTCTTGGTTTATGAAACCTTTTTTGATTCCTTTTCTTTTTCTTGCAGTGTATTCTTGTGGAGATTTTCCCTCTAAAAAATTCCTTTTAATAGCCTTAACTTTTTCTTGGATGGGAGATGTGGTTTTAATGTTTGCTTATAAAGCTGAAATCTATTTCATAATAGGACTGGTAGCATTTCTGATCTCTCATATGGCCTATATCGTTTTGTTCAGTAAGCAATTAAGGATAAATTCGTCCAGAAACAAAGCCGTTTTTTGGGTGGGGATTACAGCTATTATTGTCTATCTAATACTAATGTTATCGCTATTACTACCGACTTTGGGTAATTTAACAATTCCAGTTTTTGTTTATGCGATCCTACTCTCAACGATGCTATTATTTGCATTTAAAGGGTATTTAAAATGGAGTAAACCTGCTGGGACCTATATATTGCTTGGCGCCTTAATTTTCGTCTGTTCGGACAGTATTCTGGCTTTCAATAAATTTTATGAGCCCGTCATTTTCAGTTCATTTCTTATTATGGCAACTTACCTGTTTGCACAATACCTGATTGTAGTTGGTATTTTAAAATTAAACAGAAAAAAATAACATTTCCTTTAAAATGCTATTCAAATTCAAATTTTAGTGGAATTAATGAGGCAATTTATCTTTAAGCAGCCCATACATAAAGGTACCTAACAAAGCGCCAAAAAGCACTAAAAGCACGCTCCAGAAACCAGCGCCGATTAGAATAAATATAGGACCGGGACAAGAACCTACAAGTGCCCAACCCAATCCAAAAAATAATCCGCCAATCCAATAACGGTAAGAACCTGCTTCTTTATCAATAATTGCTATCGGCTGTCCTTTTATATCTTTTACATTTTTTCTTTTTATAATTTGAATACCAATCAACCCTGTCAAAACAGCCACGGCAATAATTCCGTACATGTGAAACGATTGAAATTGAAACATTTCATAAATGCGGTACCATGAAACCGCTTCCGATTTCGTAAGAACAATCCCGAAAACAAATCCAACAAATAAATATTTTAATACATTCATGTTCTAAAAAATTAATGGTAATAAAAAATGAGCCATAATCAATCCTCCTACAAAAAATCCTATAACAGCTTTCAAAGAGGGAAGCTGCAAATTACTTAAGCCTGATATAGCGTGCCCGGAAGTACAGCCTCCCGCATAACGAGAACCAAAACCAATTAAAATCCCTCCTATTATTAAAATAAAAATGATTTTTGGTGATTGCCAAATTTGCGCACCAAAGAGTGCTTCCGGCATTAATTTTCCGTTCGGTGCATCGATTCCCAGTTGCGCTAATTGTACAATGGTTTTAGGATTTATAGCAACATTTGAAGCGTCACTCATAAAATGAACAGCTACAAAACCGCCTAGCATAGCTCCTAACACAACAACTAAATTCCAACGCTGTTCTTTCCAATTGAAATCAAAAAAGGCGACCCGTTTACCCAAACCAGCGATGGAACATAGGGAGCGCAAATTAGATGACATGCCAAAAGTCTTTCCGAAATAGATTAAGCAAAGCATAATCATACCGATCAAAAATCCCGAAAAATACCACGGCCATGTTTGAGAAATTAAATTCATATTCGTTCTTTTTTTACAAAAATAAGAATTCTACTTTTTAAAAATATCACAATAAAGACACAATTGTTGGCTGAAGTAACAAAACCTCTTTTATATTTGTATTTTTTTAATCAGATTGCATTAGCATACTGCTTAAATAATTATTCAGGATAAAGAAAAACAATCAAAATAATTGTTGTTTCAAGCCCATTAAGGAAGTTTAAAAAAATATTAAAATATGAAAAAGACACTACTTTTTGTCGTTTTGCTTCTCGCCTGTGTTTCTTGCGTGAGCACCAAATCTACTTTGAAAAACGTAGACAACAATGCGCCTAATCTCACCGTCACCAATCAAAATACTTTTGTGATAACGGAATACAGCAAAGACAAAAAATATGGTTACAACGAAGATTATCCCATCAATGTATTTTATAGAAATACCGCAAATGACACGATCAATCAGGAGCGTTTTCTAAATGCATTGGCTGGACCTAAAGGAGAAACAATCACTTACACAAAATTAGAAAGTTGCTGCCCTTTTCCAACAAAAAACACCGATTTAGGCGCAGGTTTTCTTGATGTGTATGAAGTAAAGTGGACCGGACTAAAAAAACCAATAAAACTCTATCTAAATATTTACGAAAAAGGTATTCTAATGGTACCTGTTGGTTTTACTTTAAAAAAGTAATTCAATAAAAATTACACTGCTGTGAGATTCCTTTTCTTTTTTGATGACAAAAAAGAAAATAGTGTAATGGCTGGCAGGAAATAGCTTCAAAAAAATACTAAATCATAATTTCTAATTATCTTTGCACCTTCAAAAAAAAAAACAAATTTTATGAACTTACAACATATTCCGCTAATCAAACATACTGAAAGTGGCAACTTTTTTCTACTTGCGGGGCCTTGTGCCATTGAAGGTGAAGAAATGGCGATGCGTATTGCAGAAAAATTAATCGGTATCACCGATAAACTGGAGATTCCATTTGTATTTAAAGGCTCTTTCAAGAAAGCCAATCGCTCTAGAATTGATAGTTTTTCTGGAATTGGAGACGAAAAAGCATTGAAAATCCTTAGAAAAGTTTCTGAGACTTTTAATGTTCCAACAGTAACTGATATCCACACCAATGAAGATGCGGAAATGGCGGCTCAATATGTAGATGTGCTGCAAATTCCAGCTTTTCTTGTTCGCCAAACTGATTTAGTTATGGCTGCTGCTAATACCGGAAAAGTGGTAAATTTAAAAAAAGGGCAATTCATGAGTCCTGAAAGCATGAAACACGCCGTACAAAAAGTTTTGGATTGTAACAATCAAAACGTAATGGTTACGGATCGTGGAACGATGTTTGGTTACCAAGACATGATTGTAGACTTTAGAGGCATTCCTACGATGCAACAATATGCCACTACGGTCCTTGATGTTACCCATTCGTTACAACAACCCAACCAAACGGCTGGAGTAACTGGCGGAAGACCAGATATGATTGAAACTATTGCCAAAGCTGGAATCGCTGTTGGTGTAGACGGAATTTTTATTGAAACTCATTTTGATCCCGCTAACGCTAAAAGTGATGGAGCTAATATGCTGCATTTAGATTATTTTGAAGGTTTAATGACCAAATTAGTCGCCATAAGGAAAACCATAAATACATTTTAGAACTTAGCTCCCCCAATTCTTTGAAACATTTTTTTTTTTATTTCCCATTTTTAATTCTACTTATTTCAATAAACACATCTGCTCAGCAACAGATTAAATCGCAAGATAAATATACCGCTCATAACAAAGGAAAATTCTTTGTATCATGGGGTGGGAACAGAGATAATTACACCAAATCTGATGCAACCTTTCGAGGTAAAGATTATAATTTTACGCTCGATAATATGATTGCTCATGATAAACCGAAAGGTTGGCATGTGGATTATATCAATCCGTCGAAAATGACAATTCCCCAAACTAATTTTAGAATGGGGTATTTCATAAATGACCATTACAGCATTGCCGTTGGATTGGATCACATGAAATATGTAATGACACAGGATCAAACGCTGAACATGACCGGAACGATTTCAGGAAATGCGCCCTATGACGGTGTTTACGACAATACACCAACTGTTATGACTGAAAGCTTCTTACTGTATGAGCATACAGACGGTTTAAATTATGTAAATACTGAATTTTCAAGGCATGATGATATTTCGTCACTATTTAAAATTGGAAATACAGATAAAATCCAGATTAATTTAACCAAAGGTGCCGGAGTCGGTTTATTATATCCAAAAACAAATACGACTCTTTTAGGAAAACCGCGTCATGACGATTTTCATGTTTCAGGTTATGGAACTTCTTTGAAAGCTGGTTTAAACATCACTTTCTTTAAACATTTTTATATTCAAGGGGAATTAAAAGGGGGCTACATCAACATGCAGGATATTAGAACTACTCAAAATCCCGAAGACAGAGCCTCTCAAGATTTTTTCTTTATGCAAAGAATAATTGCTTTTGGGGGTATTTTCAAAATATAAATAGTGTGTAACTAAATACAAAACGAGGCTGTCTGTAAAGTGGCAGCCTCGTTTTGTTTGATTAATTTTTTCATTTAAATGATGACGATTTATCTTATTTTAATTCTAAATTTGTTTTTAGCATTAGTTTTATTATTTTTATAAGTATTAGTTTTATTATTTTTATAAGTATTAGTTTTATTATTTTTATAAGTATTAGTTTTATTATTTTTATAAGTATTAGCTAAATTTGACACCACCTTTTCTTCCAAAATAATAAAAATTAAACGATCACAGTATTTCAATTTGTCTACAATCCGAACAACAAAATAACTTTTAAACGCAATGACTAAAAGAAATCCTGATTCAGATGGAGCCTATCACTTCGATAATTTTTTTAATATCTCAGCTGATTTTATTTGTATTGCAGGTTTTGATGGCTATTTCAAGAGAATAAATCCAGCTGTTTCAAAATTATTAGGTTACTCAGATGAGGAATTGTATGCAAGCCCCATAAGCAGTTTTGTTTACGCACCAGACCTTAAAATTACTATCGAAACCAGAGAGCAGGTATATAAAAACAAACCTCTTTTAAATTTTGAAAATCGGTATTTAACTAAAAATGGAGAGATTGTTTGGTTATCCTGGACGTCAATGCCTGTTGAAAATGAAAAATTGGTTTATGCTATTGCTAAAAACATTACGCATAAAAAAAAAATTGAAGAAGAACGAAACTTACTTTTGGCGAATCTGACAAAAATCAATAAAGACCTTAAGCATTTATCTTATACAACTTCACACGATTTGAAGTCTCCAGTAAATAATTTACTATCTGTATTTAGTTTGATTGATATTTCAAAAATTAATGATCCGGAAACACTTGAATTCATATCGATACTAAAATCAACAACGGAGACTTTAAGACAAACGTTAAAAAACTCTGTAGATGAATTAATTCATAAAGATGAATTAAATGCTCCTGTTGAGGAGCTCAGTTTGAATGAAAATTTAAATGAAGTGCTGTTTTCTATAAATTCCTTAATAGAAAATTCAAAAATTACAATTGACATCGACTTTTCAGCGCTCACTGAAATTAATTTTAACAAAGAATACCTGAAAAGTATATTCTTAAACTTGATTACAAATTCAATAAAATATTCGAAACCAGATGTTCTACCTTGTATTTCTATTATTTCTAAAAAAGTAAACGGAACAAGTCAATTAATTTATTCTGATAATGGATTGGGTTTTGATATGGAAAAAGTCAAAGACAAAATTTTTGGATTACATCAAAAATTTCATAATCATATAGACAGCAATGGCATTGGGCTTTACTTAATATATAATCACATTACTAATTTAGGGGGGCACATTGTAGTGGAGAGCAAAATTAATGAAGGCGTAAAATTCATCATTTCTTTTAAAAATTGAGAATTGCACGCCTTCGTAATTATTTTTTTGTTTTTTAGATTTGATAAGCTATGGCATTTCCTTGCTCACTTCAATTCCATTTTGATCTATCAAATAGAGCAATGAAGCCATTGTTGCAGCTCCAAGTTCCAGTTCTCTTTTATTAACCGCATCAAATGTATCATTTAAAGCGTGATGATAATCAAAATAACGTTGCGAATCTGGTTTTAAACCTGCTTTTACAATCGTTTTAGAAGTCAATGGCTCGATATCAGATCCACTGTGTCCTATTACAAAACTATGGATCAAATAAGGCTCAAAAAGGTTTTTCCATCCCAGTATTTTATTAAAATTAACAGCGTCACTTTCAAAAGAGAAACCTCTGGGACTGAATCCGCCTGAATCACTTTCCAAAGCAAAGATGTGGTTTTCTTTATTGGTTTGAGCCAATTCTTCATATTTTTTCCCGCCTTTTCCACCGTTTTCTTCATTCATAAAAAGTACGACACGAAGGGTGTTTTTTGGTTTGTAGCCTAAATTTTTAAAGATATTTACCACTTCCATGCTTTGAACCACACCTGCTCCATCATCATGAGAACCATCGGCTAAATCCCAGGAATCAAGATGTCCCCCGACAACCATAATATTTTCCGGATGCTCACTTCCTTTTATTTCTCCTATGACATTATAAGACAAAACATCATCCATTTGCTGACAGGATTGTTTGAAATAGAATTTCAATTTTGGATTATTTTTCAAAGTTTTGCTTAACAATTCTGCTCCGTTTGTGCTAATAGCTGCAGTCGGGATGTATTGTGATTTTGGAATATCACCATAACTTTGAGCTCCCGTATGAGGAAAATCATCCAGTCGTAAATTCATAGAACGCACAATGGTTCCGACTGCACCAAATTTTGATGCTTCTTTAGCTCCGGCATATCTTTGATCCACACAACCACTATAAGAGTTGAAGGCTTCAATATTTTCCGGTTCCATTGGCCTGTTAAAAAACACGATTTTACCTTTAATTTTAGTTCCTAAAGCTTCTAATTCTTTAATGCTATGCACTTCAACTACTTCAGCAGTAAGCCCGTTTTTTGAAGTAGCAACAGAACCACCCAGTGCACAAATAGGAACATTTATTTTAGTTTTATTGTCTTGAATGTAAGCTGTTTCTTTTTCACCCCGAACCCATTTGGGCACCATTACTTCCTGAAGGTAAACCTTATCCAATCCCAGAGTTGCTAATTGCTCTTTGGTATACTGAACCCCTTTCTCAGCACTGGCAGAGCCTGATAATCGAGCTCCGATTTTATTCGATAAATAATCCAGCCAAGAATAACATTTAGAATGGGTCAATGCTGACTTGTAAATTTCTTTGATAATTTTTTCATCATTTGTCTGCGCAAAAAGAAAAAAGCTATTTAAAATCAGGACAACAGATAGAATTGATTTTTTCATTAAATTTTTTATTACAATTTTGTATTCAAATATATTAAAAAACAAATTGGGTATAACTATCAAAAAAATAATTTATACCCAACAGATTTAATTATAAGTTGAATTTATCTACTTTCTTAAACTAGATTTTCACCAGTCTTTTTAGAAAATCGTCAAATAATCCCTAGTCATACTAGTTCACTTCTGCAATCAAAAAACCCTTCGGTACTACTACCGAAGGGCCATCACTAAATAAACAAACCACATTTATTTAATCAACTCCAAACTAACTTTCTTCTCTGTGTTTGAATCCGTGCCAACAAAAATTTGAAACGCACCTGGTTCAGCAATAAATTGTAAATCTGAATTATAAAATTTCAACTCTTCAACTGAAATTTCAAAGGTTACCGTTTGTTTTTCCCCCTTTTTAATGGCTATTTTCTGAAATCCTTTCAACTCTCTTAAAGGTCTTGTAACAGAACCCACCAAATCTCTTATGTACAATTGAACGACTTCTTTGCCATCAAAATTTCCGGTATTTGTAACATCAACGGTAACTTTTACTTTTTCGTTGAAATTCATTTTATCCGACGAAACTTTCAGGTTCGAATAGTCAAATGTGGTATAACTCAATCCAAAGCCAAAAGGAAATAAAGGCTCGTTTCTCAGGTCAATATAATTAGATCTGAATTTTTCGAACTTCCCTTCTTTATTTAAAAGCGGTCTTCCTGTATTTTTTTGATTGTAGTAAATAGGCACCTGCCCTACACTTCTGGGAAAAGTAGCAGTCAATTTTCCCGAAGGATTTTCATTTCCAAACAAAACGTCAGCAATGGCACTTCCTGCTTCACTTCCTGCAAACCATGCATTAAGAATAGCAGGAACAGTTTCGCTTTCCTGATTTAAAACCAATGGACGTCCGGTAAATAAAACCAGCACCACCGGCTTTCCTGTTTTAAGTAATTCCTGTAACAAATCTTTTTGAGCTTGCGGAATTTCTAAATTGGTTCTGCTGCTGCTTTCCCCACTCATTTCAGCAGATTCACCAAGAGCGGCAATAATTACGTCCGATTGATTGGCAATTTTCAAAGCTTCTGCAAGTAATTCTTCCTTGGTTCTGTTATCACGGTGTAAGGTTTTACCAAACATGGTTGCCTTTTCTTCGAAAACAGCATCATAATCCAAATTACTTCCTTTAGCGTAAAGTACTTTAGTTGCATTTCCTGCCACTTCTTTAATTCCAGCCACTAACGAAATAGATTTCTCCATATTAGAAGCTACACTCCAGGTACCCGCCATGTTTTCTTTCGCATCAGCCAAAGGCCCAATCAAAGCAATAGTCCCAGATTTTTTCAACGGAAGCAGTTGGTTTTGGTTTTTAAGTAAAACCAAAGATTGTGCAGCAATTTTTCTGGCTTCCGCTCTGTGATCCGTTGTAAAAATTTCAGTTTTAGCTCTTTTTTCATCACAATATTTATAAGGATCCTGAAATAATCCCAAATCATATTTGGCATTCAAAATAAGTCGGACAGCATTGTCAATTCGTTCCATACTTACTTTATTTTCGTCTAATGATTGCTTTAAAGTTTTAAGGAAACCTTCGCCTACCATATCCATTTCAACTCCGGCATTTAAAGCCAATGCGGATACCGTTTGCAAATCACCCATTCCATGATCAATCATTTCGTTGATACCGGTATAATCAGTAACCACAAAACCTTTAAAACCCCATTGCTTTCTCAACACATCGGTCAATAACCATTTGTTTCCTGTTACGGGAATTCCGTCAATTTCATTGAAAGATGCCATAACCGAACCAACTCCGGCATCAACAGCCGCCTTGTATGGAGGAAAATAATCATTGTACATTTTTATTCTACTCATGTCAACGGTATTGTAGTCACGCCCTGCTTCCGGCGCACCATATAAAGCAAAATGCTTTAAGCAGGATAAGATAGTATTGTTTTTTGACAAATCATCTTGCTGATATCCATGTACCATTGCTTTTGCAATTTGGCTTCCCAAAAACGGATCTTCACCCGAACCTTCAGAAACTCTTCCCCAACGCGGATCACGAGAAACATCAACCATTGGAGAAAAAGTCCAGTTGATTCCATCAGCACTGGCTTCCTGGGCTGCAATTTGTGCACTTCTTTCGATCAGTTTCATATCCCAGGTACAAGATAATCCAAGCGGAATAGGAAAGGTCGTTTCATAGCCATGAATAACATCCATTCCAAAAAGTAATGGGATTTTCAGTCGGCTTTTTTCAACTGCAATCTTTTGTACTTCTTTAATTTTTTGAACGGACTTGATATTAAATAAACCACCAACTTTACCTTCTTCAATATTTTTAGCCACATTAGAACTGTTGGCTGCTCCAGTTGTAATATCTCCCGAAGTGGGCAAGTTCAATTGGCCTATTTTCTCCTCCAAAGTCATTTTCGACATTAATTCGGCTACGAATTCGGTTTTGGGTTTAATTTTAACTGTCTTTTTAGCTGCCTTTTTTTGGCTGTAGCCAAAAAGTGAAAAGCCAAAGAGTAGTACAATTAGTTTAATTTTCATTTTTTATCTGTTTTAATTTGTTTGAACATCCAATCATAGATTTCTTGATTGTCATATACTTTTGACCAGCTATCGTGGCCCGCATCATCAAAGATGGTGAGCTGGACGTTGGCATAACAGGTCTTTAATTTTTTATAAATGGTAATCGCATAATCGACAGGGACAACATCATCTAACAAACCATGAAAAATTCGGATGGGAATGTTCTTGATTTTGCAGTCTTCTATCATCGGAACTCTATCTACAAATCCTGCAATAGGAACTAAGGCAGCAAATGTTTCAGGATGTGCAAAGGCTAGATTCCAGGCTCCCCAACCTCCCATGCTTAGGCCCGATAGGTAAATTCTGTTACTATCAATATTATTTTCTTTTTGAACTTTTAAAATCAGGCGATACAAAACTTCTTCATCCCAATATTCATTTTCAGGACATTGCGGCGCCAGAATATAGGCATCCAATTCGTGGCTTTTTAAGTATTTGAAAGGGCCATGGATTTTTACTTTTTCAATATCCGTTCCTTTTTCACCAGAACCATGCAGAAAAATAATCAATGGCTTTTTTTCTTTAGTATTCGCTGGAATATGTAATGCATAACCTAATTCATGTTTTTCAACAATTTCAGTTTTCATTCTTCCATTGACATCCGACTGCGAAAAGGAATGCAGTGAAAATAAAAAAGCAACTACTATAATTGTATACTTCATAATTTGCTAAAAATTATATTTCCCTGAATGAAAACCAAGTTTTACTAAACCTTGTTTTACTTCCGGTGCATTCATAAATAATTTCCATAGTAAACCCGTACGATAATTTTCAATCATTGGTGCAATTGTTCCTTGATCGATTGCTAAATAACGTGTTGTTACCCAATTATAATGCGGAGAAAAAGCATCATAAGGTCCTGCTATTCCAACTAAAGAACTCTTTTTCTCATCATATAAATAATGTAGAAATTTCATTGATTCTGTTGGTGTATAAGGGAAAGAGGATAAAGCTGCTGTTGGTGAAATTACTCCTAAATCATTATTAGGCTGATGCGCTGAATATCCTGTAGATCCATCACTATTACGCGAATAACTTGCTGTTAATCCCCAACATTTTTCAGAATAATCCTTCCACTGATGTGGATTGGCAATGCAATATTTGTTCATGATTCTTGCATGATTTTGAGTCAGTGCCCAATAATCCGCATACTGATCCGTCAGGTTTGTAGGGTCTAAGCCTAAATAGGAATAATGCGCCCAAAACATGGGACCTATATTTCCTGTAGCTCCGTTATAATTGAATATTACTGGAATTCCGTATTGTGAACCACTATTTACAATTGCTCCGTTTCTTGCCCAAGCCTGATGATAAGCTGCAGCAGGTATCGGATGAGTTGGAGAAGCGGCACCCATTACGTATGTTATCAGGCATTCATTGTATCCTTCCAGTTTAAAATTCATTTCCCAACCGTAGGTAGGTGACCAATGCCAGTACAAAGCATTTTCGCCTTTTGTATACCAGTCCCACTCTACGCCTTTCCATAAATTATCTGCTTTGATAGCCAAAGCTTGTTCTACTGTCGTTCCGTTTTTGAAATATTCTCGCACAGCTAATAAACCCTGACACAAGAAAGAAGTTTCAACTAAATCTCCTCCGTTATCTTTCGTCCCAAATGGAATTACATTACCGGTTGTCCCATTGATCCAATGCGGCCATGCACCGTGAAAGCGATCAGCATTTTCGAGAAAAGTTAACGCAGTAGCAAGTCTTGAAACAGCTTCGTTTCTACTAACAAATCCGCGCTCAACACCAACGACAATTGACATTAACCCAAAACCTGAGCCCCCGGTCGTAACAATATTAGCTTCAAAATTAGGATCATCAGTATGATACCTTTCGCGGGCTAATTTTGAATTGGTTTCAGCATAATCCCAAAAATATTTGATTGCATCCTTTTGAACTTGATCCATAGCTTCTGTATCTGTTAAAACGGGAATAGGAGTTGTAGGAGTTGTTGGCAATGGAGTACCTCCGCCACCCTTACCTTCAGGGGATGATGAAGAGCAGGAGTTGAAAAGGTTCAAAAAAATTAACAAAAATAAGCTACTTTTCATTTTTATAAAATAAGAGGATTAATAACTAAAAAATACACACCTAGTTTTAGGTAAACTAGGTGTGTCAATAGGTCTTTATCTGTTATCTTTTTCTAATTTATACAAAGCAACCACTTCATTATCAGAAAGTGCAGCGTTATAAATCCTAAACTCATCCATTAGACCGGTATAATTCAACATCCAACCATCCGGAGCACCCCAGGGCATACCTAAATGTTGCTGATATCCGCCAATAATGAATTTTGAAACATTTGAATTGGCCAGTTCACCATATCCAACTCCACCAGCAAGAGGGTCGCTGGCATATCTTTTTGCTATTGAAGCAGGCAAAGCAAGCTTTTGTCCATCAATATACATACTGTAAGTCGAACTGGCCCCACTATAGGTCCATACCACATGTTTCCATTTTCCAAACATATTAGTTAATACGTTAGCACCGCTGTGTTCAATAAACTGACCTGACCAGGCAATACTTGGAGTTACATCTTTTTGAAGGTGATTTTTCATTAACATAGTAGTGGCCGGCCCCGTACCTTCAATCAATGAGAAAATATTTCCCCAAAAATCTGTCGTTTTTGGTAACATAAATAACGATTGTGCTCCTCCTGTGTGTGGATTGGTATTGATCCACATAGCAACAGTGATGCTTTTTATACCTACCAAAGAACTTGCTACTGTACTATAAGCGATAAAAGAACTTGCAGATCCTTTATAAGCTTTCCCTTTTACACCGTTATCATACGAAACATTTGTTCCAACGCCACCGGTAATTCCATTCTTTGAATCCGTGATATTGTTCTCAAAACTCAGTTTAGCAATCAAATTAGCGGCAGCAACATCATCTGAGTTTTCATAACCTCCAATTGACTCATAAGGAATTGGGCTGTTTACTTTATCTATACTATCCTCATTACAGCTTACAAAAAATTGAGAAGCCAGAACAGAAGCAAATAAGAAAATATATTTATTTTTTTTCATTTTTACTGTTTTTAAAATTAATAACCAGGGTTTTGTGTCGATAACGTACCTGCTTGTGTAATGAATGATTGTGGCAATGGAAACAATTCATGTTTACCGGCAACAAACGTTTTTCCATCAAGAGCAAAAGCAGCTACGGCTTGTCCCGTACGCACTAAATCAAAGAATCTGTCGTGTTCAAATGCCATTTCAACTCTTCTTTCTTTCCAGATTGCAGTTCTAACAGCTGCTTGAGTTACTGCTGTTGTATTTAATAATCCGGCTCTTGCTCTGATTTGGTTCAACAATGGAATAGCTGCACCAGTTTGATTTAACTCGTTTAGTGCTTCGGCTTTCATTAATAGTACTTCAGCATATCTCAAATATTTGATATTCACATCCGTTTCCCAAGCATCGGTAAAAGCAGAAGAATACGCTTTATAATTGTATCTAGGGTTTTCGACCGTTGTTGGTACTACTCTGCCGTCATATAAAGTGCTTCCTGCAAAAATGATGGTTGCATTTTTTCTTACATCACCTGTTTCATAAGCATTTACCAAACTTTGAGTAGGTGTATTGAAACCCCATCCCCATCCACCGGCACCACGAGCACCTTGTGTAGCAGAATATCCTGAGATTCCTTTGGCCGGAGTTGAACCGGTTCCCTGAATTTCAAAAATAGATTCGGCATCATTTTCTCCAGCCAATCTAAACATAGAAGCATAATCTGAAACGATCGAATATCCTGTAATCAAATTACAGTTGTCTACCACTTTCTGCCAGTTTTTTTGATATAAATTTACTTTCGCTAGCAGTGCATAAGCAGCTCCTTTCGAAGCTCTTCCTTTTTCAGCAGCAGCATATTCTGATTTGTTTGGTAATGCAGCAATAGCCTCAGCCAAATCACTTTCGATAAAAGCATATACTTCAGCACTTGTTTTGCGTGTTAATTGCATGATTCTGTCTTCATCAGAAGATGGATTTGGCAAGTGGTTCACGATTGGCACACCTCCGTAGGTTTTTACCAAAGTAAAATACATGAAAGCTCTCAAAAACTTAGCTTCGCCCAGTAATCTGGCTCGTAAAGCCGGATTTGCCTGATCCAATTGTGGGATGATGCTTAATGCCTGATTGCATCTATTGATTCCCTCATAATTGGCCGCAAAAACCTCACTCGTTGATGGACTTGAAGCATTGTAAGTCAATGCATCCATTACATCTTTATCCGAACCTGTATCTCCAGGTGAAGATCCTTTGTCAGCATCATCAGAAGCAATGCTTGACAATCCAATCCAAGAAAATGAAGTCATGTTCCAATCTAAAAATTTACTATAGATTGCCGTTACAAAAGTAGCTGCTCCTTGATCATTGTTGAACAATGCTATATCTTTCGTAGAAATAGATTCGGTTTGATCTACATCTAAATAATCGCTTGAACATCCTGAAACAAAATATGCGGATAGCACAAACATTGATATATATATCTTTTTCATAATATTAAAATTTTAAATTAGCACCAATAACAAACGATCTTAATGTAGGATACGCATCCAACTCGATACCTTGAGTCCCGTAAGGATCGCCATCACCATTTAATTCTGGAGAAAAACCTGAGAATTTTTGAGTAATAAATGGATTTATTGCATTCACATATATTCTGCAAGAATTCAAAAATCCTCCTTTCAATGGAATTTTATAACCCAGTGTAATATTATTGATTCTAAAGAAATCCCCTGATTCTAAATAGTAAGTAGAAGCTACCGGAACCAAATTAAAGGGTGCAGGATTCACAGCAGTTGTATTGTTTGGTGTCCAGAAATCGGTAGCCAATGATTCTTCGATATTTTCTCCGGTAAAACGTTGTGCTTTTTTACCATTGTACACTTTTGCTCCAGAAGTACCATATCCGTCAACTGATAAATCAAAGTTTTTATAGTTCAACCCTAACGTAACACCATAGGTAGAAGTTGGTAAAATAGAACCTACATATTTTTTATCCGCTTCTGCTAAAACATCCTGGGTTACTTTTGCCCCAGTAGCGTCAAAATATAACATTTTACCATTTGTAGCATCTAAACCAGCATATTCATACATAAAGAAACTACCCAATGGCTGACCTATAGAACTATTATCCAGTAATTTTGTCCACTGTCCGTTTCCTAATCCACCTCCATTAATTGGAGATAATGTAGCATTTTTTAAACCTGTAAGTTCATTTTTGTTGTTAGAAAAATTACCTCCAACCCAGTAACTCAGGTTATCAGTCAGTTTATCATCCCAACGTAAAGCTATTTCATATCCTTTATTAGAAACTTCCCCAACATGCGCAGGTGAAGCATTGCTTATTCCAGAAGTAGTGTATGGTTTTGTATTTAAAATAACATTAGTTGTTTTTTTATCATAAAGATCAAACGATCCTTTCAATCTGTTATCCAATAATTCAAAATCGATACCTCCTGAAGCTTCTTCGGTAATTTCCCATGACAAACTTGGGTCAACCTGAGAATTAATAGTGGTCCCCTCATTCAATATAGAACCTCCTAAATAACTACTAAGTCCTGAAGAATAAGCTTGGTTATTAAGAGGAACATTCTGGTTTCCTAATTTACCCCACCCCGCTCTTAATTTTAATAAATTGATTCCTTTAGCATTAGCCATAAATTCTTCTTTGGTAACAATCCAACCTAAACCAAAGGCAGGAAAAGTTCCCCAACGGTAATCTTTACCAAAATTTGATGAGCCATCACGTCTAATTGTTCCGGTAAATAAATACCTGTCCATTAATTTATATTGGAATCTGCCAAAATAAGAAGCCAATTTATTTTCGTTAAAAACTTCATCCTTATAGCTAGTCACTGTACCTACATAATCAACATCTTTTAAAGACCAGTAATGAGAATCAGCATTCACATTTTTTCTGGCTATGGTCAATTTTTCTCTTGAACCTTTAACCGAAGTTTCAATACCACCGGTAACTTCAATATCATGGATTTCTCCAAAAATTTTATTGTAAGTAAAATAATTTGATAAGTTCCAATTGAAATACTGCTCTCTACCTTTAGTTAATAAATTAGTATTAGCAGTGCTGCTATATTGTGATCCGTTTCTGCTTGGATCAGCAGCTAGCCAAATATTTTTGGTGTCTTCGAAATTGTAGTTTTTCCAAGTATAATATTCTCCATTGAACTGTGAAGTGAATTTTAATGATTTTACAATTTCATAGTCTAATTTTAAACCGCCTTGCAATGTTATGCTTTTTTGTTTTTCATTAAAAAAGTCCAATTGAGCTACAGGATTCCCTACATTATTAAATGAAGAACCTGTTGTTCCTGCAAAACCATCGTTTCCGACAAAAGACACACCATATTGCCCATTTGGAAAACGAACTGGAACTATTGGAGATTGCTTGTATGCACTTGTAAAAGCACTCAATGGTTTTGGAGTTGAATTTGTAGAACCAAAACTAAAGTTTTGATTCAAAGTCAATTTTTTAGAAATTTTGTATTCATTATTATTTCTAAAAGTAGTACGACTATAATCTAAGCCATTAAGAATTGCTTTCTCTTCATAATTTCCTAAGCTGAAAAAATATTTTATATTTTCTGTTCCGCCCGAAACCGAAACATTATTTTGATTATACGATCCTGTTCTGGTAATGGCATCAAACCAATCTGTATTTAGAGGCTGATCTTGTGAAAAAGTAGTAGTTTGCAAAGCTGCATTAGAATAATGAGAATACTTATTACTACCCCCCATTTTTACTTTTTTCAGTGGTTCTCTAAAACCAGCGAAGCTTTCAAATTCTACAGAAACCTTATCGCCTTTTCCTTTTTTGGTGGTTATTATTATTACCCCATTTGCAGCTCTGGTTCCATAAATTGCTAATGAAGAAGCATCTTTCAATATCTCATATGAAGTGATATCATTGGTATTGATGTTATTAATATTCGCAGTAGGCATACCATCTACAATAAATAAAGGAGTTCTTCCCCCTAATGCAGTTCCTAAACCCCTAATAACAACAGAAGGTGTACTTCCGGGTAAGTCGGAAGAAATTACCTGAACACCCGCAGCTTTACCTTGTATTGCCTGTGACGCATTCAAAACTTTCGTTTTAGATATTTCTTCTGCTTTTAATGAAGTAATTGCAGTAGTGTTATCAATCTTTTTTCTGGTTCCGTATCCAATAACAACCACTTCTTTTAATTCGGTGTCTTTGGCCTCTTTCAAGGAAATGTTCATCGATCCGGCCGTTGCATTCACTGATATGGCATCAAAACCTACCATACTAATTTTTAATACCTCACCTACTTTGGCATTGATATTAAAATTACCGTCAAAATCAGTATCCGCTGAAGTCTTAGAATCAACAGCAAAAATCATTGCTCCAGGAATTCCAATTCCACTCTTATCCGATACCTTTCCCTTAATTACTTGACCAGACATATATGCCGGAAGTAGAATGAGTGCTAAAAAGCTAAAAATAAAATTTCTCATATATTAATAATTTGTTAAAGTTAGTGGTGCCAAATTAGATAATTACAACGTTATAGTAACCACAATAGAGTTACTACATGAATACATCAAAATAGTAAAAAACGACAAAAAATCCATGTTTTAAAGCACCTAAGGAAGGTAAAGAAGTACCACACTACATCGATATGATGTAGTAATGATGTATTATAATTTCGTAAAAAAAATGTTGAAATATTATATTATCAATAAAAATACAACTTATTTTATATCGTTAATAAAAATTTAGAAAGATTTTCTTCCTGAGTAAGATTTAATTTCTTTCTTAGTCGGTAGCGGTGCAGTTCAACGCCTCTGAAAGAAATATTCATCATGGGTGCAATTTCTTTGGAGGAAAGGTTCATTTTTAAGTAAATACAAAGCTTAATATCCTTTGAAGTAAGGTTTGGATATTTTTTGGAAAGGTTAATGATGAATTCGTTATGAATTTGATTCAGATTTGTTTCAAATGTTTCCCATTCATGCTTATTGACTGCATTGATTTTTATGGCTTTTTTTATCTCGCTTTTTAGTTTGTTGAAATCTGTTTCAGAATCTAAAATTCCTTGAATATTCTCTATCATTTCACTTTGTTTGGCTATTGAAAGAGATTTACCCGCAACTTCAGATGATTTTGATTGCAATTCCAACTCGAGAATGTGTTTTTCATATTCTTGCACGTTCAACTCGTTTTCGGCTTTTAATTCCATTTCCAGAATTTCCTTCTGATGCTTTAATTCTTCTTCCTGCAATTTCAGTTTTTGAATATATTTCATCTTATTCCATTTATAATAAAGATATAATATCAGACCTATTACGATCAGGTATACCATATTCATCCAAAAAGAAAAATACCATGCCTTTGCAACTATAAATTGAAAATTGGAAACTTTATTATAACGCAGACCATCGTTAAGATAAACAGTCACATCGTGCGAACCACTATTGAGGTTATTCAAAATAATCAGCCCTTCTTTAATAGGAATGAATTCTTTTGTCCCATTAATTTTATAAAACAAATCAGGTCTGGTCGCTCCATAAATTCCGGATATCACATTTATTTTAAGCTCTGAATTGTGCTTTATTTTTGATTTATTTTCCACCAAAATATCATTGTTGAAAGCTTCAATCTTTATGTTTATTCTTGGTTTATTTTTATATTTTAACTGAAGAGAAATAAAACCATCATCCAGATTCAAAAGATAACTGTCGTTATTCTTATATACTTTCAAATTATCATTGATGATTTTTCCTTTATAATATTTCTCCTGAATACTGTTCCTGATGAATTTATTACCATCCGCATAAACATGATACAACAGTCCCTCTTGAAGCACCATGAAGTTATTTTCGTCAATAGCAACAATATCGGAGACGTCTTTGAAATTGGAATTAAACAATTCATTCTCTTCCAATTGATTGGTGATTGAATTATAAGTGTACCAGGAATTGTGTATTAAAAAAAGAATTTCATTTCTGAACTCAAATATTTTTACACCAAAATCATTGGTGATTTTACTGCGCTGTGTAACATTGTCGATATCGATTGTCTCGTAGGCATCATTATAAAGAATGCGATACAAACCTCTGTTATTATCGGCAGCCCAGATCTCATTTTTCCTGTTTTGGGCCACATATTTGATAGGTTTCAATACTCCTTTTATAACAATCTTTTGATTCAGATCATTGGGATCACTATAAATAATTACACCGCTATAAGTAGCCTGTAAATAAGAATTATTAATACTGCTTTTTGTTAAATTCCAACCTCCATTTATAGTACTTAATTTATTAAATGATCCATTATCATAGATAAAAGTTCCTTCGTTATGGCCTATGAGGTATTTATTATTTATTTTACTGATATTCCAAGCCTGCCCTTGCGTATTTGGAATTAATGCCAGTTGCTTGCCCTCATATTTAAAAACACCATGATTGGAAGCCATCAGATAGCCCTTTGGAGTGTTTGCCACGGAATAGACAGAACCTAAAATCCCTGAACTGTCATAAAAGATAGAAATGGGAGAATTGACTTCAATATGAGCAATTCCATTATCCAGTCCCAACCATAAATCATTCTCTTTATCCTGACCAATACTTAAAATGGAATTGTTCATCAGCACATTATTTCGATTGATGTTTTTATACAAATCATCATTCAGATCAAAAATATAAACCCCTTTATTTGCGGTTCCTATTATCAGTTTATTGCTTTTTATAAACTGGGCAACGTTAATGTTTGCAGCCTTCAAAATGTCATTTAAAGGATTTTTCCAAGCAATCAAAACGCCATTTTCCAAAACATAAACACCATTTTTTTTAGTAAAAAAATAGGTTTTGTCATGGTGCTTTTGAATACCGTGAATAACATTATTTTCTAAAACGGCCCATCCCTTTACTTTTTCTATATGCCCGCTATTCATTCTATAAATTCCCTTCTCCACTGAAGCAATCAACAGTTGATTGTCTACAACAAAACAATAGGAAATAAGAAAAGGAAACTTTATTTCCCTGATTGCTTTTCCATCAAAAAGAAAAACCCCATTAAAGGACTGAAAATAAATTTTATTATTGAATTTAAATATCTTCCAAATTTCTTCATTGTTATTTTCATCAAAAACCTTATTGCCTTTGGAAATCGAAACATAATGCATCTTTCCTTCTTTTCGAAACCAATAACCAAATTCTTTATAAGAACCGGAATATATCTTATCACCGTCAACCATTATGGAGCGGATAATTGTTTTGTTAGGCAAGGTATATTTCTCCCATTTTACGCCATCGTATCGCAATAAATAATAATTGTTAGCAAAATACATGGCAGCATCATTTCCTTGAGCCACATTCCATATTTGGTTATCGCCCTGATAATTGGATTTGCTGTAATTTTCGACAAAAGGAAGTAACTCTTGAGAATAAAGTTGGAATGAAATAAAATATAATAGGGTTATTACTGTAATTCTTGCTTTCAAAATGTGGCGTTTTATCTCCAAATATAAACAGATTTCTTAAATAAAAAGCATAAAAAAAGCTTCTCTGCGGAAGCTTCTTTAGAAAACGAAATTTTTTAATTGGTCAGTAATTCAAATACCTGATTTGCAATTTCTATTTCTTCATTGGTTGGAATAACCAATATTTTAGTTTTTGAATCGGGTGTATTAATTTCTCTAATTTCCTTAGAACGAATTTCATTTTTGGATTCGTCCAATTCAATTCCGAAATAAGCCATATCCGTACAAACTAATTTTCGAATAAAGGATGAATTCTCTCCGATTCCCGCTGTAAAAACTATGGCATCAAGCCCGTTTAAAACTGCTGTATAGGAACCAATATATTTTTTAATTCTATAGGCATTCATATCTAAAGCCAACTGGCAATCAGCGTTTCCGTTGGCTGCATTCGCTTCAATATCCCTCAGATCGCTGTAGCCGGTAAGGCCTAGCATTCCGCTTTGCTTTTGCAACATGGTATTTACTGCCTCAAGTGAATAACCGAGCGAATTAACGAGATAAAAAATTACTGATTGATCCACATCTCCACTACGGGTTCCCATAATCAAACCATTCATTGGACCAAAACCTAACGTATGATCGATACTTTTTCCTTCTTTTATAGCCGTCATGCTACACCCATTTCCTAAGTGTATGGTAATAATTTTTGATCCTTTATTTTTAGAATCCCGTTTTAAATACTGGATCGCATTTTCCGAAACATATTTATGACTGGTTCCGTGAAAACCATATACCCGTATTTTATTTTCTGTTAAAAGGTAATTCGGCAACGCATATTTGTGCGCCACGACAGGAATTGTCTGATGGAATGCCGTATCAAAAACAGCCACTTGTTTTGCTGTGTTGAAAATTTCCTCAGCCACATTTATTCCTTCTAAATTCGCCGGATTATGCAAGGGTGCTAAATCAAAAAGCTGCCTAATTTTGTCTTTTACTTCAGTGGTAATAATTACGGTATTCGAAAAAGCACTGCCGCCATGCACCACACGATGCCCGACAGCTTCAATCTCATCAGTACTTTTAATCACTCCAACTGTCTCGTCCATTAACAATTGAGCAATTTTTTTTAATCCTGCTTTATGGTTGGAAATAGGCAAGGTTTCTTCTAATTTAGTTATATCGGTAACATAACTCAAATTTGAAGTTTCCAATCCTATCCGGTCAATCATCCCAGAACAAATGACTTCATTAGCCGGCATGTCAATTAATTGGTATTTTATGGATGAACTCCCTGAGTTTATAATTACTATTTTCATATGTGTTTTATAATCCTTGTGCTTGAATAGCCGTAATCACGACTGTATTTATAATATCATCTACTGTACAACCGCGGCTTAAATCATTTACTGGTTTGTTCAACCCTTGTAACATGGGACCAATTGCCAGTGCGCCAGTTTCTCTTTGCACCGCTTTATAGGTGTTATTTCCTGTATTTAAATCCGGAAAAATCAAAACGCTGGCTTGTCCTGCTACTTCTGAATTTGGCATTTTACTTTTTCCGACAGCCATATCGACCGCTGCATCATACTGAATGGGTCCTTCAATTTTTAAATCGGGACGTTTTTTTCTTACTATTTCAGTTGCTGTTCTCACCTTATCTACTTCATCACCTTTTCCTGAAGAACCGGATGAATACGAAAGCATGGCTATTTTTGGTTCTATTCCAAAAGCTAAACTGGAATCAGCGGAGGAAATTGCTATTTCTGCCAATTGTTCCGCAGTTGGATTTGGATTGATGGCGCAATCCCCAAAAATAGAAACCCGGTCTTCCAAACACATGAAAAATATCGAGGAAACCACAGATGAATTTGGTCTTGTTTTAATGAATTGTAGCGCTGGTAAAATGGTATGCTGGGTCGTGTGTGCTGCTCCGGAAACCATTCCGTCCGCATGGCCTTTATACACCATCATTGTTCCAAAATACGAAACATCCTCCATTAAATCCTTAGCCATTCCTAAAGTTACGTTTTTTGCTTTTCGCAACTCATAATAGGTATTTACATAGTCATCATAATGTTCCGATTCTATTGGATTAATAATTTTAATTTTAGAAAAATCAAAATCCAAACTGAGTTCCGAAACTTTGCTTTCTATTTGTTTTCTGTTTCCAATAATTGAAATATCAACCACATCCATCGCTAGTAAGCGTGAAGCCGCAACAATGATTCTTTCATCATTCCCTTCTGGTAAAACAATGTGCTTTCTATGCTTTCTAGCTCTTTTTACTAAGTTGTATTGGAACATTTTTGGTGTCATTCCCTCGGCTTCAAAAGTAATTAGCTTTTCTGCCAAATTATCCAAGTCCACGTATTTTTCGAAAGTATGAATCGAAGTTTCAATCTTTTGTTTGTTATTGGCGTAAATTTTGGATTTAATGGACCCTATTTTATTGGTAATATAATAGGTTCCTTCCTCTACTGCAAAAATGGGAACAACCGGAGAAAGTCCCTCTATCAATTTTAGGATACTCTGTTCAGGCAATATATTTCCCGTAAGAAGTATTCCGGAAATTGTTGGGTAATTTACCGATTCATTCGCCTGAAGCGCGCCAAGAATAATATCGGCCCTATCGCCAGGGGTAATCACCAGACTGTTTTCTTTCAAATGCAAAAGATAATTACAGAGTTGCATAGCCCCCACGCTAAAATTACCGGTCTGGTTATTTAAATAGGCTGAGCCAAACAGTACTTTAGCATCTAATTTGTTTACAATTTCCTGAATAGTAGGGTTGTTTAAATTAGAAATTAAAGGAATCGAATTCACTAATACACTATCCGGCAAACTTTTTTTCAAACCGGTACTTACCAATTCAATGTTTTGAGGCTGTACTTTGTTGGCGATTACAGCCAAAACTTCTACTTCTTTTACTTTGAATGAATCATAGGCAAGATAGAGGCTATCAATTAATTCTTCTAATGTTTTTCCAACCCCGGAGCCGACAATAATAGTTGGAATCCCCAGATTTTTGGCAATCAAAACATTCATATCCAATTCGATAACAGTTCCTTCTCCGGTAAAACTGGTTCCTTCAACCAAAACAAAATCAAATCGTTCTTCTAACTTCTTATATTTTTCAATAATTAAATCGAGAACCTCCCCTATTTTTCCTTTGTTCTTCTTTTTGATTAATTTACTTTTTGTTATGGCAAAAGCATCATCAAAATGAATATCCAACCCAAAATGACCAATCACAGTTTCTATATGATTGTCAAATCCTCCCTCTTCAAAATCTTCCACAATAGGTCTAAAATAACCTACTTTGGCTGTCTTGCCAATAAGCATGCTCATCAACCCTAAAGTTATAATTGACTTACCACTATTTTGTTCGCTTGTTGCAATATATATGGCCTTGTTCATCTTTTTGTTTTTATATTTAATTCCAAATAAATTGGATGCGTTGTTTTTTTATTCCTAAAACCAACGCCGTTTCTTAAAATAAATAATCATTCCGATTACTACTAAAAACATAATACCTACAACTATATAATACCCATTGTGGTATTTTAATTCGGGCATATTTTCAAAATTCATTCCGTAAACTCCCACTATAAAGGTAAGTGGAATAAATATTGCCGATACAATGGTAAGGGTTTTCATAATCTCATTCATCTTATGCGTTTGTGCCGAAAAAAAGAAATTAGAAGCACTTTCCAGCGAACCCATATCGGATTCAATTTGTTCCAACAGCTCTAAACTCTTTTGATGCAATCGCGCAAAAAAACTAAAATTGTCCATTTCCATTGCGTTGAACACATTATCGTCTTTTATGCTTTTTATGTCATACAAAGAATCCCGTAGCGGGATGATGGATCGTTTCAAAAAATTAAAATTATCACGATGCTTTTCAATTCTTTCCAAAATTATCGGATCGGCACTTTTCTTCGAAAGGTTAATCAATTCTTCTACTTTGTTCTCTTCATTTTCAATGGTTATATAAAAATTTTGCATGATGGAGTCCAAAAGTATATAAAGCAAATAATCTGCTTTTTTTGTCCTTACAATTCCCGAATGCGTTCGAATGCGCTCCCGAATATGAGTAAAAAAATCACTTCGCTTTTCCTGAAAAGAAATTAGGGTATCATCTTTTACCAGAAAACTAATTTGCTCCACGCTTATATTATCTGAATCTCCAGCGGGTAATAATGACTTTATATTAAAAAACAGGACATCTGATAACTCCTCTAATTTGGTTCTCCTTGTAGTATTCAAAATATCAGCCAGCATAAAATCATCTATTTTAAAGTAGTTTCCAATAGACTTTACTAATTCAACATTACTTAAACCATGTAAATTCAACCAATTTGTTTTTTGCGGATCAATATATTTATCCAAATCCGAAACTTTAAAATCTTCGTATTCAACTAAATCAAAATTGTCAAAAACAAACAACTGCATCTCGGACTCTTGAGTTTTATGAACTCCGGTATACTCAAGGTTATATGGCTGAAGTTTTCTGCCTTTTTTGTATTTAATTTTTCTCATGCAAAATCATTTATGTAGTAATATTACAAAAAACTTTTGTCAATAAATGGTTACTTTAGGAATTTGGCATTCCTAAAAATGATATTCTCTTATTGATTTATTTTATTTTGAAAAACAAAGGTATACAGAAATAACAATCCGTTTTATGAGATTAATCATGTTTCATTTACAAATATCAAAAAAAACCGAGCTAAAAATTAAACTCAGTTTTTTATCAATTCAAATTATAGCATTTATTTACCCTCAACATAATCCTGTAAATAACTAAATCTTGGAGTCAATTTTCCTTTTTCAGTTATTTTAGCTCTTTGCAAAATTCCATCTTTGTCCCCGTTGAAAAATGCCGGAATTACATGTTCCATAAACATTTCTCCAAAACCTTCACTGGCATCCTTTGGTAATTCACAGGGTAAATTATCCACTGCCATTACCACAATTGCTGCCGGATGGAAAACATCCACTTCTTTATTTTCACTTGGCAGATATCCATATAAAGGCTCTGCTATTGTTGATGATCTCAACGTAGAGGCGATTGGACCATTGACATCACAGGAAATATCCGCAACAACTTTTATTTTACAATCTTTCGACTGTAGCATTTCGCGTGTAAGGATTACAGGGGCCTCATTGGCATGAAAATGTCCCGTAATATAGATGTCTGAAACTTTAGTAAATCGTTCAAAATCGGACACATACTCTTTAGGATTTTCATAAAAATCGGTAAAATCAATTGTTTGCCCGTCTTTGCGTTTGTTGTATTCCAACACATCGATTTGAGTGTAAACAGGTTGTGCATAATTCTTTGTCAGGTAATTTTCAACTGAAACTTCCTTCACTTTAATAGCGTCCAACACTTCTTTCGCTCCATTACCCACTTTTCCGGTACCGGTAATCACAAATTTCAAAGGGGGTAATACCAATCGCTTTAGATGAGCGATTAACGCTTCTTTACCGGAAAGTGTATCCGCTTTTGGCAATTTGAACAATTCGAATTTTATCCCAAAAGCACGAATACTATTGTAAACACCTACAATTCCCGCATACTTTCCAAAACCAATTAACCTGTGATTGTGTGCATCCACAATAGTCTCATGATCGTAGAGATCAATATTTTTTTCTAAAATTGCCTGCAACAACTTTCTGTTGTAAGGCTGTTTCTTTATAGTATGTGAAAAAAAGAAATACGCTTTATCAGGAATCAGGTCTTCAACAGGAACTTCTTTCACTCCAAATAAAACATCACAATCACTGATGTCATCCGTAACTTCAATTCCTAAATTTTTATATTGTTCGTCGGTAAAAATTCGAATATCGGAACTTTCTACTTTTATCGAAACACCTTGATACAGTTGTTTTACTCTTGCTAATTCATCTGGAGAAAAAACAACTCTCCTATCTGGTGGGTTTTTTCTTTCTTTTATAATTCCGAATTTCATTTTCTATATTTTTCTATTGATTTAATATAACTTATTTCGTGCTATTTGTTACAAATATAACGATTTTAAATAAATTGATTTTCTTTTTTAAATAAATTTACAAGTCATAAACCAATTAAAAGCTGATGTCCAAAATGATACGAAACAGCAAGTATAAAACGTTGATAAAATAGTGTTAAGGTTTCGGAAAAAAGAGGAATCAAAAGGGATTGATTCTATATATTTGTCGTTCTAGTACTATGAAAATGATATTTATAAAAAAAGCAAATATACTACAATTACTCGTCCTGATAATAGTTTTGAGTTCTTGTACCAAAGAGAAAAAGAAAACAGCATTAAGTGACGCACAACTCCCAAAGAGTACATTGCCTAAAATGAAACCTTTAACCAATGAAAGTCCTAAACTAACTGCGGAATATATCGATTCTAAAAAAAGGTCCATTGAGTCTTTTTATAATAGAACTTGGCCCAATCACAGTGCTAACGGAAGTTTTCTTGTAGCTCAAAATGGTCAGATTATTTATGAAAATTATGAAGGCTATGCCAATTTCAGAAAGAAAAGATTAATAACGAGCACAACACCGCTTCATTTGGCCTCTGTGAGCAAAGTATTAACTGCAACCGCGGTTTTGAAATTAATTAATGCTAAAAGAATTGATTTAGACCAAAAAGTTAATACGATTCTAAAAGAATTCCCTTATCCGGATGTTACTGTAAAAACTTTGCTGGACCACAGAAGTGGCATGCGCAACTACGCTTATTTTACGGATCGGGACAAAACGGTTTGGGACAGACATAACAGGTTAACCAATCAAGACATATTAACCATTATGGCTACTAAAAACATTGGATTGGAATTTAACACTGATACACGATTTAGTTATTGCAATACCAATTATGCCATGCTGGCACTGATAATTGAGAAAATAACTAAACTTTCTTATAAAGAAGCGATGAAACAAATCATTTTCAGTCCGCTGGGTATGAAACATACTTTTGTTTTTGATTATGAAAAAGATAAAGATAGTATTGCCCCTTCTTATAAAGGAAATGGAGTAGAAATTGGAAAAGATTATTTAGATGCTGTTTATGGGGACAAAAATATTTATTCTACCCCTCGAGATTTATTAAAATTTGACAGAGCAAGAAATTCTACTGCTTTTTTAAATTCAAAGTTGTTTAAAAAGGTTTTTACAGGATACAGTAACGAGCGCAAAGGAGAAAAAAACTACGGCCTTGGCATTCGTATGATCAATTGGGAAACCGGACAAAATTTCTATTTCCATAACGGTTGGTGGCATGGCAACACGTCATCTTATGTCACTTTGCCAAAAGAGAAGGTTACAATAATTGCTTTATCCAATAAGTTTACAACAAAAACTTACAAAGTCAGAAAATTGGCAAGGCTATTTGGCGATTATCCATTCCACTTGGATAAAGGCGAAAAAGAGGAATGATTTTTGTTATGAAGTTAAAAGTTTAGCGATAGCAATTCAAGTTTTAAATTGTATATTTGTAAACTCAAAATAAAAAGGGGTCGACTGGTTTTGACAGCAAGTCGAATTGAAAAGTAAGCACGTCGAGAACTGGGACAATTCTCGTTAATAAAAGGTTTCAAAACACATACACGGCGAAGGAAACTACGCTCTTGCTGCATAATCTGAATTATAGTAAGATTAGCCTCGTTCCTATCAGATAGGAAAGCAGGATTTACCTCGAAAGCTTTGGTTTATAGCGGTCGATAAAGGTAAATCGTAAATTTAAACCTAGATTTCCATGAGCTTCGGGTGGATTTCGAAATTAAGAAGATAAGTCTTGTGCGACTGTTTCTGGTCAAACACAAGATCGAAAATCTAATCAGGAAATAAACGTGTAGAAAGCCTTTTAGTTGCTTGTTTGGACCCGGGTTCGATTCCCGGCGACTCCACAAAAGGAAGGTGTCGAACACCTTCCTTTTTTATTTTTTAAAGCACTTTAAATCAAGTGTTTACGAATTTAATAATTTTAAGATCGAGACAAATTCCTTAAGTATACTAAAAATCCGTTGGGAATCGAACACCTTAAAACACTAACAATCAGGGTCTAAAATATTAAAAAACAAGTGTTCGATCGAAATTTCTCACTCCCGTCCACTATCCTTCATTCTTTTCATAGAATTCTTCAAGTGTCTTTCCCACAATAACTCGGACAAACCAATCAACTATAGCAGCACGTTTTTCCTTTTCTTTACTCTTTTTTTTAATTCCATCACTTTTTTGAGACTTATTAGATTTTGGTTTCATGGCAAGACTATTAAATCAAATTGCAAAAACTTTTATCAAAGCATATAATTCAATTTAAATTGATCATTAAATAATAATGATTTTTAGATTAATACTTATTTGATTAATACAATATCTAAATATTTATCTTCGAACAGGTATTTATACCTGTTGATTTATGTAAGTTAATCAAGGTTCTGTCGCAGCTGTCGATTACAAATCTACTTATTATTGCATTCGGTGGGTTATGCTACCAATAAACAGAATGATTTAAACATAGTTATACCAGGATTAATCATCTGTTTCTTTCGTAACATATGTACAACTTCAATTCCACATAACGTTGTTTTAGCTGATTCAAAAGCTGCAAATCCTAATCCATTTAGAATTCTCCACTTGATAAAACGATGATCTTGTTCGACAATGTTGTTTAAGTATTTACATTGCCGGATCACTATTTTAGAAAATGAACCTTGATTATATACTCTGATAGCGCCTATGTTTGATCCACTTTTGTCAATATTTATTATTTCTGGTTTACCATTATTACCAATTGCTTTAATTAAAAAAGATTGGGCACTCATCCTTTGCTTTCTCTTTGTTAATAGGAAATCTACTGTATTGCCTGATTTATCAATTGCTCTGTACAAATAACACCATCTACCCTTAAACTTTTATATAGGTTTCATCAATTCTCCAACTTTTCCCAACTCTTAGTTTTCGTTTTTTCATTTGTTCCTCGATAAAAGGACTAAACTTATACACCCAAAGCTGAATTCTCGCATGGTCAACCTGAACTCCCCTCATTTTCATTATTTCCTCAACATCACGATAGCTTAACGTAAATCTAAGTTTGAAATATACAGCTTGAAGAATAATAGATTTTGGATAGCAGTGACCTTTGATATTCATGGATCGAATGATTTAAAAGCCCTAAAGATAAAAAGTTCTTGTCAGATGCGACAGAACCTGAAAAAGCGTAATGTGACGTTGATGCAAATGGATATTTCAAAGGGAAGTATATCGCTTTATTTGGGTTTTTAACCCCCTATTTTGGATAAAAAATATACCTTATCAAAAAGCCAAAAGATCAAATTCAAAAAAAAAATAGAAAATATCCGTTTGGCAGAGCTAATTCAGCCAAGCTATACCATGTAATTTTAAAAATAATGTTCAGTTCTTAAAAAAAAGTGTTATTTTTACATTTATCTTTTTTTTCATAAAACTTTTACAAATCAAATAAATTTTTAACCTAATGAAAGCAGTAATACTATTATTTTTTATTTTTTTTTCCAATATCATGCAGTCCCAAACCGTTTCTGCCAGCAGTCCCAATAAAAACATAAAACTTGATATAACGTTAATAAATGGCTCAGCGTATTATAATATCTTTTATTCCAAAGATGAATTCCTGGCTAAATCACCCCTGGGACTGACATCCTCGCTTGGCGATTTTTCTAAAGGACTTAAAATGATTAACCACATCAATAGTAAAATAAATGAATCATATACCTTAAATCATTCTAAAGTGAGTAAGGTTATATATAAAGCCAATGAAATAAAATGCACATTCACAAATACAGCAAATGACACTTTACATATTGTCTTCAGAATAACAGATAGAGATGTTGCATTTAGCTATATAATTCCTGAAAATGGAAAAGGCACTATCGACTGTACTATTAACAAAGAAATAACTGGTTTTAAACTTCCTGCAGGATCTACAACTTTTATTACACCACAGGCTCCGCCTCTAAGCGGTTATGAAAAAACCAAACCGTCCTATGAAGAAGAATACACAAGGGAGCAACCCGTGGGCATAAAATCACGATATGGGTTAGGCTATACCTATCCTGCCCTTTTTCATTTGGATAAAAAAGGATGGCTCTTAATTTCTGAAACGGGTGTCAGTCATAATTATGTAGGCACAAGGCTGAGCGATGCCTCAGCAGACGGAATTTATACAGTGGCATTCCCGCAAGAGGGTGAAAATAACAATAAAGGTGCAGTAACAGCCACTGCACCATTACCAATGCAGACTTCCTGGAAAACAATTACCATTGGTAATAATTTAAAACCAATAGTTGAATCTACTATTGCAACAGATCTGGTAAAACCGCTCATAAGCTCTACAAAAATATTCGATACCGGACGTGCGAGCTGGAGCTGGATCGTTTGGCAGGATGCCAGCTGCAACTATAATGATCAGATAACTTACATAGATCTTGCCGCAGCCTTAGATTGTGAATTTATTTTAATTGATGCCCTTTGGGACATCAATATTGGAAAAGAAAAAATGGCTGAACTTGTAAATTATGCTAAATCAAAAAATGTCGGCGTGCTGTTATGGTACAATTCGAATGGTCAGTGGAATACTGCTCCACAGACGCCTAAAGACAGAATGGATACCTCCGAGGCAAGAATAAAGGAGATGCAATGGCTGCAGCAAATTGGCGTAAAGGGACTAAAAATAGATTTTTTTGGAGGAGATAAACAAACCACAATGAAACTTTATCATGATATCCTTACAGATGCTGCTGTCTATGGGCTGACCATAAATTTTCATGGCACCACCCTGCCACGTGGATGGGAAAGAATGTATCCTAATTTTATGACCGGCGAAGCTGTACTAGCTTCAGAAAATCTGGTATTTCAGCAATCATTTAGTGACCGGTACGCCTCTACTGCAACCATATACCCCTTTACCCGAAATGCAGTTGCAGCAATGGATTTTGGGCCTGTTTTTCTTAACAGTCGACTGAACCGCAACCCTAATGAGGGTACAATACGCCGAACCACAGACGCATTTGAAATGGCGACTGCTGTTGTATTTTTTTCACCTCTGCAACATTGGGGATTAACACCAGAAAATTTAAAAGAAAAACCAAAATACTTATTTGATTACCTCAAAAAAGTACCAACAGTATGGGATGAAACCCGCTTTATAGATGGATATCCCGGTAAATATTGTGTTATAGCCCGCCGCAAGGATGCAAAATGGTATATCGCTGCTATCAATGGTGAGCATAATAAAAAAACGATTACAGTAAACTTACCTATGCTTAAAGGAAAAAAAACAGCTGTTATAGAGGATGATCAAGGTTTAGGATCTAAACTCAGCTATAAAGATTTTGGTAAAAATACCACTTTCGATTTAAAACTATCTGCAAATGGCGGAACAGTGATTTACATGCAATAAACATTTAAATATAAACTGAAACTTAGGTTTGTATTGTATCAAATTTTCGAACCATAAAAAACCTCCAAAATCAAAATTAATTTGGAGGTTTGTATTTTTGGTGGTCCATACGGGACTGTTTACGAACCATTTTTTACATGATTTAAAGAAATTAGCTTCAAAATAATTGCATAAAAAAAATCTTTATGTAATTAATTGGGTATTCCGGGGCAAACTGGATTGGGCAAGTTGTCGAATAATCCGCTGATGTAATGTTTGACATTGGTATCCCATGAAATGCGAGAAGACGAATAGATCATAAAAAATGTATCATGAATAGTCTTGCAATCCCACCACCCTCCTTTTATCAATTATCCTGAGAAATATGTACATAGCCAACATAAATGAAGCTTTTGGAACAGAAATGTCATCAGTTATAGAAAAAAAAAAAAAAAAAAAAAAAATGAAATCGATTATTGGATTTATGGTTATCATCATTTTAATGTAGAAGATTTTAACATTGGAAAACCAAAATTAATTACCAATCAATTGGGATATATAAAATACAACGAGAATGACGAAGAACCACTTTCCCTGGAACACCCACATTCGGCAAATTATTGGATTACAACTTTCTGATTAAGCAATTCAACATTAAAGTTGATTTTTGCATTTAAAGCTTTAAATACTTTAATAATTGTATCAAATCTTGCATCAGTTAAACTGTTTTCAATTTTTGAGATTTGAGCTTTTTTTACACCAACTAATTCTCCCAATTGTTCTTGAGTCAAATTTCTTTCTTTACGAATTTGTTTGATAGTTTGTCCTATTAGTTCAAGCTTTAATTCATTTTCAAAAGCATCTCTATTTTGAGTGCCTTTTTTCCCAACGAATCTATCAGTTACTTCGTCTAAATTATATGTTTTCATAATGATTTACTTTTTTTCGTTAAAATATTTAATTCTCAAAGATTCTGCACGTTCGATTTCTACTTTTGGAGTTTTGTCAGTCTTTTTTATAATTCCATGTGTTGAAATAATAATTGCATCTTGCTTGTCAGATTTGTCCCAAAATGCAAATAATCGAAAATATTGTTTATTATATAAGGTTCTGAATTCCCAAATTTCGTTATCAAGCTTTTTGAAGAGTTCGTTATCATTTACGCTTCTTGATTTCCAAATATTGTAAAGTATTTTTTCTTTCGACTTTTCATCTAACCGGTCGCTGCAAATATAAGCCGTTCTACACTCAGTTTGCTCGAAAAAGGGGAAGCTGTTACAGTTTCTACACTACTTCAGGTTTTACGTGTATTAGATTTGCTTTATATCATGGATGTTTTCAAAATACAAGAGCAAATAAGTCCAATAGAATTGGCAAAATTGGACCAACAAAAAAGACAAAGAGCTAGAAATAGCGATAATAATACAAATAAACAAACAGACTGGTAATGATAACAACGGCTTTTGTAAAAATTTGGAACGAAACCATCGGTGCTGTAGCATGGAACACAGAAACGGGTGCAGCCAGCTTTGAATTTGAACCAAAATTCCTGTCCAAAAAATGAGATATTGCGCCCTTAAAGATGTCTATTGCAAATGCTGCCCGCCAATAGAAGCTAATTCTTATGACTAGTTCTTCGGTGATTTATACCTTTCTTTTCCCTAACTTCGTTACAGTAGAGGATTTTTTTTTCCAGTTAGCCACTCTTCCTCGACTGTGAATGACAAACGGTTCAAATAACTTGTTTACAAAAAACAAACAGGATGCCAAAAACTGAATAGAGTAGGCAATAAATTCAAATCAAATCAAAATGGAAACGAAAACATTTAGCGTTGTAGCCTCCGTATCAATGGTATTAACATTTACAGTAGCAGTACTCAGTATTATTGGTATTACAATCACTGGTCTTTATCCGGGGATTATTGTGTTATTTTTAGTGGCTTTGATTCCCATTACTTCTAAGTTTTACGCAAAAAAAATTATTAGCAAGTCAAATGATTTTCAGAGAAAGTATTATACAACACTCACAATTATTAATTTACTATCAATCCTAGTCGTGCTATGGATGACATTTGTAATCGTACATGACCGTGTTCTTCATGACTGTTGTTGATTTATATCAGGCGTCACATTGATTCCTCAAAAATGGACTGATTCAATAATCACTAATTAGATAAAAAGGACATTTGAAGTTGAATACAAAGAGGCTCAAGTAAAAAGGAAAGGGATTTATTAAAAAATAAATGAGCAATTATTAAAATTTTCACCAAAATTGACGAAGAACCCGGAAAAACTACCACTTATTCCATAGCTAGTATACCACTTTATGCATGAATTAATACTGTTAACGTACTGACATTTCGTATTCCGGTAAAAGTGTACCATCTTAATTATTAAATATTTTATAAAAATACCAGCAGGAATAGTATTTGCGGAATAATCGTACAATAGATTTATAACTTATTGTATCTAATTATTTTTTATTTTGCAGTCCAATGGCATAACAATTACCATCGGCACTTCCAAAATAAACAGTATTATTGGCTATAAACGGAGAAGAAACAATAGAACCCAGCTTATAAAATTTATCCATCACCGTTTTATTGACATCATACAAGGAAAGATCTGCTCCTTTGGCCGCAAAAGAAAAATCAATGAGATTGTTATTTAGTACTTCCGGAGCAAATAACTTTCTGTTTTCTGTGCTAAAACTATTCCATTCCTTACCCGAAGATTTCGTATTTACAGCAAAAAAATTACCCGTAAAATCCCCAAAATAAGCCATTTCACCAGCTATTGCCGGAGAGGAATATACATAACCGTTTGCTTTAAACTTAAATAGCTCCTTTCCGGTTTTAGCATCCAGACCCAGCAATAAAAATGTATCTGATGTACCTACATACACTACATTGTTAGCTACAACTGCTGAACTTATTATCCAGGAATAAGCGGCATCGTATTTCCAAACCAGTTTCCCCGTTTCGGCATTTAAAGCAAATAAAAATGGATCACGAGCACCAAAATAAACCATGTCATTGGCAACTGTCACGGTGGATTGGACTCCTGTAAAACCCGTTTTCTTTCCTGTTTCGAATTTCCAGCGCTCTTTTCCGGTTTCCCTATCTATTGCGTACAGATTAGCATCCCAACTGCCAATATACAAATTGTTTTTATACAGAACGGGGCTGCAGTGAATTGAACCTTTAGCTTTGAACTTCCATTTTAGCTGACCTGTATTTGCATGAAGCGAATATACATTCCCGTCACTGCTCCCAAAGAAAACGCTTGGATTTTTCGAGTCGGGACTTATAACTGGAGATGACAAAAAGAAATCCCACAAATCGTCCATGTATCTATCAACGGGTTTCAGTCCTAAAAAACCTATTTCGCCGGACCAATGTTCACCTCCTGTTTTAAATTTCCATTTCAAATGACCTGTTTTGGTATCAATGGCATAATAATAACCATCAAAACTGCCGATGTAAACTGTGTTGTTGAAAATAACTGGCGAACTATGAACAGCGCCGCCAGTCTTAAATTTCCAGTATGTTTTTCCATTTTTTTCATTGATAGCATAAAGACAGCCGTCTTCGCTGCCTATATAAACAATTCCGTTATGAACAACTGGTGATGAAAAAATTTTACCATTTGTTTTAAAAGCCCATTTTAGGTTTCCCAAAAGTTTGTAGTTCCCCTCTTGAAAGACCCGTTTTTGAAAGGCACTTATAGTTACTTTTTTTTCTTGCTGTCCAAAAACAGCAGCAGTATTTACTACCAAAAGAATTAGTAGTATAGCTATTAAGTACGTTTCTTTTATGTGCCTCATGTTATTTTTTTAGTCCAAGATACCTATTTTATTACAAAACAAAAATAGCAAAAGCTTGCTCCCTTATTTTTCCAACTCCAACACCCACATTTTCAGGGCTGGAATAGCTGTTTTATTCAAAACATTTCGTCTTTCATCAGTAATAACATTTTTTGCAGCTGTAAAACCGGCCGTTCTTTCGTCATACTTTTGAAAGTCAATTTCTTTTTCGGTATTGCTTGTATTCATAACACACATTATAGTTTGATTTTCATCGTATCTGAAATAAACATACAAACCATCGACAGGAACATAATGCATCATTTTCCCTGTTTTAAGCGCCGAGGCATTTTTTCTGAAATTGGCCAGTTTACGAACTAAATTTTGAGTTGATTTTTCATCGTCTGTCATTCCTTTGCCTGTAAATGCATTTTTGGTATCTGCTGCCCAACCACCAGGAAAATCAGCACGAACGAGCCCATCAGGCGTTTTAAATCCTTTCATCAATACTTCCGATCCGTAATACAGTTGCGGAATTCCTCTGCAGGTCAACAACCATTGAAATCCCATTTTTTGCTTTTCGACATTCTCCCCTACTAATGAAAAAAAACGAGGCTCATCATGATTGTCTAACAAGAGTACTTTTTGCATTGGATTTTTACTCAGGAAATCACTGCTTAAAGTATAGTACAATCTGTTAACTCCTTCTTTCCATCCAAATAGCTCTGTCAAAGCAGGAATAATTCCATAATACAGACTTTGAAAATCCACTACCGACGGCAAATTGCTTTTGAAACTGGCATCCATATTATTTTGTTCAAAATAGGCCTGATTGGCCACACCGTGAACCATAACTTCTCCGAAAATGGTCATTTTAGGATACTCATCCATAATGGCCTTATTGCAACGATTCGCAAAATCCAAATCATTATAAGTATAGGTATCAAGACGGACACCGTCAATACCAAACTTTTCAATATGCCAAATACAGTTTTGAATAATGAAATTAGCCATAAATGGATTGTCTTGATTGATATCTGGCATCATTTTATCAAACCAGCCATCACTCATTCGCTTTTTATCTGATTTTGTACCATACGGGTCGAACAAAGGAATCTCTCTGTAATTCGTTTGAGTATATGTCGGCCAGCGATGTACCCAATCATTGGCAGGAGGATCCAGTTCTAAAAAATGAAAAGATCCAATATGATTGTAAACCGCATCAAAAATGAGTTTCATACCGCGCTTGTGTAATTGCTCACTCAACTTTTCATACAAAGCATCATTTCCATATCTCTTATCGATTTTATAATGATTGGTAATGGCGTATCCGTGCTCCGTTCTTTTTTCCATATCATTTTCCATAATGGGAGTAAACCATAATGCCGTAACGCCAAGTCCTTGAATATAGTCCAGATTATTCATTACCCCCTGTAAATCGCCTCCATGCCGATCATACATTTCGTTTCGGTTAAGAGACTGATCTCTCATTCCTTTTACCTGATCATTTGTCGCATCCCCGTTACTAAAACGATCCACCATAATTAAATCAATAAAATCACTCGAAGTCACTCCTTGAGCATAATGGGTTCCATTACCCGATCTGCGGTTATGAAGAGGCCATTTTATTTTTTGTCTGCCTCCTTTTTTATTCAATTCGATAATCACATCTCCAGCAAATGCCTCAGGTGCTATAACAATATCGATCGCAATATATTTTTGATTTGGAAATAAATGAGTCTTCACCACGGTTATTCCCGGATAGTTAATACTGACTGTATCCGTAGAAAAAGAATCATCCGTACTTCGAATAAGTAGTTGGATTGAATTGGTCTTCATACCTACCCACCAGTTTGTGGGATAGACTTCGGTATTCTTGGCCTGTGTTGCCACAGAAAAACCAACTAATAGCATTAAAATTAAAGCAGTTTTCTTCATAATAGTTACTTAAGGTTTAAATAGTTTGCGAAAGATATCTCCCTTTTCGGTTATCAAAAAGACATTTATTTAAACAACCTGATTGGTGTTGCAAACAACAATTTGAAACTCTTATGTCATTTAAATACGAAAAAGTGTTTTCTGTACCCGATCGATTTTGATTGTAAAACAAAACCCCTAGCTTTACATTTCAGAAAACAAATTCGAAAATGAATAATTCAGCCCTGTCCCAAAAAATAAAAATGTATGTATGCTATTGGTTGGGATACATCTTATTATTCAGTTTGATTCAAGGTTTACCAACAGCCGATTTTTGGAGAGCATTATCCAATGAATGTTATAGTGTACTGCCTAAAATAGTGTTTGTTTTAGTAATTGTTGAAATAGCCATGCCGTTTCTATTCTTCAAGAAAAAAATGGCACTCTTTATTTTCACCTATCTTTTTTCAATCCTTTTCTTTGCTTTTATTCAGCGATTAATTGACAACTACATTATTATTGCTTTTTATTTAACCGATTGGAAAGGTGAACCATTATTATCAGCTCCAGTTTACTTGTATAATGTGATTAAATTACAATTTGTTGTCACTATCCCGCTGGCAATAAAACTTGTTTATTACCTAGCTGAGGAGAAAAACAGGGTTCAATCGATTCTGTCTGAGAAGTTGCAAGCTGAATTGTCTTCATTGCTAAATCAATTCCATCCTCATTTTTTATTTAACGTACTCAATAGTTTGTACTCCAAAATCCTGAGTAAATCGGACGATTCTGCGGATATTGTACTTAAGATTTCGGATTTTCTTCGGTATTCCGTTTATGAGGTAAATACCAAATGCATTCTATTAGAAAAAGAAATTGAATATCTAAAAAACTACATCTCGTTGCAGCAATTAAGATTCGACAACCGGCTCGAACTTAGTTTCAGTACCAATGGTATTAGGGAAAATCAGGTCATCGAACCTTTTTTAATACTACCTCTTATTGAAAACAGTTTCAAATACTGTTTAGACGATGCCCATTCCCCAGCATGGATTACCATTTCTATTGCTGTTTCAGAGGAATGGCTGGTAATTAAAATCGAGAATAGTTTACCTCCTAATTTTGTGAAAAATAAAAACATTCAAAATCCATATAGCGGAGTCGGAATCACTAATGTAAAAAGGAGACTGGAATTACTCTATCTAAATCAACATGTTTTGACTATCAAAAATGAAGTTGATTCCTTTTTTGTTTCTTTAAAAATAAAAATAAATGACACCAACTAGAATCAATTGTATCATTATAGAAGATGAGCTCCCTGCCTCAATACTACTTGAAATGCATATTGCTAAATTTGATTTTCTGGAGTTGAAAGGAAAATTTATGAGTACGAACAATGCTTTGAATATTTTGAAGACTCAAAAAATAGCGTTACTCTTTTTGGATATTAATTTACCCGGAAAATCAGGAATTGAATTTGCAAAATCATTACCAAAAGATATTGGAATCATTTTTACGACTGCTAATCCACACTATGCAGTAGACGGATTCGAGTTGGAAGCGATTGATTATTTATTGAAACCTATTTCATTAGAACGATTTTCGAAAGCAATACATAAATACTGTAAAATTCAGAAAACATATCAGGAATTTGAACAATTAGGTCAGGCGCAAACGGAACGTTCTTTTATATTTGTAAAGTGCGAAAGAAAAACCCTCAAATTGTTTCTGGATGAAATTCACTATTTTGAATCGCAAGGAAATTATCTACTCATCCATACCGAAACGGATTGTTTCAAAACCTATCAATCCATTGGGGAGATGATCGAGAAATTACCGGAAGGATTATTTTGTAGAATTCATCGTTCTTTCCTGATTACACTAAAAAAAGTTTCTCAATTCAACAGTCGCACAGTAACCATTCAGAATAAAGAATTACCTATCGGACGATTATACGCTTCCAAAACGAATGCACTATTGCAATCCATTGCAAAAAATAATTCTTGATTTTTGAGGCTAAAAAATTGTTTAATTATGATTTTCTTTGCCGTTATCATCATAAATTAATACTCTAAATTTTTTTGATTCCAGTAGTCCGGAATTTTGTTCTATTTTTTTTTGATTTATCATAAGGCTTTCACCAATGATACATCATCTACGTTACAAAAGGTATTTGCTGCACCATCTGCCAGAAAACCAATCTCAACCTTTCCGGCATGGACAGGTATATTTGCAATACGGATCGTTTGCCAAGATATATTTTCCTTTTTGATACTGTATTTGAGTGTTTTGCCATTGCTTAAAGCGTACACTTCCAGATTGGAAAAACCACCGCTATTCTTTACTTTGGCAGTCAGTGTATAAAACCCATCTTCCAGTTTTACATAGGCTGAAGATGCAATGGTCTGGAATATTTTTCGCTTAAAGCTCGTTTTATCACTGATATTCAAGCTTTTTTCACCTATTACAATCTTTCTGTCACTTTCGCTATTAAAATAGTTTAAGACCGGTGACGTGGTACCGTCAAGTCCAATCTCATTCCCTTCGATAACCTCAGTGATCCAGCCTGTTAATTGCAATTGCACTGGTTTAACAGTACTGGGAATATACCTGCGGTCTCCCTCAAAGCTACCATTCTTCACATAATTGTTATCATCGGCTACTTTCCATTTACCCGTTTTGGCATTCAGGTTCCAAGAGCCGAGTGAATTGAAGTGGGGAGTTTCACCGTCAAATGAAAGTGGAAACCATTGGTTATATCCTAATCCGTTGCCAGCGAAATTAGCCCAGCGGTCTCCGCAATAAACGATTGTTTCCTGTTTGCTACCTTTTACAGAACAGAAAAAACCAGTCTGCGTCACGTGCGCGAAGTCATCTGAACTTCCTTTCATAACCAACATTTCGTTGGTGGGTGTATAAGGCCCCCTGATACTATCGGCTACTAGATAATAGGCAAAAGAAGCATCCCAGCCATAGATATTTGACGCAAACATATAATACTTGCTATTGTACTTGAACATGCAATTTCCTTCACGACTTTCGCCTTTAAAAACCTGGGTGCAGTCCAACAGATTTACCTTTCCGTCTTTCACTCCTATTTCAGAAACATATATTTTATTCCTACCGTTCCCATAAGAATAAATCAGGTACGACTTCCCGCTGTCTTCATCGGTAAATACCGTCTGATCTCCGGTGTTGGTAGTACCAATCATATCCTTCATACTTATTTTCTGATGCCATGTAAATTCACCTGTTGGCGTATCTGAAACAGTTATCAGCACTTCTTTATCGTGCTGTACAAACATCGCATATTTATTCAGTTCCGGGATGTATGCAACTCCCAAACGACCTACCCAGGTCTTCCCTGACTTATCTACTTTGTCTTTAGTTAAAACATCACCTTCAAAAGTCCATTTTACTAAATCAGTCGAGCTGTAGCAGGTAACAGATTCAAAGGTGCAATTCGGGAATGATACAGTTGGGTTGCTGCGATAACTATCTGCTTCTTTATAGTATACTCCATACCAGTAATATTTCTTAACTCCTGTACCCGGATCAGCAAATCTGAATACACCGCCACCCTGACTGTTAATCGGCTGCCCGTCTTTGGTATTCCAAAACACATCGTTTTTAACAATACCGGTCTGTGCTCTTAAATTGCTGCTGCCCATCCCTATAGTACAAGCCAATATCATGGCAAGAGTAAAAGAAAAATTATTTTTCATTCTCATATTATTTTTCCGATTGTTAAATTAATAAAATCATTTTTGACGAATTATCTAACGATTAATTTTCAAAAGATAGCGGCTAAAGTGGTCGACAGCTCTATCAGATACCGTCTACTATAACCGACATCACGGTTGCAGGACCAGCCAGAACCATTTTATTGGGACTAAACATAGTATAATTGTTGCTTTGGCAACATCCATCAGTTTATGTAACCTTTTCATTTGTCTCTGACTCCGCTGATTAATCAGGCGATTTCTCGAATTAAATAACTTTAATGATTAATTCCAGCTACATGGTAAATATATCTTTATTTAAATTCTTACTTATCCTGTGCTATCCTGTTGCCTAGCTGACTTGAATTCCTAATACTTTAAATGAGATAATCAACGATGATTCCGTCTTCTAACATCCCACTTACGCTTAGTGGATATTTCTTTTCTGGATAATTATTACTTTTGATTTCTAAGTCCTAATTTTTGGATTCTAAACATAAATTCCTGAAATTTCCGAAATATTAAAACTAAATTTAACAGAAAAGACTAATGAGTTATATTGTAGTTGATATAGAAGCAGACGGACCAATACCTGGAGATTATTCGATGATTTGCTTTGGGGCTGTCCTAGTTGATGAGAATCTTGATAAAACTTTTTATGGTAAGTTAAAACCAATTTCTGAAAATTTCAATCCTGACGCACTGGCAATTTCAGGATTTAGCAGAAATGAGACTTTAGAATTTACTGACCCCACCAAGGTGATGCATGATTTTGAAGCATGGATAGAAAATAATTCCAAAGGAAAACCAATCTTTATTAGTGATAATAACGGATTCGACTGGATGTTTATTTGTTGGTATTTCCATCACTTTATCAAAAGAAATCCATTTGGTTATTCATCACGAAGAATTTCTGATTTATATTGTGGATTAGTAAAAGATACTTTTGCACAATGGAAGCATTTAAGAAAAACGGCACACACGCACAATCCAGTAGATGATGCAAAAGGGAACGCAGAAGTATTACTTCATTTGAAAAATGAAATGGGACTTAAAATAGCTTTAAAATAACAACGAAGCAGCAAGACTTTATTAAAATAGTAACAAAGTTAAATACTGCTGCATTTAACTTTGTTGTCCTCTCACACCACGGTGCATTTCCTATCCGTTTTTTAATTGTAATGCCCTTTGCAAAAAACTCTGATTAGCAATTTTATTTTCAGCTTCATTGATAGCTTTAAGCAAATTGTTTTGATTGTCTGCAATCTCGTTAAGCACGCTGGTCATAATATCCCATACCGGTTTCATTTTTAAAATTAGCTCCTGTCCTTTGGCAGTAAGTAAGATTAAACGTTTGCGCTCGTCCTGCCTGTCTTTTTTAGAACGGATGAGTTTTTGCTTTTCCAGTTCCTTCAACAAGCTAATGGTTGAAGGGTGCGAATAACCGATCTCGTTCGCAATTTCAACCACACTCAATACCCCTTTATGGTAAAGGGTATAAATCACCGGAAACCATTTTGGCTCGAACTCAATATCAAACGATTTATAAAGCAAAGCACCATCTTTCCGCAGCTGTTCACTGAGGCGTTGCAGCCTTGTAGATATGGCCAGGATACCCGATTCGTCTATAACATTCATTATATTTGATTTAGGGTTAAATGACAAAATACATTATCCGGATTCATTAACGGGAATGCTTCGGGAAGTGCTTCCTTCTCGACACGTATAAAATTATTTCTTTCATAAAAACGCAGGGCTGCTTTCAATATCGAAACCGTTCCCAGGTACAAGTGGTGCAAACCATTTTCCTTGCTATAGGTGATTAATGTGTCCAACAGTTGTTGGGCGATAAACAGTTCTTTACCTCTATACTCTTTTTTTACAAACATTTTTCTTATTGCACCTCCATGATCGTCATATTTGACCAGGGCAATCGTACCTATTAATTCCCCATCCATAAAGGCACCCCAAAAACAGCCTCCCCTACGATGGTAAAAGTTACTAATTTCCAAAAGATCAGGCTGATCTTCCAGAGTGATCGGTACATTAAATTCCTTTTGCTGAATGTTTAAGATTAAATCAATCACCGCTTCTGCATATTCGTTTTCAATGGGTATAATTGTTGTTTTCATAGTCAAATATTTATTATACAAAACTACGTAGTTAAATACATAAAAACAAATTATTTTTATTAAAATGACCTTTTAAAAAGCAAAATAGCGTTGCGATTATTTTTAATTTGCTATTTTTCAATAGCTTAAACAATAAGTTAAAATCATTTTTTGAATTGGATTATTCAAATATTTAGTAAAACAGTAATGTATTGATACAAAGTAACAGTGATGAATGCCAGCTCTTTTGGTAAAGAATAATCTTTGAATAATGCACTTGATCATAACGGTGACAATATGAATATTGGAACCAGCATCATCCTATTTTATTTTAAACATAATTGCCTGATGGAGTCTTCTTTTAAAAGTTTAAAAAAATAAAAGGTACACTTATTTTGTATTGTCTATTACCTATTAAAAACCTTAAAAAAACCCCGAAAGTTGTACTCCCGGGGTCACTAACTAATCCATTATGTAAAATAAGGCACACTTATACCTGATGATGGATACAGACAACCAAAAGCCTGTAGTAGTTAGTTAGCATTTATATTTAGTTTACATATATGACGCTTCAATTAAGGAAAGGGTGAAAATGAATTTATCCACACGGAAAGAAACTCAGTTCAATATATTATTTACCGTCCATTTCTATAATTTTCACACTCCAGGGAGTAAGCGTTATCAGCTCGCTATTGGTGTATTTTTGATTCGTCAGGAGCTCTGTTCCGCTGCTGAAAGGGTATTTTATTTCAACTGCCTTATCAGAATAATTCATAATATATCGGATTGTCTTCCCTTCTGTATTGATTCCGTCTTTTGTAATTATTGGAAATTCCAGGTTTTGTTTCACATCCCACAACCCTGCTTTTTTAACTACGTCTTTCAGAACTTCTTCCAAAAGTTTATCAGTAGTCATGGCGCCTACATAAGTAGCCAGACCTTTACCGTACTTATTTTCAGTTATCGCAGCATAATCCTTCCAAACCGGATGGTCATAATATGCTAATACTTTTGCAGTAGTTGGTTGTATCAACTCCATCAAAGTATTGATTTTATTTTCAGCGCCTACTTTATACGGATCATCTTTAAGCGAAACATTTTCCGGTACAGTGAACTGGCTATAAGTAATACCACACGCTATATTAATGATCCCTGGCTGAAGAGAACTTCTTACTTTGGTATATTCGTTGGACGAACCACTTTGAAAAGAATAAACAACGTGCCCGCCATTCTTAACAAAGACGTTGAGTCTTTCCAGCAATTCGTCTGGCGCAGCATATAATACAGGTACCACAATAAGTTTGTAGTCTGAAAAATTCTGGACAGATGGGTCAATGAAATCTACACCAACGTTCATTTTGTAAAGCGCGTCATAATAAGGACGTAAAACATCATTGTATTTGGTTTTAAAAACCCCTTCAAAACTATTAAATGAAGTTTGTGCCTCGTTACTAAACAATAGGGCAACTTCATTTTTCTTTTTTAGGTTAACCAGTTTATTGCTAAGCTTTTGAAAGTCTTTACCTATAGTCTTCGCTTCATTGTATGTTGGATTTGGTTGAAAATCATGACCTAGTAAACCTTTCCAATAGGTTTCTGCTGAGTTATGGATAGAATGCCAGTGCCAGTAGGCTACCATGCTAGCTCCTGAAGCCAAATGACTGAAAGCTTGTAATCTTAACTGTCCCGGATAGGGAACCCATTGCGGAAAACCCTGTGCCTCGGTTTCGATAACAAAATAATTTTTCCCTCCTTTCATAGAGCGGGTAAGGTCACCTGCAAAAGAAATTTCAATACCGGTAAGGTGGTCTTGTGTAGGATGATAAATGTCTACGCCTGCAATATCCAATGCTTTGGCTGCATCGAAATGGTTGACGTTAGTTTGTATTCCATAGGAATAGCCTCTCCAGTCCAAGTCAAAATTATGGGTTACAAATTGATTCGGTTTCGCATATTCTTTTATAATAGCGGTTTGCCAGGCTAAGAAATCCGTCACTAATTTTCGCTGAAACTTAGAGAATTCAGCGCTTAAGCTGGCATTTATAGTGCCTACAGTCGACGGGAAATCATCCCAATTATTAATTCTGTTACTCCAGTAATCAAGTCCAAATGTACTATTAAGAGCATCGAGCGTAAATTTTTCTTTCATCGAAGCCACAAAAGCCTTTTGTACATTATCGCCGGCGGTATCATAATGTTTTGTTTCATTGTCAACCTGATAACCAATTATTGCTGGATGATCTTTAACGTGTTCCATTATTTTCCTAATCACCCGTTCGGCATGAAATCGAAAATGCTCATTAGTAATATCCATTTGCTGTCTTGCGCCGTATTGGTATTGTCCTCTTGCGGTTGTGGCCAAAACAGAAGGATACTTCTTAACCAGCCAGGTAGGCACTGCATAAGTGGGAGTTCCGATTATTACTTTAATTTTTGCTTTATACATCGCATCAAGCACGCGATCGATGTGCTTGAAATCAAATACATTGTCTTGCGGCTCTACCGTACTCCAGGTAGATTCTGCAATTCTAACACAATTAATGCCAGCATCTTTCATCATTTTAACATCCTGCTCCAATCGTTCGTAAGGCATGTATTCATCATAATAGGCTACCCCAAAAAGTAGTTCCCCTATTGGCTTTTGTTGCCCAATAGAACTGTTTATGGTAAGGACTAAAAAAACAACCAACAGGTATATCTTTTTGAATGTAGTCTTCATATATTATCAAATATTAAGGTTAACAATTGTGTTTAAATTCTATTTAATCGATTCTAATAGTATTGAATGAATCTGCCTGTAATGTAATTTCATAAAAGGTACCATTTAACTTAAGGGATACTTTTCTTTCATTCGGTTTTTCATTCTGAATGATAAGTACAAGACTTTTGTCCGGGTTTTCAAAAGCAAGAAGATCGTTGAACGCTCCTGTGCTTTCAAGAAATTTGGCACCGGGTAAAACAAAATGACTGATATGTTTCATCAAATAGTATTCATGATTGAATTGATAGGTATGCTTTTTTGTATCAACACTTACTAAACTATTCTGTTTCCAGCCCCAAGTACTGATTCCTCCTTCTTTTAAAGCCGTATTCCAGTACATATAGGCATTGGCTCCGTTTTTTATATAATGCTTCAGCAGATTCCAAGAGTATTTGCATGCTTTCCAGTCATTCTCACCGTTACCACACTCCTGTTCCGTCTGATACAGTCGTAAATCCGGATAGCGTTTATGAATTCCCCGAATCGCATCTTTACCTGCCCACTGAAACCCTACGCCTTCAATATATTTACTTGCAAGAGGATCTGTAAGGACTGTGTCAACAAGGGCTTCCGAAGGGCGTTCCATTGTGCCAAACATAACAGCTACGTCTAGCTTTTTCATTTCAGGGCCCAAATATTTCCCTATAAATTTAGCCAGGCCGGAAGATGTCCAGGTACAACTTGGAAAAACCTGTGCAGAATTAAATTCATTTTGCGGCATTACCATATCGATATTGATATTTTGGTCACGATAGGCCTTAATAAATTTGCTAAAATAAAGGGCATAGGCATTAAAGTATTGGTCTTCCTGTATAAACATGTTCGTCCCTTCCTTACCTTCACGTTCCACAGGCAATCCATTGTTAATCCCCCTCAAGTCCATTCCCCATTCCTTCGATTGCAAATCAGAATCCCCGAGTAAACTCTTGGCAGCATAATGCTTGTTATATTTCATCCAAGAAGGCGGTGACCACGGTGATGCCCAAAGTTTAAGGGTACTATTATATTTTAAGGCATTTTTAATGAAAGGAACCAAGGTTTCTAAATCATTAGCAATGCTAAAATTTTCCATTAAAAAATCGCTGTCGGTTTCATTATAGGAATACCATTTTTGTGCAAAATCATTAGCTGCTATTGGCATTCTGCATAGTGTAAAGTTGGCACCATATCCCGGCTCAAATAATTCCCTCATTATCGACGCTACATCAGTATCGCTTAAACTTTTAAGAGAAGTCCAGCCCAATTCATTAAAACAGGTTCCAAATCCTTCAATAGTCTGTAAGCTGTTGGATCTGTTAATAGCTATATCTGTTTTGTCCATCGATTTAACGATCTTAAATTTAGGGTTCGTTTGCCACGGTGCAGACTCCGTTGTAGTAATCATTTGTACTTTTTTTTGCGCACAAACAACTTGCGAAAAGGCAAACAAAAAAAACAGAAAATGTTTCATATTATTTTTCATAAAGTTTTAATAAAATTAATGTCAAGCTCTAGTAAAAGCCTTGCAAGTCTTTAGAAAATAGGTCCCCAGTTTTATCAACGGAGGACCTTATAGCTAAGGTGTTTAATACTAATTTTAAACAGCTAACTATTCTCTTCAGTAATCCGAATACTAATTATATCCGGCATTCTGAGGAAGAAGATTGGCATTGATTTGTATATCACCTAAAGGAATCGGTAACAGTTTATGATAGCTTTGCATATTGTAATTAAGATTTTGGAGACCTGAATTTACTTGACTATTCATTACATCTACTATCTTAATCACTCCATTTGCATCGGCACGCTTTAAATCATTCCATCTGGTACGTTCGTAAACCAATTCCAATCGGCGTTCTTTAAGCACCGCTAAAGCCAATTCGCTCTTTGTCAAAGCAGTAGTATTTGCTAATCCGGCTCTGGTTCTTATGCGGTTTAACAAAATTGTGGCCTCAGGCAGTTTTCCAAGTTGCACATTTGCTTCAGCAGCCAACAAAATGATATCAGCAAGCCTAATCATAATGAGATTATCCCCATTTGTCCAGGTGTCACTATACGAAAATTTACCACAGAATGGAATTGCTTTCGTTGGATCCCATGCATTAAAAGGCATATTAAAAGAGGCGCCTGTAACCTGCCAATTGAAAGTGGATTTGTATCTTGCCCCATTATCTCCGGCATCCTTAAATGCTTTTACAAGGTCGTAAGAACCTATCTGACGTTTGGGCCAGTTATCAAATGGACCATAGGAAAGGACATTTAGCTTCCAAACGTTATAAGGAGAGCCATTAGTAGGAACCTGTAATTCAAAAATAGATTCTGAGGTATTCTTGTTTGAAAGCCCCCATAATTTAGCATAATCATTTACTAAAGCATATGGACCTTCATCAATGACCTTATTGGAATACAGTAGACAATTTGCATAATCCCCCATCTGAGCATAGGTTTTTGCCAATAATGCTCTTGCAGCACCTTTTGTAGCTCTTCCATTATCACCACTATAAGGGGCATCGTTCAATGTATTTTCTGCATATTTTAAATCTTTAATAATTTGAGCATACACTAAAGCTGCACTGGTTCGGGAAGGATAGTAATTGCCGCCGTTTGTAGCCGAAAGAATTAAAGGTACATCACCCCATGAGGTAACCAGCCAATAATAGGCAAACGCTCTTAAAAAAGTTGCCTCAGCTAGTATTTGCTCTTTTCTGTTAGTACCTTCCCATTTTGGGTCATTAATAAGCGTTACATTATCAATTGCCGTATTTGCTGCTGTAATATGTTTATACAATTCTTCCCAACTTAATTGCACCTCACCATTGGCAGCGGTAAAGGTGAAATTTTCCAGCGGCTGCTCCACGTTATTATCTCCATTAATATACGTATTGTCCGACATACCTTCCGTAGTAAAAAAGTTACTGTAGGAATAATAATCCGGCATGGCATTATAAGCTCCATTCAATATACTTTCAGCATCACCTGCTGAAGTTAATGAGCCTGCCGCCAATTGAGACTCGGGTGCTTTTTCAAGAAAATCCTGAGTACATGACGTAAGTAGTATGGTTACTACAAAGAGAGGAATGTATTTTGATAAATTAAATTTCATAATAATATTTTTTAAAGTTGAATGTTAACACCCGCAGTAAAAGTCTTCGCTGATGGGTAGGTTCCTCTGTCAATACCAAGCGACATCAACGATGACCCAGCGCCAGCATTTTCAGCCTGATTATTGGTTCCTTGTCCGAAACCATTAACTTCAGGATAATACCCCTTGTAATTATGAAGCGTTATTAAATTTTGGGCCGTAGCATAAATTTTAAGTCCTGAAAACCCTATTTTTTCAACGATACTTTTATCAACATGATAACTTAAAGTAATATTTCGTAATCTGACAAAAGAGCCGTCTTCTATATAGTGTGAAGAAACCCTGTTTTGCAACTGTGCCGCCGCACCTGAATTAGTGGTACCATTCCCTAGTGCTCTGGGAACGGAAGTGATATCTCCCGGATTTTGCCATCTATTTAATACATTGGCACTTTCATTAGCATAACCTGATAAAGCTTCAATTTCCATTCTTGTTGCATTATACACTTTATTGCCTTGAACGGCATCGATAAGAAACGACAAAGACAGTCCCTTGTACGTAAACTCATTTGAAAAACCTACGGTGTATTTAGGTAAAGCCGATCCCAGATTCATCAATTCATTACTATAAACCAAATTACCGGTTTGCGGATCTACCCCTTCCGATTTATACCCCCAGAATGTTCCAAGAGGATAACCATTCTTAATAATTTGAGTGTAAAGAGGCACATTACTTCCTCCAATTGTTATTGGTCCTGTCTGGAAAGAGGTGTTTGAATCGATACCCTCTATCACATTTTTGTTTTTAGAAAAATTCACATTAGATGACCATGCAAAATCGTCTGTTTTAATTATGGCTGCATCTATTGATAATTCTATACCTTCATTAATATCATATCCTGGTAAATTCATTGCTGTTACAGAACTCCCTGAAGTTTTTGGCAATTGCAGCGTGAAAATCATGTCTTCCACTTTCTTATGATAATAATCTACCGTTAAATTTAAACGGCTATCTAAGAAACCTACCTCTAAACCAAGATTGGTTTGTGTTGCTGATTCCCATTTTAAGTCAGGGTTACCTAACTGAGCGGCTGGCTTGATACCAGGGGCAATATCAGAGGAATTGTAAGCATATGGAGCGCCTGCATTAAGTAAGCTGTATGAAGGATATAACATGGTGTAAGGAGGTAGATTACCCGTTTTTCCCCACCCGGCACGTATTTTTAGATTTTGCATCCATTTTACATTTTCCATGAATTTTTCATTAGAAATCTTCCATCCTGCAGAAAAGGCTGGGAAATTTCCGTACACAACATTGTTACCAACTCTGGATGATCCATCACGACGGAACGTAGCTGTAAAAAGATACCTGTTGCCATACCCGTAATTAAATCTTCCGAAATAGGAATTTGTAGACCATTCGTACTCTCCTGTTCCAATTTGAAAGTCTGAACTAGCTGCATTTAAAGTTGGTACAGCACTTGTTGCAAACCCAGCTCCGGATTGACGTGAATTCGATATTGATTCGTTCATTGCGGAAGTTCCAAAAATCACATCAAAAGAATGTTCCCCAAAGGTTTCTTTGTAATTCAATGTGTTATCCCATTGCCATCTGAAAACTTCAAAATAAGTGCTTTCACCACCACCTTGAGAACTACGTCCACTAAGGCTGCTATAAGGATCTAGGAAATAATCGTATTTTGAATTTTGAACAACACCGTTTAGCTGACTTTTAAAAGTGATGTTTTTAGGCAACTTGGCTTCTACAAAAGCGTTCCCCAATAAGTTATTCCCAATAGTTTTATTGGTATTGTTATAAATCAATGCCAAAGGATTTTCACCGGAATAAAAATTACTCACACCATATACACCTGGAATAGGTGCATTTGACGGCATATAAACCGGAATATACTCTGGAGTAACAAGTGCACTAAGTACAACGCCACCAAAATTAGCAGAAGCATTATCTGTTATTGATCTTTGATTCGTTCTGTTATAGTTAATGGACCCCCCTATTTTTATCTTTTCTGTTACATCCTGATTAACACTTAGATTAGCGGAATACCGTTTAAAATCTGACCCTACTATGATTCCTTCCTGGTTTAGATATCCCAGACCCAGGTAATAATTACCGGTATCGGAACCACCAGAAGTATTTACATTAAAACTCGTCTGACCTGCAGTACGATAAATTAAATCCTGCCAGTTGTTGTTGGTTCCTGATAAATTATAATAACTTGGAACACTAGGCTCGGTACCTAAAATCTCCGTTTGTAAATCAAACCATTGCGAATTGTTTAAAACCGGTAATTTTTTAACAATCTGTTGTACGCCACCATAGAAATTGATCTCTGTTCTGGGTTTGCCTTTTTTCCCTTTTTTAGTTGTTATCAAAACCACCCCATTAGTGGAACCGGCAGCTCCATAGATACCTGCTGCAGACGCATCTTTTAAAATGCTCATTGATTCAATATTATTAGGATCAATTGCCTTGATATTACTGGTAAGAGCACCATCTACAACATATAGAGGCTCCCCTCCATTTGGGGACCCTATTCCTCGTACACGAACAGATAGAGAACCGCCAGGAGTTCCCGATGAAGAAGAAACCTGAACCCCGGATGCCTTACCGGTAATCGCTTCAACTGCATTAACGATAGGCCTGTCGGATACATCACCCAGCTTAACAGTAGTGATTGCTGAAGTAACATCTTTTTTCTTTTGACTTCCATAACCTATTAATACGACTTCATCTAAACTTGCCGCCTGTGATTTAAGTACGATAGTTAAGGTTGTTTTTCCATTTAAAGGAACTTCCATGGTAGCAAAACCAGGGTAGCTGACTATTAATACCGCATTTTTACCGGTGCTAATTTTAAACTTGCCATCAAGATCAGTGGCAACACCATTTGAACTTCCCTTCTCTAATACATTTACACCTGGTAATGGCCCTCCTATTTCATCTGATACCGTTCCAGTAGTTTCTTTTGTCTGAGCTTGCATTATACCGGCGGCCAATAAAAATAAAATCAAAAAATATTTTTTTGTTCTCATACATTCATAATTTAGTTTTGGTTGATAATTTAGTTTCTAGTTAATAATTTAGTTTGGTTCATAAATCAATGCGTTTTTAATAATTTCATTTTTAAAAATTTTATCGTTAATATGTTGATTAATTGATGCAAAAGTAGAAACGTTTTTACGATTATAATAATTACAAAGCAATACAAAAACCATACAGACTGCATTTCACAACCATTCAAAAACCAAACAAAATCACAAATATTTATTGATTTACAGTGACTTGTACCTAATTTAATACTGTACTGCATAATTTTAATATCAAATAATAACAATACATTTGTATATTGCGTCAAATAAAGCCCTTTTTTAAAATCGGCAGTAGCAATAAGGCAGTGATTGAAGTGTTATTCTTACATAAAAAATAGTACATAAACCTATTGATACCATCATGAATTTTATAAGAACCATTATCATCCTATACTTCGTTTTATTTTCAAATTATCTGTTAGGACAGGATAAAGTGATTGGTCTGCCTGAAATCAGAAATTATAAAAAAACAGATTATAAAGGAGACCCTCAAAATTGGCAAATTGATCAGGATAAAAATGGGAACCTTTATTTTGCCAATAATAAAGGACTGTATCAATTTGACGGCTTCTCCTGGCGCAGATACGCCTTGCCAAATTCTGGTTTAATCCGGTCTTTTAAAATTGATCCATCAGGAAAGATCTATGTCGGCGGCACAAATGAATTTGGGTATTTCAAACCCAATTCAAAAGGAAAAATGGACTATTTTTCCCTATCTAAATCCATTACTAAAGATGCCCTTAAATTATTTGACATTGTTTGGAAAATACACCTCTTTAATGATGAAGTAATTTTTCAATCCTTTGTGGCAGCCTACATTTTTAAAGAAAATAAATTAACGGTATTAGTACCGCCGAGTCGGTTCCAATTTTCATTTCAAGTGAACAACCGGCTTTACTTTCAGGATCATAGAATCGGCATTCTTGAATATAAAAACGATAACCTTTTTCCTCTGAGCGGAACTGCTGTTTTAAATGGGGACGAAATTTGGGGAATGTTTCCAATGCCCGATAACAAATTATTAATTGCAACATTAAACAGTGGTCTCTATTTATATGATTACAAAAAAATAACCTCCTGGAACACGGAAGCCAATACCTTTATAAAGAAAAATGTTTGTTTGGGAGGTGTTGCACTTAAAAACAAATCTATTGTTCTTAATTCATCGATAAACGGCATTATACTATTTGATACCACCGGTAAAATAGTACAACATATAAACCATGAAAAAGGGCTTCAGAATAACACTGTACTGGCTTCATTTGCAGACGATAAAAATAATCTTTGGGTAGGATTAAATAATGGTGTTGCATTTATTAACGAAAACTCCCCTATTACGCACATGAGCTACAGTTATGGGCTTAGCAGTGTATATGCTTCGGCCATATTCAAAGAAAATATTTATGTCGCCACTGATCAAGGGCTCTACTATCATTCTTTAAAAGACAATCGGAAAGAAGAAGCTTTTAAATTTGTAGCCGGTACCTCAGGCCAGACCTGGAACATACAAGTAATCGACAATCAATTAATCTGCGGTAGCAATAAAGGAGCATTAGTAATCGATAATGGAAAAACAGTTAAGAAGATCAACAGTCTGGGCCATTTATTTTTCAAGAAAATTCCCACCAACCCTGATTATATGATTGGGTCTAATTATAATGGCTTTGACATTTTTAAAAAAGTTTCCAATAACTGGCAATTTATAAATCAGGTACAAGGAATTAACGGTTATCCCTTTGCATTTGAAATAGACAACAAATACATTTGGTATAAAAAGGATGATTTAATCTATCGGTTGACGCTGTCCAAGGACATGAAGCAATTTGAAACGATCAAAACCTACAAAAACATATCCAGTTCAAACAAAGGTATTGGAAGTATTCAAAGCATAAACAATACTGTTTATTTTCAAACCGATAATCATTTTTATACCTATTCCTCTGATAAAGAATCATTCATTGAAGATAAAAAATTAAGCAATCTATTTAAAAATAGTGCTAAAATAAAAGCATTAAATGAAGATGCCAATGGAAACTTATGGTATGTTTTTAATGAATCGATAGGCGTTTTAATGAAAGAGCAAAATGGCTCCTACAAAAATGTTGTCGCTCCTTTTTCTAATTTTGCAGGAAATCTGGTTACTAATTTCTTTTCTGTTAACACCTTTAATGCTGAAAATATATTTATAGGATTAACAGATGGTTTAGCACATTATAATGCAAAACAGAAAAAAAATTACAGTACCAAACCAAAAGCCATTATAAGAAGTTTTATTCACTCCGGGGACACCTTAATTTTAAACAATGGTCAGAAGAAAATAGAGGGATATAAACTTCCCTACAAGTTTAATAATGTAAAATTCACCTTTTCTTCACCGACCTACGAAAATCTTGACAACGTAGCATTTTCGTTTCTATTGGATGGCTTTGATACCAGATGGAGTAGCTGGTCCAACACTGCTGCGAAAGAATATACTAATTTGCGGGAAGGTAATTACACCATGAAATTAAAAGTGCGCAACAGCTATGGTGTTCAATCGGAAACGACTTCGCTGTTATTTACCATTTCACCTCCGTGGTACAGGCATCCATTAGCCTATTTCATTTATGTCGTAATCCTAATTTTTAGCATTTACATGATACGCGAAAGAATGAAAATGAAAATTAGAAAAAATCAATACTACCAGACCATCGAACAAAGAAGGCTGTATTTGGAAAAAGAAGCTAAAATAAGACAGGAGCAATACGAATTGGAAAAAGAAATCGAAAAACTTAAAAACGAAAAACTTAAGGTAAAAATCCTGGTGAAAGATAAAGATCTAGTGAGTAATTCTCTGCAAATAGTTAAAAGCAATAAAGTTTTAAATGGAATTATCAGCAAGTTAAAAGATATTAATGAAGAAGCATTTGATGAATCCACCAAATCTCAATTTACCAAATTGAAAAAAAGTATTGCAAAAGAAGTAAGTACAGATAATAACTGGGGGAATTTAGAAAAACATGTGAAAAATGTACATTTTGATTTTTTAAAACGACTAAAAGAGAAACATCCAAAAATTTCCCCAAGAGAACTTGACCTATCAACCTACCTCCTTATAAACATGTCAACCAAAGAACTTGCAGAAGTTATGAATATCTCTATTGGTGGAGTTGAAGTAGCCCGCTACAGATTGCGAAAAAAATTAGGACTGAATAATAAAGAAAACCTAAATAGTTATTTAATGAGTATTTAATAAACAACCCTGAACATAATAGATTTCTATTGGTTTTTTGGTATAAATCTTCTTAAGCAGCTGAAAGTCCTATTTCTTGTAAATCAACTGGGCCCGAGACAGAAAAAAGCAAGTATTATAATTCTTGGAAAAATCTTTAAATAATGTGCTTTTGCCAGAATCATTGGGTCCTGCAAATATTATTATTTTTTTATTACCTGGTTATGCAGCACCATTCCTTTGAATAAGACAAATCGGGTTTCAATAGCCTCTTCTCTTTTTTTATAGCTTTTTTTGAGCCATCGGCCGGAATAAGCAAAAGAAAAAACAGTTTGGACTCGAATATCCAGTTTTATTCCACAAAAAAATACTCTCGCCTTTGAATAATTCCATGCTATTTATTTTTGAAATATAATAAAATATCTTTACATCTCTAAAGAATTAACAGGAACTACTTTACCCCTATTACTTGTCGCTATGTGACGTAATATTGCGTTACAACAACTTAAAAAAGCAAACTAACTTTACAACATTATGTTAATTGACTCGATTCTAACCGACTATTTTTTAACCTATTTTAAGTGGATACGAGTGATAATTTTTATAAAACGGAAAAACAATTAAATTTGAACTTTAATTTTAATTAGTTTAACAAATAAAATGAATACTACACCAGCAAATAGGACACTAAAATTTACAAAGAATGATTTCCCCAGTAATGCAAAAGACAAAGAAAATTATATCCTGGAATTTAACGATGAATTTGAAAAAAATGAAATTGATACGACAAAGTGGATTCCCTATTATTTACCACAGTGGAGTTCAAGAGAAATGTCAAAACCAAATTATGAAATTAAGGAGGAGAATTTGATTTTGAAAATCACTGAAAATCAAAAAGCGTGGTGTCCTGAATTTGATGGCAATATAAAATGTTCTTCCATTCAAACTGGTGTTTTTTCGGGAGCACTTGGTAGTACTGTCGGGCAACACAAAATGAATCCGAATTGCATCGTCCGACAAGAACAGCATGCTGAAGAAACTTATTTACCAAAATATGGATTTTTTGAAATTAGAGCAAAATCAACGGTTACCAGATCAAATGTTGTGGCCTTATGGATGATAGGGTACGAAGACAGTCCTGAAAAATCCGCAGAAATATGTGTTTTTGAGATCAAGGGTTGGAATGTTTTAAAAAGCAAGGCAAAAATTGGCTTTGGTATTCACAAATTCAACGATAAAAAGTTGCAAGAAGCATTTTATGAAGAAGATTTTAAACTCGATGTAACTAAATTTCATATTTATTCCGCCGAATGGACCCCTGAAAAAGTAGTGTTTTATATTGACAATCAAAAAATCAAAGAAATAGCACAATCTCCAAATTATCCTATGCAGTTTATGTTAGGGGTCTATGAAATTCCAACTGACCAAAAAGATAACTCCAACGAAAAATATCCAAATGAATTTACAATTGACTATGTCAGAGGATATAAACAAAAAGAATATTTTCCCTCCGAGTTGGCGTAGCTGAACTTCTTAATCCCTAACAGCATCAAAAAAACTCATGTTAGAAAAGCAATTTAGTAGTCCATAGAAATAACGCATGATATGACAATTTCAGAACAGTAAATTAATGGATCGTTACCACAGCGCATTCCTAAAAAGTTTCCTTTGAAGTAAACCTTTTGTCCCGATGAAATAAACCATCAAAGTTCCTTATCTTTCATTTAAATTAAAAAAACTACTATATCACCTATGCGATACTTAAACCTATTACTATTCTTGTTTATACTTTCATGTTGTTCCACTGCACAATCTCAGGTTCGGACCGTTTTGCCTTTTAACGATGATTGGAAGTTCAGTTTTGTTTATACTTCTTCTAAGGATTATACAGTTAAGGACGTAACGCTCCCGCATACCTGGAATGCCAAAGATTTGGCTTTTGAGCGGACTTCGGCTGTGTATCGCAAAGAATTCCATGCAGAACAGAAGTGGTCTGAAAAAAGGGTATTTTTGTACTTTGAAGGTGTAAACACGGTGGCTGATGTATTTGTCAATAAAAAATATGTTGGTAACCACAAAGGAGGCTATACCGCTTTTGTTTTTGAAATTACCAAAATGCTTAACTACGGAGAAACCAACAGTATTAATGTGATGGCTTCCAATTCCTACCGTCTGGATGTATTGCCCCTAAACGGTGATTTTAATGTTTTTGGAGGAATCCATCGTCCGGTTAAATTGATCATCACCGATAAAAACTGTATTTCTCCATTGGATTATGCTTCTTCGGGTGTTTATATCTCCCCACGGGATGTCTCAGAAAGGAATGCTTCCATAGATGTAAAAACCTTAATTTCTGCCAAACAAAAATCGGATAAACTTCAATTGAAAGCCATTCTAAGAAAAACGAACGGAAAAATTGTGGACCAACAGCTTTCCAAAGTTTCTGATTCGGTTGTTTTTCAACATTTTTCGATAGCAAAGCCCCATCTTTGGAATGCAAAAAAAGATCCTTATCTGTATAAGATGGATATACAGTTGCTCGAGGGGGATAAAGTGATTGACCAGATTTCAGAAAATTTTGGGTTGCGTTCCTTTGATGTAGATGCTGAAAAAGGATTTTTCCTCAACGGTAAATATTATGACTTGTATGGTACAGGGTATCATGAAGACACCTTTGAGCATGCATCGGCTTATCTTCCCCAGGATTACAAAACGGATGAACGATCATTTGAAGAAATCGGAATGACTGCTTTGCGTTTGACCCACTATCCACACGGAAAGCCTATATACGATTGGGCTGATAAATCCGGAATGGTGCTTTGGACAGAAATCCCGTTAATTGGTTTTGGAGGAAATGTTGGTGAAGGTTATGTAAATTCCCCTGAATTACATAAAAATATTGAGCAAATGTTACTGGAAATGGTGCGTCAGAATTACAACCATCCCAGTGTTTTCTTTTGGGGACTGAAGAACGAACTTACGGTAAACTTTGATAATGCCAACCCGTTTTTAGCAAAGATGAATGCTATGGTAAAAAAAGAAGATCCTAGCCGAAAAACCGTTTTGGCCACCCATTTAGAAACGGGTGCTTTTGAAAACAGTACCGATTTGGTCGCTTGGAATAAATATTTCGGTTGGTATGAAGGTCAGCCGGAGGACATCGGAAAATGGATGGATAAAAAACATGCCCAAATCCCAAACAGGCCCATTTCATTGAGCGAATATGGCGCTGGCGCCAGCATTAACGATCATAGTTCAGAAGTGAAAAAGCCTGTTACCACCGCTAAATTCCATCCCGAAGGCTGGCAAACTTATTTTCATGAAATGCATTGGAAACAGCTGGCCGAACGTCCCTACATTTGGGGCAAGTTCGTTTGGGTTTATGCTGATTTTGCTTCGCATAACAGAAACGAAGGTGATACCCGCGGAATTAACGACAAGGGCTTGGTCACTTACGACAAAAAGACCAAAAAAGATGCCTTTTATTTCTATAAGGCCAATTGGAATAAAGAGCCAATGGTTTATATTGCTGACCGAAGATTTGTTGAACGTAGCGAAAAATCAACTGCCGTAAAGGTATTTTCAAACTGCGACAAGGTAGAACTATACCTTAATAACGTTAAAATCGGAACAAGCTTCCCTGATCAATATAAGACTGTCATTTGGGAAAACGTTACACTTGCCGATGGTGAAAATAAGATTAAAGCAATTGCATATAAAGGCAAAGTCAAATTAGAGGATAATTGTATCTGGAACGTGAAACAGTGAATAAAATAGTAAAACGGGTCAACTTCAATACCGTTGTTGTTGCTTTTTATTAGTATACTCTTAGCCAAGAGCCTTTAATAATAGATTAAAAAAATCAAAACTTCTCAATGACAAATACAATAACTTTCAATGGAATAAAAATGAGAAACCTTTATTTAATGCCACTATTGTCACTTCTTTTTTATTGTCAAATGACCATGGCACAGGCTACAGGGAAAACAGCATGGTTCGATCCGAACAAACCGGCATCCACTTATTGTAACCCCATTAATATCGGTTACAATTACTCTGTTGAGAATCACAATGGCATTCCTGAATCACGCCGTTCGAGCGCCGATCCTGTAATTATTACCTATAAAGGGGACTATTATCTATTCGCCACCAACCAGGCCGGATTCTTTTGGAGTAAAGATATGTCGGATTGGAAATTTGTATACGGCAGTTTTCAGCGACTTCCCGGCGATGACGATCAATGTGCTCCCGCTGCTTGGGTAGTAAACGATACCTTGTTTTATGTAGGTTCAACCTGGAAAAAAGACCATCCGGTTTGGAAAACAGCCAATCCGAAATCCGGTAAATGGACGCGCCATGTAGAAACAGCCATGTTGCCGACCTGGGATCCTGCTATTTTTCAGGATGATGATAAAAAAGTATATATGTACTATGGATCAAGCGGAAAATTACCGCTTTGCGGTGTGGAAGTAGATTACAAAGCCTGGTTGCCAAAAGGGAATCAGGCCGATTATGAAAAACTGTATGCCGCAACTGAAGTGGAAGACATTCAAAAACCGTATGGTGAAATAAAAGCAGTGGCTACTTTAGATCCTGCAGCGCATGGTTGGGAGCGTTTCGGACCTAACAATGATATGGAACCTGCTCCTTGGGGAAATTTTATCGAAGGAGCCTGGATGACCAAACACAATGGCAAATACTATATGCAATATGGCGCTCCGGCAACCGAGTTTAAAGGCTACGCTAACGGTGTTCATGTGGGTGACAGTCCATTAGGTCCTTTTGTTTACCAAAAGCACAATCCAATGTCTTACAAACCGGGAGGTTTCGTCATAGGAGCTGGCCACGGAAATACATTTGCTGATAATTACGGTAATTATTGGAATACCGGAACCTGTAAAATTTCAGTAAAAGATCGTTTTGAACGCCGCATTGATATGTTCCCTGCCGGATTCGATAAAGACGACATTATGTACTCCATTACCTCTTATGGCGATTATCCAACGCTTCTTCCAACCCAGCAGCGTGATCAGACCAAAGGCGCTTTTTCAGGATGGATGTTGCTTTCGTATAAAAAAACGGCTACGGTGTCTTCTTCTGAAGACTGCGCGCAGGTACAGACCCACAGGGTGGACACCGGTGGTAAAAAAGTATATGAGAAAATCTGCTACGATGCCATAAACCTGACCGATGAGAACATCCAATCGTATTGGTCGGCAAAAACCAGCAAAGCCGGCGAATGGCTGCAGGTTGATTTGGGAAGGAAAATGGAGATAAACGCTTTACAGATTAACTATGCCGATCACAAAGCCACACAATACAACAAGGCGATGGATATTTATTACCAATACCAAATCTTCATGTCGGATGACGCTGAGAACTGGACCTTAGTGATTGACAAATCCAATAACGATAAAGATGTTCCCCACGATTATGTGGAACTGTCAAAACCGATTGGAGCCCGCTATGTAAAAATGGTGAATGTTCACAATGCATCAGGATTGTTTGCCGTTTCTGATTTCCGTGTATTTGGAAATGGACTGGCAGCAAAACCAAAATCAGTTACCGGATTCAAAGTGGATAGAAATGCTACTGATCCGCGCAATGCAATGATTCATTGGAACAAACAAGCAGATGCTATTGGTCATACGATTTACTACGGAATTGCTCCCGATAAATTATACAACAACATAATGGTTTACGATGGAGACTCCTATGATTTTAGAGGTCTGGACAAGGGAACGGAGTACTATTTCAGTATTGAGGCCTTTAGCGAAAACGGAAAATCACCCTTAGCTACACTAGTAAAAGTCAAGTAAAAAGTACTGCCATGTAACAATCGTTGACAGTATAATTCTTCAAACAACAAAAAAATGAAAAAAATAGGAATCATTTCGGTACTGGTATTATTTACCTATTGCAGCAGCCATAAAAAAAACAGTTACAGTACCTATGATAAAAATGAAACTCAAAGCAGTATTCTTGGAAAAACGGCCTGGTTCGATCCTAATACTCCGCAAAAAACGTACTGCAATCCAATAAATATAAGCTACACGTATGGCGTAGAAAATCACAATGGCATTCCGGAATCCCGCCGCTCCAGTGCAGACCCGGTGATTGTTACTTATAAAGGAGACTATTATTTGTTTGCCACAAACCAGGCTGGATTTTATTGGAGCAAGGACATGTCGAATTGGGAGTTTGTTTACGGAAGCTTTCAGCGCCATCCGCATAGTAGTGATATTTGTTGCCCTTCGGCTTTAGTCATGAACGATACTTTGTTTCTAATTGGCCCCGACAGGAATATGCCGATCTGGAAAACAGCAAATCCAAAAGAAGGGCGCTGGACGCGTCATGTGGACAGCATTATTCATCCGGCAGGGGATCCTGGTGTCTTTCAGGACGATAACGGAAGGTTGTATTCCTATTACGGAACCAGTGGAAAATATCCATTGGTCGCCTGCGAATTGGATTATAAAACCTGGCAACCTAAAAAAGCTAAGGATTACGTTCCCCAGCCTCTTTCAACATATACCAATCAGGAAGAAGCTGTTGATTTTGATAAAAAAGGCATCAAAGAAGTTTTATGGATTCGTCCTAAAGAACACGGGTGGGAACGTTTCGGTCCGAATAACGATATGGAACCTGCCCCCTGGGGAGATTTTATCGAGGGAGCCTGGATGGATAAGCACAATGGCAAATACTATTTGCAATATGCTGCACCAGGAACGGAGTTCAAAGGCTATGCCAACGGTGTGTATGTTTCAGACAAACCATTAGGACCGTTTACTTACCAAAAACACAATCCGATGTCATATAAACCGGGAGGTTTTGTAATTGGGGCTGGTCACGGGAATACGTTTAAAGATTTAAACGGCAACTATTGGAATACCGGAACCTGCAAAATTTCAATGAAAGATCGTTTTGAGCGACGCATTGATATGTTCCCTGCCGGATTCGACAAAGATGACGTTATGTATTCCATAACTTCTTATGGGGATTTCCCGACGACATTGTCTCAAAACCAACGTGATCACTCCAAGGGGGCATTTGCAGGCTGGATGCTGCTTTCCTATAAAAAGCCAGTAAGCGTTTCTTCAACAGACACCTGCGCTTCCACTCGTACCCACAGGATAGACAATCAGGGTAAGAAAGTTTTCGAAAACCTGTGCTTTGGAGGTGAGAATGTAACCGACGAAAATATACAAACATGGTGGTCGGCAAAAACAAATAAACCAGGTGAGTGGCTCCAGATTGATTTGGGCAAAAAAATGGTACTAAACGCTTTGCAAATCAACTATGCCGATCATAAGTCGAATCAGTACAACAAGGCCATGGACCTGTACCACCAATATAGAATCTTTGTTTCAGACGATGCCCAAAACTGGAAACTGGCTGTTGATAAATCAAAAAACGACAAAGACGTCCCTCACGATTATGTTGAATTAACCAAGCCGATAACCGGGCGCTATGTAAAATTAGTCAATGTTCACACCGCAACGGGATTGTTTGCCGTTTCTGATTTTCGTGTATTTGGAAATGGACTCTCCGAAAAACCAAAACCGGTTACCGGATTCAAAGTCGATAGAAATCTTTCAGACCCCCGCAATGCAATGATCCACTGGAACAAGGAACCAGATGCCATTGGTTATTCCATTTACTATGGTATCGCTCCCGATAAATTATACAATAGCATTATGGTGTACGACGCAGACTCCTATGATTTCAGGGGGTTAGATAAGGAAACAGCCTACTATTTCAGCATTGAGGCTTTTAACGAAAACGGGAAATCAGAACTAACTAAAAAGCTAAAAATCAATTAAAAAAATAATTATGTTACCATCCAGAAAATATCCAACAGTGCTGCTATTACTGCTTTTCAGTATTTTTATGAATGCACAGCGTTTAAAAATAGTAACCTATAATATCCGTTTGGATCTTGCCTCCGATGGTGAAAATGCCTGGTCAAAAAGGAAAGATTATTTTGCCGGACAGCTTCAGTTTTATGAACCGGATATTTTTGGCGTTCAGGAGGCCACCCCGGTTCAGGTTACCGATATATCGACCTTACTTCCCCAATATGCCTCGATCGGAATTGCAAGAGATGGTATAGGGAAAGGCGAAGCTTCCAATATTTATTTTAAGAAAGACAGATTAGCGGTGATTGAATCCAGTACTTTTTGGCTTTCGGAAACCCCGGATATGATTTCAAAAGGCTGGGATGCCGCCTACAACAGGGTCTGCACTTATGGATTGTTTAAAGATCTAAAGACAAGAAAGAAATTTTGGGTTTTTAATACCCATTTAGACCACGTTGGAGAAACGGCAAAAACAAAAGGACTCCAATTGATCCTGTCAAAAATAAAACAGTTGAATAGTAAAAATTATCCCGTTGTCTTTATGGGAGATTTAAATTCGGAACCCGAAACGAATCGCATAATTGAAATAAAAAAAGTGATGAATGATTCCCGGGAAATTTCGGCTCAACCGCCTTTTGGCCCTTCAGGAACATTCAATGCATTTAGACATGATCTGCCTGTTACCCGATTAATCGACTATATTTTCCTTTCGAAAGACAGTGCCATAAAAGTAACTAAATATGCTGTTTTAAGTGATTCAAAAGATTTAAAATATCCTTCAGATCACCTGCCTGTATATATTGAAATTAATTTTAAATAAGTACTAAACTGTAAATTCCAGTGGCATTGACCAGCTGATTCCAATTCAAAATTGACTACCTGATTTCGGAGTAAATAGATTCCCTATTCAGGTGGTTTATTTTATGGAAATGCAGTTCTGGCAGCTGCAAGAATTCTATTGATAGCGACTGCCCGGGAAAGGAAAAACAAAACAATAGGTTTCAGATGTCTTCCTTCAATAAATAAAAAATTATGAGCCTATAAAATTCTAGTGAATTAGAACAAATCATCCGTCGCAATCTGGTTTGCAGACTCATAATAAAAAACTCCGTTTTTTTTTATAAACTATAATCCCGAATTGACAAGTATTCTTCATAAAATAAATAGACATCTCATCAGCTACGTCTGAACATATCCGCCCACCAATTATATCAATCAACTAAATTCTGATTAAAGTTCCCAACTAAAAAAACAAATACTTCATATATATTAACATACATCCATTAAAAGAATAATTTTAATATTGTTGATGGCAGTTCATTACTATCGACTGTAAGCCAAATCAGTACCATCAACGCAAATCCAATAATATCACTTTAACTGCCCAAATGCCCCTATATCCATTTCCAGGCATATATAGGGATCAGACGTCACCAATAGAATCACATATACAATTCAAAACTGACCACACTAATTGTCGAAAAAACTAAATGAATTAACTAACAACTGAATTAATTAATTGTAATTTCGTTTTCTTCACCATGATCCGGAATTTTAACATAAATAATTCCTGCAATTTCATCCCAGCTATAAGAAACTTTTTCAAAGTCTGCATCGACAGTTTTTTGTAATACTTCTGTTTTAACTTTTTTAATTTTTAAAGCATTAACAGTAATTCCTTTAGGTTTATTCAGTGTATGCACTTTAATTATATAATTTCTTTGGCCTACTGGTTTATACCCTTTTTCCTGTCTTGCATTAATCTTAATTGTAAATCCAGATTGGTTGGTTGAAGCGGTGAATTTTGTTTTGCAAAAAATATCTCTTTCATAATCCCTACTCTCTCCGTCATCTTCATATAACAAAAAAGAGGCTTCTTTAGTTGCTATTCCGGGGAAAACCTCTAGACTGACTGGATAAGAAGGTTTTTCATGTATGTATTGCATCACTGGCATTGTTGGTATAATTGATCCTTTTTTCACAAAAAGCGGAATTACATTTAGTGGGGCATCAACAGTTATCCATTGTCCTCCTTTATAAACCGTTTTTTTGTCATTATAATTAATCCATTCCCCTTCCGGGAAATACACCTCTTTGGTTATAGCTCCTTTTTCAACAACAGGTGCCACCAACAACTCCCTGCCAAAAAGAAACTGGCTATTTAATTTATACGTTTCTGTATCGTTAGGATATTCAAGTAATAAAGCCCGCATTATTGGCATTCCCGTATCATATGCTTCACGTGCATAGGTATAAATATAAGGGATTAGTTTATATTTTAGCTGAATAACCTCACGCGTGATATTTTCTGCCTTTGGACCAAAAACCCATGGTTCCACTGCGTTACCTCCTTCATGATGCGCACGACTCAGCGGATTGAAAACGCCAAACTGCATCCAACGAACATATAATTCTGCCATCGCATCATAATCTTTAATATCGCCACAATAACCCGAAATATCGGAAGTCCAAAACGGAATTATTCCCATACCTGCAGATAGACCTACCGGTATCTGATTGGCAAATTGACTCCAGCCCTCCAATACATTGTTACCATTACCGGAATCACCTGACCAGCCAAACGTATAACGTTGCAACCCGGCATAAGCAGCCCGTGTCATCTGAAAGATACGTTTGTTGGGATTATGTTTATAAAATTGTTCGGTGACCACCTTATCCCAAGTTAAACCATACACATTATGGATTTCGTCATGCATCCCTAAATAGTGTTTCATTTTCAGTCTGTCAGTAGCCTCTTCATTACTCCATGCAGGCTCTCCCATATCAGTCCAGAATCCACGCACTCCGTCATTCAAAGGCTTTTGCTGGTAGTTTCCCCACCAGTCTGCTACCTCCGGTTTTGTAAAATCAACTACACCACAATTACCTCCCCACGGCCACGGCATATCATAACTCTTACCTGTACGGATATCTTCAGTGAAATACCCATTAGCATTGGCCTCTTCCCATTGTTTTTTATTTACCTGTGAAATAACAGGATCCTGTGAAACGATCATTTTAAAGCCAAGATCACCCAGTTCCTTTACCATTTGTTTTGGATTCTCATAATTGCTTTTCTTCCAGTCAAAATCCTGAAGGCCTTCAACCCAACCGATGTCCTGGTAAATAATGTCACAGGGAATTTGTCTTTTTCTAAACTCAGCCGCAATTTCTCTAGCCTGGGCTTCCTGCGTATAATTACCTCGGCATTGCGAAAAGCCTAAAGCCCATTTTGGAGGCATGATGGGTTTACCGGTAAGCGCTATATAATTTTGGATGATTTGTTTGTAATCATTGCCATACATAAAATAATAAATCATTTCTCCTGCAGGTGCTTCAAAAGAATAATAATCGTTTGACTCACTACCCAATTTAAACTCAGTCTTGTACGTATTGTCAAAGAAAATCCCGTAGTGATTGCTACTCATAAAAAAAGGAATGCTCTTGTAAAGAGGGTCTTCATTAACACCATAACAAGGCTGGTCACTGTTCCACATTTTATAACTCTTCCCGCGTCGGTTAAGCGACCCTGCTTTTTCTCCCAGTCCAAAAAATTGCTCGTCAGATCGCAATGTTTTGTAGCTCGAAATACGACTGTTATTCTTGACGAATCCCTTTTCATTATAGTCTCCGAATAGCATTTTTTGATATTTATCGAATATCTGCAATTGAAACGGCGATTTATTTATCCTGATTCTCAATTGTTCCGTAAAAATCTCATAGGCTGAAGTTTCTTCTTTAATATTGACTTTTCCAGACCAACCCAGGTCTTCATTGACAACCGCAAATGACTCGTTAAGGCGCTTAAAAGTACCATCCGCAGAAACCCATATTTTTACCACCTGACCGCTACAGAATTGCAACAATACTTTTGCATTGTTTTCACAATTAAAAATCACCTTATTATTCTCTGTTTTATAAGAGAAACAATTGCCAAGGGTTTGTAAATTTTGCGCCCTAAGATTCGCATGAATCAATAGGCCAATCAGAAGTAAATAAATTGATATATTTTTCATAATTTATGTTGCTGTTAATCTCTATTTTGTCCTTGTAAATTAATGTAAGTTTTTGTTTGGAACAGACCGTTACTTTCTCTTTTAAAAAATGTAAATCCTGACATTATGTTCCTGTTTTTTTTACGAAATGAAATGCAAACGCCTCCTAAAAAACAAGCCGGTTTTTACAATTTTATAATCCTACAAAAATCCAGCATGGCGGTGTTTTCATCTACATTCATATTGTTGTTCCAGTCTTCAAATATAACATTGATAGAGTTCTCTCCTTTATTTAATTGTACTTTATGTGAATTACTATACCCCCAATCTGACCATTCGTTTATACCACGCTGTGGCATTACAATCACGCCCGAATAATTCCCATTCGCATACAAGCTCCTGATGGCACATTTATTATCCGTATTCCACGGACCGTTGCCGTTAGAATAGCTAAAATCAACCTGATACAATCCACTTTCGGCTACTGTAACTTTTACCATTAGCTTTTGGTTTCGATTTTTTGAAACATCGACAAAACCATTGCCGGTAAAATTAATATAAGGTTTATTGGATTTTTCTGCAAAATTTTCCATTTCTATTTTTTGTTCTGCAGCTGGAGGATATACTAAAATGGGTTCACTGGTAAAACTTTCATACCCTTTTTCATCCACCGCACTAATTTTGTATTCTGCAAAACCATCTGTTACTATAGGATAGGTAACACTCTTACTTACGTTAACCACAGTCCCATTTTTATAAATACTATATGCTGCAGCTCCTGCAATTGGATTCCAGCTAAGTGCTCCATTATTCAGTTTAACTTGTGGATGATTAGTTGAAAAATGATTGTCTGCAAGATTGATATTCCCACTAAAGCTGTTGTTTTTCATCACAATTTCAATAGTATGATTCCCAACAATAGCATTAGAAATAAAATGTGTTCCTGTTTTTTTACCATCCATGGTAAAACTTGCAATCTGATTGCCATAACCTTTAACCATAATACTTAAATTGGCTTTTCTGTACCTAAAGTTTTCCAACTTTTTAGTTCCCCCATATTCTTTTGGAATTGCCGGATGAAATAAAATACCTTCCTCGCTAAACTCCATTCCGATAAAAACACGATATACCATCGATAAATTGCCGGCCATACTCCAAAGCATGCGATGAGAATTGATTTCGGTCCCTTTGAAATCTCCTGTTTCCGCTACCATATTTTCGTAGTTCGTTAAAAACAAACCACTTGCTCTGTACAATGAAGCCAAACCATGGTTTAAAACCTTTTCGTTTCCAACTTTGGCTGCGGCCAAATTCCAATACGACTGGACAAAAGGCCAAATGGCATTGTTATGATACGGAGGAATTCCAGGGATTTGTGGATAAATACAGGTCACACCAAATTCGGTTAAAGGACTTTTGGATACGATAGCTTTGCTTTGCTTTTCCTCGGCAACATCAAATAAAACAGCCAGGGCTTCACCCAAAGCCTCAAAACGTTTAGAAGGTGTCAAAACACTTCTTCCATAAAGATATTGAGCGTAATACCCTTTGTCTTCCATCCATAAATGTTTGTTTATTCCTTTCTTTATTTGCGAAGCGATGGTATCATATTCTCCATGAGGCTCTCCTAAAATGGCTGCCATCCTGGATAAAATTTGATGCGTTTGATAGTGCACCACATTGGTCCCTAAATTTTGCGACACGTAAATATCCATATTGGACATCCATTTGGGATAGGTCTGCTCTCTCCAGTCCAAGAAAGAAGATTCTCCGGAATACATTCCGGTTTGGGATGAACGAATGGTTTTGTAATCGTCAGCCGCTGAATTCTTGATAATGGTATAGGCTTTTTTCAACCATGCGGAATCACCCGTCGTTTTGTATACTTCCCATGCGGCAAGCGCCCAAGTGGTTCGGTCCGAAGAAACCGGCCACGCACCACCGGAGCCGGTATCCTGAATAATACGGTCTCTTTTGACTTTTTTCAGCAGACTTATTTTGGCCACTTCCGGTTCCAGATAGGCAAATGCTAGAACAATACTATAACTGATATCCCTGGTCCAGACCCCCGCCCACTTTGCTCCGGTTCGGAAAGTACTGTCCGGTTCAACAGCCAACTCGGCTTCTTCCAAGGAAAGGTTGTACAAGGCATCCACTATAGGCTGCTCCGAAGTATAGGTTGCTTTAGCGGAAATATCCTGGGTCAATTTCCACGTTTTATCCTCAATTGGAATTAACGGGTTTAGTTTTAAAGTAATTTCAAAAATGCCATCATTATCCGTATCGGTCATTTTTAGTCCACGCTCTTCCAGGTTCACAAAATCCCAGGTAAGTGGCAAAGCCCCCCCGGCTATATAAACCCCTTTGAAATCGGATTGGGCAATTTTAGAGCCATCGGAACATTGGTAATAGCCTCTTTCCTTGAATTGTTGAAAAACAGCTCTCATGTCCAATTTAAAAGTAAAATCGGTATTTGTTGGTAAAATTCCTTTTGGGGAATCCGTATTTTCAGTTTGTTGTTGCCCAAAAACATATACTGGAGAAACTTTTTGATTCGTAATTAAAATTTGACGGTCCACCCCTTGCGCCACATCATTGTCTTTTTCATTGATGCTGAATTTGAATGCGATTAAATTGGAGTAGGTCTGATTCTCGGTGCTCTTATAATTTGATTGAATCAGTGTTGGCGACAACACTTTGGCAACATTTTGGCCTTGCATTACTTTATTATTGTAAATGCTAAAGTTTTGGGACCTATATAAAACAGACGAATCACTTTTGCATGAAGAAACAATACAGGCAGTGGCCAACACTGAAATCGCTAAAAATTTAATCTTTATTTTCATGGGTGTTTTTATGTGTAGCGTTATTTTAAACATTTTTTTTGAATGAACTAGCTAATTCATATGGCATTAGGAATAACATAACCAAATCAAAAGTTAATTGACAAACCAGCGTAAGCAACAGAATTCTGCTGCTGTCCCTGAGTTTGATAAAAAAGCCGCTGCTCTGCATTTTTTCTAATAGTATTAATGGATGATCTATCGAATAGCTATCCTATGCAAATTGCTAAACAATTAAAATTTAAATTATTGAAGCAAAACAAACTAACAATTATCCTTATTAATACTCCACTACTATCATTCCCCAGTATTGGAGCGAAGGGACATTAAACACCAGATATCCGCCAACCTGACTGAAAGTAAGCACTTTTGAAGCACCTCCATCCAAATCAGGGGAAGCATACCAGACTTTAGAAACGGTCTGACTGTTTTGCAGGTTCAGGGTCAGATTCTTTTTTGTGTTCGGTACTGCCTGTTCTCCTTTGGTATCCCTCCAATTTAAGTTGTTTGCATTGGTGAAGTTAATGAGATGAATAACTTGTTTGTTACCCACTTTTTTACCAACAACGGAAACACTGGAGGAAACGGGAGGCCAATTATTCAAGCTTACTTTTCCGTCTCCCGATAATAAAACCGGATTATTAAAGGTACCACCATCACGTAATAAATTTTGGTAACCAACCAGGAAATCGTAGTATTTTGGAAGCGTTTTTTTCAATTCCCCGTCCATTTGCAAATTATTGTTAGGGAAATATTCTTTTGCCAACATATGTTCTCCCAATTCCAAATGAGCACCACCAAAAGCAAAGATAACGGCATCAGTCAATAGTACGCCCGGGGTATTGAAAAACCCTGTCCCGTTTGCCTTATCGTAATCCATATAGGCCGCAAGTACCGTATTGAGGGTATTGTCGGAAAGCGTATTGTTTTCTTTAATAATTTCAGCAAGATCCTTGTAACCGTCACGCGGGCCCCAGACTTCGGTGTAAGCCACATCAACAGGCGCACTTAAAATATTTGCCTGCCCGTATTGTGCAACCGCATTGAACATGTTTTTTTTGTTAGGAAATTTTGCTTTCAAATTTTGCAAAAAAGGAGCAAACGTTTCATTCAACGCTACTGAATTTCCATTGTAACCATACACATTTCCTCTGTCTCCCAACTGATCCAAATGCCAGCCATCAAAATTCAGATTCTGGTATATCAGATTTGTTTTTTCGAAAATATAGTTTTGCCAATCCGTATTTCCGGGATTGGTCACCAAAATGTCGCTTTGCCATGAATCCGGCAAATCATGTTTATCGATGTTGGAATGATTCTGGTCCTTATACAAAAACCACTGGTTTGAAACACCGTCAACACTGTAATCGCTCCAGGCTCCGTAAAGCAAATTATAACTCATGGAAGCCATATTGATACCATGTGCCTTGTCAATATAATTTTTAACGGTACTGAATGCCATTTGCCTGCCGGCAATGTCCAACCAATTGGTCGCCGGAATCGTTCCGTTCATTTTCAGCGGCGAATGGTGCTTGTTCCCCCAATCATAATACTGCAGGGCATTGATATGGTAGTTTTTCAGGTTATCAATGGTTGTTGCAATCTGGCTTTCGCTCCCAGCGCCAAATTCAGATAAAAAACCATATCTCGGAAATTTGGTCCAGTCCGAAGATACATCCACGGCAACCGTCCCCATTAAGACTTCAACTCCGTCAACCGTTTTATACAACTCCACCCAATAGCCTTTATAATCACCAGATGGCGGAGTCCAGGTCCAATTGGCACTGGTCAAAGGCTGTTCTGACAGTATTGTATTTAAATATTTATATCTGATTGTGCTGTTTTCAGACAGCTTGTCAACAGTAAAAGCAACTAATTCCCCTGGAATATATTTAGCCTTATCGGTTTTTAGTGCTATTTGTGTTATTGCTGCAGGTGGCTCAGGCGTGTAATCAAAACTCTTATCGCTAGTATCACAATTAGTAAAGAGTAAAGCCAAAAACAAAAATTGTAATGTTCTCAATATATTTCGCTTCATCGTAATTTAGATTTAAAAATTGACAGCGTTATCAATGCAGTAACGCTGTCAGTACATTCTTTTATTGATGTGTAATAACCATAGATGGAGCATCCAGATTTATAGTAATAGTATATAAACCAGCATCCCCTGTCTTCAATTTCCATTTATTATCCGGACCATCACAGCCATGGGTAATAATATAATTTCCGTTGGTGATAGGCTGATTCGCCGTAGCGGCATTTAACCAGTCACCATCACACCAATTGCCGTAGAATTTTGAAATTTTAAATTCTCCCGCGGCATTATTGTCTCCTAAAGGTCCATTAAAAATAAAATTACCGTTACTGTAACTCATCGCTGCAGGACTTCCAATGTTCCAACCATTAGGACCGCCATCTCCTATGATATACAAATTAACTTTTTGGATGCTGATCGTATTATTTTGAATGTTCAGGGTTATTTTATACCTACCCGCATTTGCTGCGGTTATATTCCATTTATTATCGACGGTACAACCAGAATTTTGAGCAACGCTGGTTGATGATAACGCCTGACCATCTGTTAGCGGTCTGTACCATTCACCACACCAATTACCTAAAGAACCTGCCAGAATTTTAAATGATCCCGGAACAAAATTAGCCTCGTAAGTAAATAAAAACGGATTATTGGGATCCAGTGTAAATGGTTTTGGGGAATCAACAGTCCAGCCGCTTGGGGATGCATCTCCAACAATCCAGATTTTTGTAAACAAAGGCCCTGCAGACGCTTCAATAGTAATTGTCAGGTTCAACAGATCCACAGTTATTTTATACTGCCCTAGCTGTGTAATTTGCCATTGTAAATCTTGTCCGCTTCCGCCAATATTACGAACCATCATATCAGCAGCTGCCGCACTTTTTGTGTAAAAATCCTGACACAGACAAGCGTCCTTACTAACGGGTAATTTAAAAGACCCGGGGCTTAAAATTCCTTGAAAAACAAATTTTCCAGGCGTGGATGTTGAAGGAATAAGCTGGATAGCATTAGCAATATTCAACCCAGCCGAAGTAGCACTTCCTACAATATACAATTCTTTTGAAACCGGTTGATAAGGCGTTACTGAAAAAGAGGCTGTTGCAACCTGAGGTACGGCAGAATTGGCCACCGTCGCGGTAACTCTTGCCTCAAATTTTTGACTGACTCCCGGTAAAACACTAAAAGTATGTAATACAATAGAATTTAACGTGGTAGCATTAATGGAATGCGAAAAACTATTGGTTCCCATTTCATATTTCAGAGGGTGGGCGAAGTTATTCCCTTTTTTATCTATCTGCAATTCATAGCTGATGGAAGCGCTGGTTCCGGAATTGGTTCCTGTTGTCCAATTTAAAGTCAGATTTTCGTTGGGTTTACGCTCCTCTAAAACCAGATCTGAATTGGAAACTTTTAGCGTTAATTCATCCTTACTGGTAAGAATGGGGTCGCTCATTAAATCTTCACATGAAGTATTCAGTAATGCTAAAAATAAAGCACCAAGAATAAAAAGTGTTCTTATAAAATTATTTTTTTTCATAATGTTAGTTTTTAGTACCCTGGATTTTGGGTTAATTTTGGATTCCTATCTCTTTCTATTTGGGGAATTGGAAACAATAATTGTTTTTGTGTTGCATTTGTTTTTCCAATGGAATGAAGAAAATCAAGTCCATACTGTCCTTTATTCACTCTTATAAGATCAAACCATCGCTGACCTTCAAAAGAAAGCTCAATTCTTCTCTCACGCAGTACCTTTTCTTTAAAAGCGGACTGACTTAATCCTGATGCAATATTGGGTAGTCCGGCTCTATTTCTGACACGGTTTAAAGGAATTTGAGCCTGAGCGGTTTGCCCAAGTTCATTCAGTGCTTCCGCTTTCATTAACAAAATGTCGGAAAACCTTAATATTGGAAAATTTAAAGGACTATTATCATAAGAGGAAAACGTGCTTAATGGCACCAAGAATTTCCTAACATTATATCCTGTTAACGAATAGGATGGATTGTATGCTTTTCCCTCAAAAGCAGGAGCACCTTCGTAAAATACGGTTATGGCTTTTCTATTGTCATTAGCCTCATACGAATCGATAAACTCCTGAGTAGGCTGGTTCCATCCAAAACCTCCTCCAACAAAATTACTCCCTCTGGGTCCCATAAAAGGACTTGCCCATGATGCCTGATTCTCATCACTCCAAAAGCCATAGCCACCATTACTGGCATACTGCACTTCAAAAAGTGATTCAACAGAATTTTCAGTGGAGGGGTTAAAATTATCGGCATAATTGGCATTTAAATTAAATCCCAAGCCTTCTACCTGTGTCGTTAAATCGACTACTTTTTGCCAATTATTACCTAGAGTAAGATAAACTTCAGCCAGTTCTCCCAAAGCAGCCCCTTTATTTGCTCTTCCGATGTCACTTCCTGTATAGTCACTTTTGTTAGGGAGCAATTCAGCCGCCTTTTCCAAATCGGAAATAATTTGCTGGTAGATCAAATCTTTGGAAACCCTTGCCGGAAACAAATCATCATCTGAACTCTGCGGAGTTGTAATTAAAGGCAAATCACCAAAATAACGTACCAGAATAAAATAATAATGCGCTCTTAAAAAATAAGCTTCCCCCATACTGCGGTTTTTTATGGCAGTGTCTATGGTTAGAGCCGGTGCTACTTTTAAAACTATATTAGACATCAAAATTCCAGGCCACGGCCCTCTCCAGATATCCAGCACTCCCGCATTATCGGTTGTGGTGACAAAATTGGACATATCCTGGGTTTCCACTCCATCGGATCCCCCTCCGGCACCCACAATACTATTGCCGGCCATAATATCAGAGGTCCACATTCTTAAATTGTATAATTTAGGTCTTTGCAAAGGCTGATATGCCCCGTTCACCAAGGTGATTAATTCTTTTGCATTCGAAGGGTAATTGGATGTGTTTACAGTATCCAAAGGCGTTTTCTCCAGGTAATCACTGGAACATTGTGTACAGGCAAAAATTACCAATACAAAAACTATTTTTTTTATAAATTTCATGTTTTCTATTTATTAAAATCCAACATTTAAACCGAGAGAAAGTGTTCTTGTTAACGGATATACATTATTATCTATACCGTTACTTGATACCTCCGGATCAAAACCAGTATACTTTGTGAAGGTGAACAAATTCTGTCCGGACAGGTACACTTTTACATAATCAAAGACTTTCTTTCCCTGTAAACCAATTGGAACTTTATAGGAAAGTGTCACATTTTTAATTCTCAAATAAGTACCGTCTTCAATATACCTGGAGGAAGTCCTGTTATTGTTATTTGGGTCTCCATATACCGCTCGTGGCATACTGTTACTGGTCCCCGGGGCGGTCCATCTGTCTAAAACCGATAGGGATTGGTTAGTGGTGATCGACATTGCTTCCGTATACAGTCTGTTGGCATTGAAGATGTCATTTCCATATACCCCCTGTAAAAAGACACTTAAACTAATGTCTCCATAGGTAAGGGTATTGTTTAAAGAATAGGCAAAATCAGGATTGGGATTCCCAATAAAAGTCCTGTCTGCGTCAGTAATCAAACCATCATTATTCAAGTCCTTGAACCGAACATCTCCCGGAGAGGTACTGTTACTGGGTGATGTCCCCTGCACTTGTACCGCGTGATCATCAATTTCGGTTTGAGTTTGAAAAATCCCGTCCTGAACAAAACCATAGAATACATTGACAGGATATCCCTCCTGGATTCTGGATACATTATAATTTAATCCAAGACTTCCTGTAGTCAAAGGCACATCACCGTTTAAATCAATTACTTTATTGCTGTTGGCTGAAAAAACAAGGTCAGTGCTCCATGAAAACTTTTCTTTTTTTATGATTTTAGCATTGATCGCTACCTCAATTCCTTTATTTTGAATTTTACCTGCATTGATGTAAGGAACGTAGATATCGGAATACCCCGAAGTAATGGACACCGCTTGTGGAACCAGCATGTCATTTGTATTTTTTACATATGCATCTAAAGTAACATTTACCCTATCATCAAAAAGAGTGGCATCAATACCTGCATTATACTGTTCCTGTTCTTCCCATTTAACATTAGAATTAGGTAAAACGGTTGGAATGGCAGCACTGACGTAGGTCCCATTAAAATTATACAGATAGGTATTGTAGTTGGAAGAAAAGGAATAATTTCCAATTTCCTGATTTCCGGTAATTCCATATCCAAATCGTAATTTTAAATCAGTAACGACTTTCGATTTGAAAAAATCCTCGTTAGAAATCCTCCAGGCTAAGGAACCGGATGGGAATGTTCCATATTTATTCCCTTGGCCAAATCTTGAAGAACCATCTCTTCTTACCGTTGCAGTTACGTAATATTTACTTTTATAGTCAAAATTACCCCTTGCAAAAGTGGAGAATATTGCCCATTCCGAACTGCTTCCATGAAGGGTTGTCTGGTTAATTCCATTGTTTAGGGTTTGAGTAGTTTCACTGGGGAAATTCTGAATGGACCCGTTGATGTATTCAAATTTATTTTCCTGTGCACTAGTCCCGACAACTCCTGTTACATTAATTCCACTATCAAATTTTTTCTGATAGGTCAGGGTATTATCCCAAAGCAAGGTGATGGCTTGGTTTGAAGATTCAGACAAATAAGCATTTTGACTTACTTTATTATCCCAGCTATAGGAAGGAACCCAAGTCCTGTTTTTCCAAAAATTAGCTTCAGCACCTGCCAGTGTTTTAAACTTGAAATCTTTTAAAAATGTCAGTTCTCCAAATAAGTTTCCTTGAATATTGTACCCTTTTGTGGCATTATCCACTATAGTGGCTTTTCCGATTGGATTTTCTATATCACCGGAATAAATAGGTTGTCCTATAGGACCTGAGAAATCGCCGTCTTCCCTGTAAATGGGTTGTGTCGGTAACGAAAGCAGTGCATTTTGAATATTAAAATCACCCTGGCTTTTGACATCATGATTTAATTTCACACTATTTCCAAACTTTAAATTATCAGAAATTTTGGTATCACTGTTGAATTGCAAAATATATCTTTTATAATCTGTATTTAGAATTATCCCCTGCTGATCAAAAACATTTAAAGAGGTATATACTTTTGATTTATCGTTTCCAGACATATAGGACAAAGTATAATTATTTTGAAATCCTGCATTGAAAAACGCATCCACCCAATCCGTTCCATTGCCTAAAGATGCCGGATTTTGAAAATTTGGATTCGGACTTAAACCTGCATTCCCTAATATTTCATTATGCAAACTTGCAAATTGTGAGGCATTCAACACCTGAAGCATTTCTGTTGCCTCGGATGTTCCTGTAGCAACATCAAATGTCAGCGACGCCTTCCCTACCGTTCCTCTCTTTGTTGTGATAATAACAACACCATTTGCACCCCTGGCACCATAGATCGCTGTTGAGGAAGCGTCTTTCAGCACTTGTAAGCTCTCAACATCATTCATATTTACCTGATTCAATCCTCCATTCAAAGGCATCCCGTCAATCACAATCAATGGATCATTGTTCCCGATGGTTCCGGTACCCCTGATTCTAAATGTTGGATTGCTTCCCGGTTGTCCGGAAGAGATTACCTGAACACCGGCAGCACGACCCTGAATCGCGTCCCCAATATTGGCAACAGGTTGTTTGCCCAGATCGGTCAGCTTTACAGTAGAAATGGATCCGGTTATGTCTTTGGATTTAACCTGACCATACCCGATTACGACAACATTATTCAGCGTGGTTGATTCCGGCTGCAGTTTAATTTTCAAAAAATCTTTTCCCGATACGGCTTCCTCTATAGCTTTATAACCAAGGAAGGAAACAATTACAACTGGATTTTGCTCGGACACTAAAAGATCGAAACTTCCATCGGCACGAGTAATTGTGCTTATGTTAGTATTCTTAAGCATAACGGTTGCACCTGGTAAAGGAAGGTTGGTTTCGTCCATAACTTTACCGGATAATTTGATTTTTCCGTTTTGAGCCATCATAAGGAATGGTGTGACAAGAAAAATTAAGAGTAATAGGGCCATTTTTGTCCTATCAAATGAAGTAATTTTCATAATACATTAATTTTGGGTTAAGTTAAAATAGCATTTGATAATGTTAGTTTGGAACACCATCAATCCATACAAAAATGCATAAATAACAGGCCGCGAATACTGCCCAAAAAAAACGTATAGAAAAAAACGGTTAATATCAAGTTAATTCAATGCGTAAAACACTGATTAATTTGATTTTACAATTTAATACAACCAGAACACCATATAGAAAAAAGGTCTTTTTTATAGCTTTAAAGTGGTCTTTTTGAGCAATTTTTGATCAAAATCATCCTTATTAATGATAGAATTATTACGGATTTTAGTTTTGTAGGCATAAATGGAGTTGATAGAATACCCTAAAATTTGCGCTATAATTTCATTATGTGTAATTCCTAATCGTATTAATGCATAAATCCGTAACTCCTTTGTAAGAAATTGCCCCTTGTCCAGTTTAATTTTATATTCTTCTTTCATTAGCGAATTAAATTCATTGATGAAATTTGGGAAAAGATTTATGAATGCGGTATCAAAATTCTCCAAAAGTTTTTCTTTTTCACGCTTTAGATCATAACTCGAAATATTACGTTTGGCTTTTTCATAATTTTCTTCGTCAATATATTTCTTTATGGTAATCATGAAAAAATTAAACTTTTCAAAAATAGCATCGTATTGGGTAAAAAATAATCCTAAATACTCCTCTTTAATTTTATTGGCCTCCAACAGCTGTTTGTTAACCTGTTTAATTTCTATATTTCGCGATTTAATTTTGTCATTCACGCTTCTTAATTGTTTGTTGATGCTTTCCAGGTTTTGATGTGCATCCGCAATAATTTTCTTTGCCTTATTTAATTTTCGATATTGGAAATAGATAATGATAACAAAACAGATAGCAAGAATTAACAAAGAACTTACAATGATGTACTGCCAATAAATGCGTTGTTTTTCTTTTTCAACATTTTGGAGGATTTCTTGTGCTATGAGCGGTAAAATTGCCCCGACCTGTATTTTACGCTGTTGCGCTCCATAAAAAAAAGCATCTTCATTTGCCTTTTGAATCAGTATGGAAGCGTTCTTCAGATCCCCTTTTTTAAATAAAAGTTCAGAAAGTTTTATAATCGCCAACGATTCTTTGGTAGCCGTTTCAATATCGGAAATCACAGCATCGGCAAAATGAACAATGGCGTTGTCGCTATCCCCTAATTTCTGATAAATATCCCCCAGCATATAGTGAACTAAGGCATTATCGTGACGCTTATTTTTCTTTTTTAAAAGAATATTAAATTCAGTAAGCGCTTCGGTTAATTGGTTATTCTTAGATTTATTGAATGCTTTTAAAAAAAAGTAAAAAAAATCTCCCTCCTGAGTTAAGGAAAGTGCCTTTTCCCGATACTTACGTGCCAGATCATTGTATTCTTTTTGAAAATAGGGAATATTACTATATTCTGCCATATCGCCATAACAACGCCCCAATACCCCATAATAAAGCGTTCCATAATTTCCATCGGCTTCGTTACGTTTCAAAGGCTCTAAAAAATCTAAGGCCTCTTTATACATTCCTGATGAAACGCAAATATCGGCCAGGTTCATATTGGCATTGGAAATAAGTACTTTATCGTTTATTTTAAGCGCCAGGTCTTTTGATTTAATACCATAGTAAAACGCTGAATCCCGTTTAAAAAATTTAAATTGGTAAAACATTTGTTCATTTAACTGATACTGAACCAATAAGTCATTTTTTTTAGTCTTCTTTAAAATAGTTCTGATACTATCAATTTCAAAGCGTTTTTCTTCATCATATTTTGATGAGTTTTTAATAATTCGATTCAAATTTTTAAAAATATCTTTTTCCTGACTTGTTCCAATTGTAGTTATCAACAAACAAATGGCAATTAAAAATTTTAGATTTTTTAAAGAGAAAGATGCTATCATAATTATTTTTTAAGCTGTAAACCAGATCTATTTAATTTGTTGAGGGTATTATGTGAAGTGAAAAAATAAGACAAATAACGCTCAAGATATTTAAATTCAATATTTTACTGTCGACAACAAACTAACAGCTATGACAAATATAATCAAAAGTTATTATAGCTTTTTAGAAGCTGCAGGTTCCTTGAATCAAGTTTGAAATCAAAATAATCGCATTTATATAAAGCATAAACACATAACATATAGACTCTTGAGTTAAATAAAATGGTTAGATTTATGCCCGTTGATAATACGATTCATTTTTCAATCAGTTTAAAAATGAGCATATTCCTATTTATTTGAACTGAGCCAGTTCAATAAAAGAAGAGTAAATTAATGTAGAACAAAACCTATTTCGACACAACATTGCCGTTTAACATCACGGGCAATCAGGGGTACATCATTCCTCATCTTCACACGTTCACTACCTATCTTCGTCAGCCTTCACACAGTAATCGGGTTGGCTCTGTTGTCACTCTGCCCTAAATCAAGGCATTCCACATTTTTAAAATTGAAATAATCCACTATTCCTCTTTAAAAATAGTCTGTGAGCACTTGTTTTTATTGAATAATTCACCTTCATAGCGAAGTCTATTGTTGAATCTGGATTAAGATATTTAATAAAAACAGATCGTTTGGTGGAACGAAGACCCGGCAAGTCTCCCAAAGAAATTAGTCGGTTTGTGTTGGGCAAAAACAAATGTCCAGGAAAACGTAACTTAACTCAGCAAAGCAATCCATTTACGAATTGCTTTTATTGTTAGTTAACCGCGTTGTGCAGCTCCATTTTATCTTCATAAATTAAGAAGTGCTCGATGCAATCGAGCACCAATGGGGGTACATGTCCAGCCCACGCAATGAAGACCTCGGAGAGCGGGATGTGCGTTTGCTGAAGAACTATTTTAAAAACTCCTACTTCAATTTAAAAATATAACTTGTGAATATTTATTCCAAAATCTAATTGTAAAACACCGATTAATTTTAATATAAATTTAAGGATATTCCAATGGTACTTCCCTAACTTTAATCTTTTAAATTTAATCACAAACAATTGATTTATAGGATTTTATATTTATTTCAACAATCTTAAATTATCAAAAAAAATTGCTATTTATCATCCCCAGGTAGAGGAAATAAATCCTATAGCGGCAACCCCGACATTGACAACCTACGTTTTACAGAAAAATAGAACACACCTTACCCTAAAAAGGAATGTTCTCTGATTGGATTTTGATGTATTTAGCATCAACTGGATATGTAACGGAATTGTTAGTAACGGTTTAAAAGTAACTGTTACCAATAAAACGGTGTCATAATGAAAAGCTAAACTAAAATCAATTGATTTTAAATGGAATTATTTTTAAATTAAAAATCAAAAAAATGAAAAAAATACTATTTATTGGCCTTGTCCTAGGGATTTTGACCATTTGTGGCTTTATTGGAAATGAACAAGTAACTGTGCAAGTAGAAAAACAAACTGCTGCAAAAATGGAAGCTGCAACAAAGCCGGGACCAGATTGTCAGACAACATATGCAAGAAAATGTAATTTTGGCAATCCTCTGTTAATTCTGCCAGGACAAATTACGAGTCCGACAGATGTCGAGAATTATTGTCGTCAAACTTCCATTTCATGTCCAGTAACAGAATGTGTCGCTAGACTTAATGTAATGTATGGCTTTCTACCTGGTTCGCCAAAAGTTGATTCCTGCCTTCCGGCTGGTTATAGAGGCAAATAATAAATTATTATGAGATATTTACTACATATTGTCTTGAGCGTTGGTTTATTATTTGCCTGTACAAAGAAGGTGAGCAAAACAGATGAAAAGTGGACTAAAGACTCTCTAGCATTTGCCAAAGTGAGAAACTACATTGCTGATCCTGCTAATGGCACAACAATTAGTTGGATTGACACTGTATACAAAGAGCTGGATACAGTGACTGCAGGCAAAATGGTAGAAGTGAGTTGGGCCTTTGAAAATTCTGGGGGTAAACCGTTGGTTATTGCAAATGTAATGACAAGCTGTAAGTGTACAGTAGTCGACAAACCTAAAAAACAGCTATTGCCGGGAGAAAAAGGTATTATCAAAGCCAAATTTGATACTAAAGGCCTTCAGGGATGGCAACGCAAGGATGTGTATGTATTAGTTAATAATAAGTCTAATCTGATACAGACACTATCATTTGCCGTGCATGTAATGAAATGAAATGAAAGTAACTAATTGCAAAATAAAAAAATGACCGCTCGGTAAATCTGAACGGTCTTATTATTGTCTGCGATAACATCACATTTATTCTGAAAAGAAATTTACCAAGAAAAGAGTCATTTTTTTCCAATTATTTATCCTTCTTCTTAGCCGAGCCAATTAGAGTAACATCTATAAGTTCCAGAGATTTAACTATATCTTTAACAGTCTCCTTGTATTTCTTAAAATGAGTTGTTTCTATGTGTAATTTGTATGCAGCTGTATCAGCATATATTTCAAGTATTGTGATGTGTGAGGGGTCGCTTTTGTCTGCAACGGCGTAATATGTTAATACACCTGGCTCAAGACGAACTGCAGTAGTCATTTGTTCTTTTAGTGCAATATTATACTTGTCCAATTGCAATGGATCAACTTTAATTTTTGCTAATCTAACCATTTGAATTTTTTCCTGAGCCATCGCATTTATACTAAAAGAAAGTGTTATTAAAAATAAAGCGACTACCGCGGTCAGCAATTTAGTTCGGCCTAATTGCACTTTGTTTGTTGGTTTAAATATTATTTTCATATTTATTGTGTTCTAGTTAAAATTATAATTGTCAGTGGCCTTTTGGTATTTGTCTATAAGTTGTTTCAGTTGTCTGATTATACGTTGTCTATAAGGTTGCCGCAATTTGTTTATACCAGCCAAAAGTGGATCATTTACATGCTCAACTCGGGTAGAATCTTATTTTCCAAACATGCAAAACCATTTCTACTATTTAAGGTCTTTCTCGTTATCATAAAGGTAATAAATAATCTTATTCATAAAAATGCTTCCGATAAGTGTCTAATTTTGGGGCAGTCCACTGAGGCTATTTTTTTGCCTAGTCTGAGATGATAGACCATTTTATGGGTATTCCAGTCCAAACTGGGGCCACCCATTCCAATCTAAACTGGTCTCAATCTTAAGTAGTTTTATACGTGTGGTCAATTTCTTTATAGTAATCTTCAAAGTTAAATTCTATATCTAGCAACTCCTTTGGATGAACCCTAAGACCTTTTGCAATTTCAAATATTGTATTAATTCTAAAATCTATACGGCCTTTTTCAATTTTGCTAATTTTACTAGCATCTAAATTACACCGCGAAGCAATCTTTGCATATGACTCACCTCTTCTAACAAGCTGTATTTTGTCTCCAATTTTCTTTCGTAGTTCTAAACTAATGTCCTTACTCTCCATTATTATATTTTTTTTTAAGCAAATTCAATTTTTTTAAGGAAAAATTTATGGTCGATTTCGACCACGTTTCAAATAATTTCATATATTTGTATTATAAATACGTCATAAGATGTATTTTTGCGTTTCTTCATATAAAACATTTGAAGCATTCGCTTTGAATCTCGTTTTCAAAAACTAGTACTTTTAACACGCGAGATGATAAGTAAGATGCTCACGTCCCATGGCGTGGGCTCACTTATTCGTGTGTGGGTATACTAGTGCCTTGAAAGCGTTTAAGATGAGTTCTGCGCCATTTTTTTTATTCTCTTGGCACAATACTCTCTTTAATTCTTAGCACCGCTTCTTCATTTTTCACAGTCTCGCAGCAGTTCAACCCGCTAAAACCCGCCCGCATGCCTATGAGTAAAATGCAACTACACACCTAAAAACACACTACGCTAAGCGTTACCAGTGGTTTCAACCAGTAAACCACATAAATCACCAGCAAGAAAAAAGCATTTTCTTAGACGGTAGTAAACTCTTATACCTAATTCCAACTAAAAACGATGACTGAAAACTTAAAAAAAAACCGCCTATGATTAAATAAGATTTACTCATAACTATAAAACACCTGCACCGAAAGGTCCTTTGAACACCTGGTTAATTTAATTTGAATTTATTAATAAAAGGTGCAGGTTATTTAATCCAACCGAACAACCATAAACTAACCGTAAAAAACCGCCTGCCTATGACAAAATAACGACTCAGCGCCTTCATGGCAGGCACATAAAAAAAGGCCCTCTATCTCATGTCGGAAAACTAGCATAGAGGACCATCGCAAACAAAACTAACGTTTCATTTAACTAAACCAATATTATGAAAAATATTTCATTTTACAAGGGCGGTTCGGCTTTTTGGTACCTGATTCTTTTTGGGTTATCACTATCCTACACCCCAGCTCCGGCAAAAACCGTACTGAGGCAACTGCAGTCTCTACCCCAGCAAAACCAAATCAGTGGTACCGTCACCGATGGCACCAGCCCCTTACCGGGGGTTACCATTTCTGTAAAAGGTCAGCCAAAAACAACAGTCTCTGACATCGACGGCAAATTTACCCTGACAGCGTCGCCAAACGACATCCTTGTTTTTATCTATATGGGCTTTACCACCCTTACAATTCCTGTTGAGGGTCGTACTGTAATTAATGTTCGCATGCAGGAAGACGCGACGGCACTACAGGAGGTCAAAATCAATGCGGGTTATTATTCCGTAAAGGAAAGCGAACGCACCGGAAGTATCGCTAAAATCACCTCGGCGGCCATCGAGAAACAACCTGTTTCCAACATACTGGCTGCCATGCAGGGACGCATGGCGGGAGTTGATATTACCCAAGACGGCGGAACGCCCGGCGGCGGCTTTCAAATAAAAATCAGGGGATTGAACAGCCTGCGCGAAAACGGCAATGAGCCGCTATATATTATCGATGGGGTACCCTATTCTTCAGAAATCGTAGGATACGGCAATACGACCAGCGGGGTGCCTACCCCAACGAGTCCGTTAAACAGTATCAATCCCGGTGACATTGAAAGTGTCGAAGTCTTGAAAGATGCCGATGCCACGGCCATCTACGGTTCTCGCGGTGCCAATGGGGTGGTACTGATTACAACCAAAAAAGGTCAGGCCGGAAAGACCAAAATAACCGTTTCGGGCTCATCCGGAGTGGGGAAAGTCACCAAGAGTCAGGACCTGATGAATACACCGCAGTATCTGGAGATGAGAAGACAGGGCTTTGCCAATGACGGTATCACCACTTACCCTGCTTCAGCCTATGACATCAACGGAACATGGGATGCGAACCGCTATACCGATTGGCAAAAGGAACTCTTGGGCGGCACTGCTGAAATCAACAACCTGCAAACATCAATATCCGGCGGTTCGCCATTAACGCAATACCTTTTAAGCGGCACCTATCGCTCCGAAACAACGGTACTGCCGGGGGATTTTGAGTACGACAAAACAGCGGTCCACTTTAGTATGAACCACGGCACGGAAGACAAAAGATTCAAACTCACTTTTTCAGGGGGATACACTGCTCAGGACAACCTGCAATCGGCAACCGACCTAACCCGTACCGCGCGCAATCTCGCTCCAAATGCTCCGGCATTATACGATGCCTCTGGCAACCTGAATTTTGAAAATGGCACCTTTCAAAATCCGCTGGCCGCTCTTCGGGGCATTACCACGGCAAAGACCAATGACCTGGTGGCCAATACCGTGCTTGCCTATCAAATCATCCCTAGTATAGAGCTCAAAACCAATCTGGGGTTTACGGATTTAAAGAATTCCGAACAGCGCCTATTGCCTTCCACTATGTATGATCCGATCTACCAGTTGGGCAGCGATAATTCCTTGCTGTATACCAATCTGACGATGCGGCAATCCTGGATCGTGGAGCCACAGCTGCGTTGGACTCATGCTTTTCAAAACAGCAAAATTGATGTTTTAATCGGCGCTACGGCCCAGCAGCAATGCTCCTCCAGGCTCTACCAGCTCGGTATAGGATTTTCGAGCAACAGCCTGATCACCGATATGGCCTCTGCCACCAACAGGTATGTTTTTGCAAGCGACGAGACGATTTATAAATACCAGGCCTTCTTTGGAAGGGTGAATTACAACTGGAATCAGAAATACATCCTGAACGCAACCGGCAGAAGGGATGGCTCCAGCCGCTTTGGACCCGGCAGACAGTTTGCGACTTTCGCAGCTGTAGGTGCTGCCTGGCTGTTCTCTAATGAAACCTTGTTAAAAGACAGTGCTGTTTTGAGCTTTGGAAAGCTCCGGGGAAGCTATGGCAGTTCGGGTAACGACCAGATCGGAGATTACCAGTTTTTAAATACCTATGCTTCCAATGGCCTGAACTACAACAATGCCATTGGTCTTGATCCTACCCGCCTGTACAATCCGGATTTCAGCTGGGAAACCAGCAGAAAGTTGGAGCTTGCCTTGGAGACCGGATTTTTAAGGGACCGGATCTTCTTTACCGCCGCCTGGTACCGCAACCGCTCTTCCAATCAGCTGGTGGGTGTACCGCTGCCGGGCACCACGGGATTCACCTCCATTACTGCCAATCTGGACGCGACGGTGGAAAATTCCGGTGTGGAGTTGACACTGCGCACCCTGAATTTTGACAGCAGCGGCGGCTTTAAATGGTCCACCAATTTTAATATCTCGGCTTCAAAAAACAAACTGCTTTCCTTTCCCGGACTGCAGGGCTCCACTTATTCCAACCGGTATGTCATCGGGGAATCCACAAGTATCGTGAAAGTCTATCACTACACCGGGGTCAATACGCAAACCGGGCTCTATGAAGTGGAAGATGTGAACGGGGATGGTTTGATTACCTCGTTGGGCGATAAGAAAACGGTGGCGGACCTCACTCCCAAATACTTTGGAGGCCTGCAGAACCTGCTGCACTATAAAAACTGCCAATTGGATTTTCTTTTGCAGTTTGTAAAGCAACGCAATTATGATTACAGTCCCAACGTTCCAGGGGGCAGCCCCATCAATCAGCATGCCGATATGGTGAGCGCCTGGCAACAGCCTGGGGATGTACAACCCTTTCAAATGAATACCTCAGGGCAAAACGGGGCCGCGGTAAATGCCTATTACAACTATGTGGACAGTGATGCCGCAATTGTGGATGGCTCTTACATCCGTTTGAAGAACATTGCGTTAAGCTATGACTTGCCGTTGCTGCTCAAAGGCGGCGTGAGCTGCAAACTATCGCTGCAGGGACAAAATGTATGGACCTTCACGCCCTACAAGGGAGGTGATCCCGAATTTAAATATACCGGATACTTACCGCCCTTGCGCCTATTTACTGCCGGTGCACAGCTCACTTTCTAACTTAACAATTACAGCCATGAAAAATACATTCGATTTTTTAAAAACCGCATCCTTATCCCTACAAGGTGTTTTGCGCTCCCATTATAAGAAGTCCTCCTTACTGGCGGTCTGCTTCTTTCTCTTCTCCTGTGACAGTTTTGTGGAAGTCGGCCTGCCGGGTTCCCAATTGACAGGCGAAGCCGTATTTGAAGATACGGTTACCGCTACTGCAGCGATGGCCGGGCTATATGCCAAAATGAGGGACAACGGTCTGTTAGCCGGAAATGCAACAGGCGCTTCCTGTTACCTGGGCCTGTACACCGATGAATTTGATTACTTCCAGCAAAATGCGGTGAGTACTTTTTATAACAATGCGCTATTTGCCGGTGAGCCCGGAGTGAGCGATATATGGAACCAGAGCTACAATCAGATTTATTCCGCGAACGCCATTATGCAGGGCGTGAGCCACTGCGCCTCGCTGCCGGAAGCACAGAAAAAACAGTTGCGCGGTGAAGTCTTGTTTATAAGAGCGTTGCTTCATTTTTACCTATTGAACCTCTATGGGGATATCCCGTACATCACCACTACCGATTACAAGCAGAACAGTACCGTTTCAAGAATGCCCGCTGACAGGGTTTACGGCCTTATTGTAGAGGACCTAAATGAAGCGATAGGCTTGCTGTCCGAGGATTATGTTTCCCCAGAGCGCACCCGTCCCAATCGCAGTGCGGCCCGCGCGCTTTTGGCGAGGGTGTATTTGTATACGGGATCTTATGCCCAAGCGGCCAATGCGGCCTCGGCGGTGATTAACAGTACGCTGTACGCCTGGGAGACGGATCTGGATAAAATATTCCTGAAAGAAAGCAGCACCACCATCTGGCAATTCATGCCCAATGCCCCCGGAGTGAATACCGCCGAAGGAGACCTGTATCTTTTTGAGGGGGGACCACCGCCTATTGTGGGACTGAACCCCAATTTTGTGGATGCCTTTGAGCCCAACGACCAAAGAAAAGTGCACTGGACTAGGGCAGTAACCGATGGTACCACGACCTGGTACATGGCCTGCAAGTACAAACAGGAATCCAGTACCGCCGGTTCGGTGGAGCACTCCATCGTGTTTCGCCTGGCAGAACAGTACCTGATTCGCGCAGAAGCCCGGGCCTACCAGGGTGATTTAATTGGGGCCAAAGAGGATTTAAATCTAATCCGCACTACCGCCGGGCTTGCCAGTATCAGTGCCGTGACGGCCGAGGATATAATAGCGGACATTCTCCATCAGCGGCGTTTTGAATTGTTTACCGAATTTGGGCAGCGTTTTTTTGATTTGAAACGAACCGGAACACTTAACCAGACCTTGTCGCTGTCTAAGCCCGGCTGGAATGCTACCGATGCGTTATGGCCGCTCCCTGCTTTGGAATTGGGCGCCAATCCTAATTTGAACCCACAGAACCCTGGCTACTAAAAAAAAATTATGAAAGCGATCAATTTAGTTGAAAGAGAAATTAATCGGGAAATTAACAGGGAGCTTTCCAGTTTAGTTGTCTCCCTTCTTTTTTTGCTGATTTCCTGTCCTGTTGTAGGACAGGATCAGCAAAAAAAGCATTTAAGTGAGGCGGATTACGGCAGGTGGGGAACACTGGAGGTAAAAGCTATTTCCGATCAGGGAAAATGGGCCAGTTATGAAATGACCTATGAGAATCACACCGATACTTTATTCTTACAGGCCACATCGGAAAATCAGCGGTATACTTTTCCCAAAGGCAGTGAGGCTCGTTTTGGCGCAGAAAAAGTTTTTGCTTTTTTAGAGCCACAGTCCACATTAAAAGTTGTTCATCTGCAGACCGGTAAAACCGAAGTACTTGCAAATGTCAAAAGGTACGAATTGTTACCTGACGGCAGATACATCCTAACTTTAGATCAGGGGTATGGCCAGAAAAGTACCCTGAAGATTAGAAATGAACAAGGAATTGTCATCGACAGCATCATTGGGGTAACAGAATATGCTTTAAATAATGCTAAAGACGCAGTGTTGTTTGCCACAACTAATCAAGGGCGTAATGAAGTTGGAATGGTGAACTTTAAAAAATATTCCCGTTTCACGCTGTCAAAAGGAGGTAAATATCATAACCTGGTATGGCAAAAAAATGCTGCCTCAGTGGCGTTTTTGAGTGAAACGGATTCGGTTTCAAAAGCAACGCTTATCCATTATTTTAGAATTGCTGATAAAAAATTGTTTTCGTTTGATTATTCTGCTAAAGTGGGTTCAAGAGATAATCTGTCCATTTTCAATGATATCTCAATATCCATTTCCGATGATGGTACAAAAGTGTTCTTTATGGCTGCAAAAAAGGAAGATCCAACATTTAAAAACGATCCTAAAACGGTCGAAGTTTGGAATGGTACCGATACCTGGCTATTTCCTGATAGAAAACGAATGGAGAACTGGGGCGATATTCCTAAGCTGGCGCTCTGGTATCCTAATACTGATTCTTGCTCCCAAATCAACAGCAATGACTTGCCTGATATCATGCTCAGCGGTCAACAGGATTATGCACTTATTTCTAATACTTACAGCTACGGCCTGCAATCGAAATATTATGAAGAAGTCGATTACTACCTTAAAAATATAAAAGACGGCACTGAAAAGCTTATTTTAAAAAAGCAATCCCACGACCCAAACCAAATAGGGTTTGATCCTTTCAGTAATAAAATACTGTATTATCACCAAAGCAACTGGTGGATTTATGATCCGATCAAAGAAACACATACAAATCTGACCAAAAAAGTCACCACTAAGTGGGACAATAGTAGTAATACTGCTGCTCCCAACCAATTTATGGTTTATGGTAATCCTGGCTGGAGCTCAGACGGCGCAACCGTTTTATTGTATGATGCCAATGATATTTGGCTCGTGGCTATCGATGGTTCAAACTGTACCAGATTAACCAAAGGACAGGAGAAAAACATCGTTTTCAGAATAGCTCCCATTGAGTATACTGGCATTTCACAGGTCAATTATAACGGAAGAGCTCCTGTTACTTTTGACCTGTCTGAAGATCTAATACTCCAGGCAAGTAATACCGAAGATTGGTCAACCGGATATTTTATTTATAATGCCAAATCAGCAGAAAAGTCTTTGGTATATGGTCCCAGTGAAATTGATGAAATCCGCAAGAGCAAAAACAATAGTTATATTTTCCAGAATCAAACCTTTAATCAACCTCCACGGCTTGAATTCAAGAAAAAGAGTGGTGCCGCTGCTGAAATTCTATTTGAGTCCAACAAGCAACAAAAGGAGTATTCTTTTGGGAAATCAGAATTGCTCTATTACAAGAACAGCCAAGGAGAAAAATTAAAGGCGGCCCTATTCTATCCTGCCGATTATAACCCCAGACAAAAATACCCAATGGTGGTGCACATTTATGAAATAATGTCTAAGAACCTCCATCATCATGTCAATCCATCCCTTTTAAACAGTGAAGGTTTTAATGTGACTAATTATACGCTCAGTGGTTACTTTGTCTTGCTGCCTGATATCACCTACCAGATGGCGAATCCAGGTATTTCAGCAGTTGATTGTGTAACAGCCGGGGTTGCTGCGGTTGTGGATAAGGGCCTGGTGGCTAAAACCAAAATTGGTTTGTCTGGACATTCTTTTGGAGGATATGAGACCAATTTTATTATTTCTCAAACCCCTATTTTTGCAGCCGCTGTTTCCGGGGCCGGAATTAGTGACATCATTGCATTTTATTTTAATATAGGAAAAAATGCCGTTTTTCAATCCGATATGTGGCGTTTTGAAAACCAGCAGTGGCGCATGGGCAAATCGCTTTATGATGACAAAGAGGGATACTTGAGGAATTCTCCCATTATGCATGCGGATAATGTTAAAACCCCCTTGCTACTATGGACAGGTAAAAATGATAGAATTGTTCCGTGGAATCAGAGTGTTTCCTATTATTTAGCCCTGAGAAAATTGGGAGTTGAAAACAGGCTGCTGGTATATCCTGACGAAGACCATTCACTACAGAATCCAACCAATCAAACCGATCTCAGCAAGCGAATGATGGCATGGTTTGACCATTTATTGAAAGGGGAAGCTAAACCCGAATCGCTATCACAAGGAACTTCTTCTGAGTAACAAACAGATAATAAAAAATAATGCAGTTTCCTTTTTTTGGAAACTGCATTATCTTCACTAAAAAATCAGTTCACCTAATTACGGTGCAATTGCAATGTACAAGAATTTGGAGATTCTTTAGCAAATGCTGTGAAGCTGCCACTAAGACAAGTTGGGCCTGGATTAGGGCTACAGTCGACCTGAACTTCTTTACAACTGTTAACTGCCGGATCGTGAATGTAGGCCGTAATTAAAACGTCCGTTTTACTTTTTCCTGCAGTGTTGGTACTTACCGCACCGGCACTTGCCAGTGCAAATGCTGCCACTGGCAACACAAACATTTTTAAAACTGTAGTTTTCATAATATTAAAATTTAAATTATTAAAAATTTGATCTACTCTTTTTTACAGGTTTTCGATCGTTACTCCTGTCACTGGGCCTAGTGTCTTTTAATCATAGTATTTAACTATGGAATTTTGATTGGATTCTTTCCCCATATCCATATTTGAGTAGATAATGTCCCGAAATGATATACATCGCTGAATCGCCAGCGAAAAAGTTTTTCATCCGAAAGCCCTCTTCATCATACACATAAAAACTTAAGACATAGGTTTGTTTTAATATATCATACAAATCCACAACAGTTGCATGTTTCCAGACATCATTCCCTTCATATTTACCCCGTAACAGGGAATTAACAAAAAGTAAGTTATTCCGTACTGTCGTATGACGGTTCACCATATAAGGGGGTGCTCCCAGTTTTATATCGCCGGATTCTTTCATTTTTACCACCTTCAGTTTTGCTTTAGTTGTTGTATCAATGGTATTGGCACGATAGGCAACAACTAAATTTTCATCTGTAACAATGTACTGGTTGCGATAGTAATAGGTAAAAATTAGCTTATGCAGTGCTGCGCTATACTGCAGTGTCCCATCGGTATCGAAAATTCCATCCAGCTGTTTTTGCAATACCTGTGGATTGTATTTAATTTTTGGGCTAGCATAGTTATTGGCTATACCTAAAATATTTTCTCCTGTGTATGGCTTTTGAGTTCGAAAGGCCAGCTGCTGCGTATTCATGAAGACGATGTCTGAAAAATATTTTTTTTTCTCACTAATCACTTTAGCTTTCCAATCGGAGATCAATCCTCTGTAAATAACAGGTACTGTCCCGTCAAATACATAAAAGTAAGGAGCACTCACTCGAACCTCAACTGCCCGAAATTTAAAATCTTCACGATCAAGCTGTATGGTATACTGCCTTTTACTTTTTAAATCGGAACCAATTTCAAGGATTTGAAGTGGTGCCAGGCGATTTGCCAAATAAATCTTCTCCTTTTCAGTACCTGCCACATAGTACGATATATTCTTTAAATCTATTCCTGCAACTTTTGCAGCCGTTCCTTGAGGAAAACGTCGAATAAAAGGGTTTTCCTTTTGCATGATATCCTCCGAAAACAGAAATAAGCCCGTAATACTGGAAATACTCAGTAGCATTAAAATTGATAATCTGATTAGAATACGATTAGTCAGTGACTTTAAGAGAATAGCAACTATCCCCAAAACTACAAACACGGTATTAAAAATCAAATGCGCTGTCCATCCTAATTTCTCAAGAATACCACCGCACGAACAAGGAACGAAGGAACTAAAATTGAGAATGATGACAATATAGGTGGTAAACAGTATCATAAGGGCAACTGCACCCCACAAAGCAAAATATCTTAATTTTGGAATGCTCAACAAAATAGCAATACTAAATTCTATACTAATTACACCAACGGATACATAATCCGCAAAGGGACTTAAGAGTGGCGACTGTCCTAACTGAGTCTGAAAATTTTCAAAATCCATTAATTTGCTCACCGCCGCATAAACGAATAACATTATATAAAGCAAGCAAATGCCTTTCACAATTATTTCTTTAAAATTTACTTTTGATTTCATGTTAGTTGAATTTTTAATGTATAATAAATGCTGAAATTATTGCTGGTAAATAACTATTCCCTACGTACTTGCCAATTAGGATTCCCAAGAGATTCTTATATAAAATTTATTCTTTCATTATTGCGGTAACAGTAAAAAAGGGGTATTTAACTGCCTGAATTAATCATAGGAAATGGAGGAAGCAGATACAAATTTACTCTTGATAAAGTCAAAATAAGATGTCAAAAACGAGCCAAAAATTGACAAAAACAAGCCATTTTTGTGTTACAGATAAATATTCAATGCATCGCGGAATTGGAGTGGACCAAAAACAGAAAGGTTACCCGAATTCATCAAGAGATTTGTATGTGTTTTTTTTTCTTTCATTATTTCCAATAAGTAAAAAAAGGGTCTTTAACTGTCTTAATTAATCACAGAAAATGGAGGAAACAGATACAAATTTACTCTAGATAAAGTGAAAACAGCATCTCAAAAACGTGCCAAAAACTCGTAAAAACATACTATTTTAGGCAAAAATGGCATATTACGTATGTTCAATGTATCGCGGAATTGGAGTGGATCAAAAACAGAAAAAACACCCCGAATGTATCCTGGTCAAAATATGCACAGGATTGGTCAGGTCGATAACCTTTTTTATATTCGTAGGGAATAGCTGAAATAGGAACCTGATAAAATGACTGTTATGAATTTCACAACCCATACAATAACACTAGTACAAGCTAAGGCAATAGATATGATTAGCTATTTGTCTATTCTAGGTTTTAAGCCTTCTAAAATCAGAGGACAGGATTTCTGGTTCTTCTCCCCTTTCAGGGAAGAAAGAACGCCCTCTTTCAAAGTCAACCAACAGCTTAATTGTTGGTACGATCACGGAATCGGAAAAGGCGGTACCTTAATTGATTTTGGAGTACACTATTACAACTGCACGCCTGGTGAATTATTACAAAATTTAAGTGGCACTTTTTTACTTCAACAGCCAATAATTCTACAAGCTGAAGACATTGGTAAACAGGAGCCTAAAATTAAAATTCTGAAAGCCGTTAGACTTACCTCCCCGCCCCTTTTGCGTTATCTCGAACAGAGAAGAATTCCAATTGAAATTGCGCAAGACTATTGCTCAGAACTCCGATACACTTTAAATAAAAACACCTATTATGGAATTGGCTTTAAAAATGATTTGGGAGGCTTTGAAATTCGAACCCCTTACTTCAAAACAAGCAGTGCTCCTAAGGGTATTACCTCTTTTGACCACGGCAATAATGAGGTTGTTGTTTTTGAGGGCTTCATCGACTTTCTTTCCTTCAAAGCCATGAACAAAAACCTTCCTGAAAACAGTCAGGACTTTGTTATTCTAAATTCCGTTTCTTTTTTCGAAAGAGCGCGCCCTTTTATGGAAAACCATCAATCAATCCGGCTTTATTTTGATCGGGACGAAACGGGACAAAGTTATACCAGGCGTGCACTTTCTCTGAGCCCTAAATATAGCGATGAAAGCAAACTGTATCCAAACTATAAAGACCTAAATGATTGGGCTATGAATTTCGGAAAATCAGAAAAAAGGCATCTCGGACGAAAATTAAGATAGCAATCCATTCCCTAAAGGCTATAAATGATTACCAAAAGTTAGACTATAAGAAGATTTAAGATTCGCATAAACCTAACTAAAAGACCGCTACGTTCCTGCAATCAGCAGCTGTCCGTTTGATCACTAAATGGTCACTCGGAATTCTTACCAGTTACACTGAAATGATAAAAAGAGTTTGAAATCAATAAAAATGAAAGATTATGAAAAAAGAGAATTCATTCAGATCACGCCAAATCACGGTGTACGTTACACCTGAAGAATATGCAAAAATTGAGCACAATCAGAAAGCCAGTACTTGCCAAAGCCTAAGCGAATATGCACAAAAAAAACTCTAAGACAAACCCATTACAACCAATTATAGGAATCAATCACTGGATGATTTTATGGAAGAAACAATAGACCTTCGCAATGAGCTTATTGCCATCGGGAATAATCTCAATCAGCTTATAAAAAAACTAAACACCCTGCAACATCTTACCGAATTCAGAGACTGGATTATACGTTACGAACTGGAGAAAAAAATTCTTTTCAACAAGGTGGAAGACATCGAAAAACACTTTCAAAAAATTACGGACCAATGGTTACAATCCTAAATAGGGGCTACTCGATCCGTAGCATTTTATATTACAATGAGAACAAGGTGAAAGCAGGTGTAGCGGTATGCATCGGTGCAGGAAACTATTCTATCGATGTCGATAAAATGAGTGCTGTCATAAAGCTAACCCGATTTATAAAACGGATTGAATTAAACGACAGAGCAAAGTGCAACAGTGTCCATATTTCGCTGAATTTTGCCCCATTAGAAAACCATTCCAAAGAAAAACTAATGGCCATTGCGAATACCTATATGGAGAAAATAGGTTTCGGAAAACAACCCTATTTAGTGTACCAGCATCACGATGCTGGACATCAGCACGTGCATTTGGTTTCAATAAATATTGAGAGGGACGGCAAGCAGATTTTCATGCATGATTTAGTCATAAAAAAATCAGAGCCAGCAAGAAAGGAGATTGAAGAATTGTTTGGCCTTGTTAAAGCGGAAGGACAAAAAAAGGTAGCGGAATTTCATTTGCAGCCCGTTGCGATCAGCAAAGTGCATTACGGTCGGATGGAATCAAAGAAAGCCATAACCGATGTTTTGAATGTGGTACTGAACCAATACAAGTATGCGAGCCTTCCCGAACTTAATGCGGTTCTAAAACAATACAATATTATGGCTAATTGCGGTGGTGAGCATTCAAAAATGTTTTTAGTTGGAGGACTAATGTACCAAATACTGAACGAACAGGGTAAGCCAATTGGGGTTCCAATTAAAGCAAGTGATTTTTACAACAAGCCAACTTTAAAATTTTTAGAGGAAAAATTTAAGGGCAATGAAATCCGAAGAATACCTGACAAAACACGTATAAAAAATGGCATCGATCTGGCCCTGCTTAGACAGAAAGTAATGACCGTGAACCAACTGGTTAAAACGCTGGAAAAGGAAGGAATTAATACTGTTTTTAATAAAAATGATGCAGGTCTGCCTGATGAAATAATTTATATAGACCATGTCACCAAATGTGTTTTTAATGGTAGTGTACTAGGCAGGCAATACAGCGCCCAGTCCATTCAAGAGCGTTGTGGATTAAGTATAGTAAATGGACAAAAAATAACAGGCTCTGTTAATGAAAAATCACATGAACTAGCCGCTCAAACGACTATTATGGAAATGGATAAAACTGTCGCCGGTGATGCCAATAAATCTGTTGAATCAAATACTGTACTTGCAAAAGTAGCGGATGTACGAATCCAATTCGAACAGATTGCAATGCATTCCAAACCAACTGAAAGGCAGGCGAAAAAGAAAAGGACAATCTTATAATCAATAAAACGGGAAGTTATGGCTATGCATACCGGAGAAAACGAACAGGCATTGCGAAAAATCATGGATATGACAAGACTAATCAGTGTCCTAATACTGCTAATCCATTTTTACTATTACTGTTACGCGGCTTTTAGAGCATGGCATTTTGTTAGCGGTATAGGAAATACCATTTTAGGCAATATCCAAAATACGGGATTGTTCAGTAACTTTCATAAATCCAAATTCTTTGCGCTGGGATTTTTAATGATTTCCCTGATAGGTGCCAAAGGACGTAAAGATGAAAAGCTGAATTATAAAACAGCCTTTGCCTATAGTATTACTGGCATCCTGATTTATTTTATCGGCTACTTTTCATTATACCTAAAAATACAAATAGTACAGACTGCAATAGTATACATATCCATTACTTCAGGTGGGTTTCTTCTGATCCTTTCGGGTGGTACACTACTATCCCGTATTATAAAAAACAGGCTAAACCACAAGGATATTTTTAATAAAGAAAATGAAACCTTTCCACAGGAAGAAAGGCTCCTGGAAAATGAGTATTCCATCAACCTGCCGGCGCGCTACCATTTGAAAGACAAAGTTAGAAATAGCTGGATCAATATCATCAATCCTTTTCGTGCTTTAATGGTCTTGGGCACTCCGGGATCCGGTAAATCATACTTTGTAATACGACACGTCATTACCCAGCACATCCGTAAAGGATTTACTATGTTCGTCTATGATTTTAAATTTGATGATCTTTCCAGAATCACCTATAATACCTGGCTGAAATACAAACACCAGTATCGCAAAACCCCTCAATTTTATGTGATCAATTTTGATGACCTGACCCGTACCCACAGATGCAATCCTTTAGAGCCTTCCGCTATGACCGACATCACCGATGCAGCAGAGTCAGCGCGAACAATTTTATTGGGATTAAACAGGGAATGGATTAAAAGACAGGGAGACTTTTTTGTTGAATCACCGATTAACTTCCTGACTGCTGTGCTATGGTATTTAAGGAAATATAAAGAGGGTCAATTCTGTACGCTTCCACACGTTATTGAGCTCATGCAACTGGACTATGACAGCTTGTTCACGCTATTGCGAACAGAGAAGGAAATTGAAGTACTCATCAATCCTTTCGTAAATGCCTATCTCAATAATGTAATGGAACAATTGGAAGGACAAATCGCTTCCGCTAAGGTTGCGATGGCAAGGCTCTCCTCTCCACAATTGTACTATGTACTATCAGGAAATGACTTTACATTGGACATCAATAATCCTGATGAGCCAAAGATTGTCTGCATTGTGAATAATCCTCAGAAAATACAAATTTATGGTGCGGTAATATCCTTGTTTGCAGCCCGTCTGGTAAAACTGGTGAATCAAAAAGGGAAACTGAAGAGCAGCCTGATATTTGATGAATTTCCAACCATTTACCTCAACAATATGGACAGTCTAATTGCCACGGCCCGAAGTAACAAAGTAGCCACTTGCCTGGGGATTCAGGACTTCAGCCAGCTTCGCAAAGATTATGGACGGGAACAGGCTGATGTGATTATGAACATCACTGGGAACATCGTTAGCGGTCAGGTAAACGGTGACACAGCCAAACAACTATCAGAGCGCTTTGGAAAAATTATGCAGGACAGGGAGAGTTTGTCCATAAATAGCGGTGACACCTCCATCAGCCGTTCCAAACAATTAGAGTCAGCCGTCCCTCCTTCGAAGATTTCTACTTTAAGTTCTGGTGAATTTGTAGGAATGGTTGCCGATAATCCTGGTTGTAAAATTGAATTGAAAACTTTCCACTGTGAAATAGTCAATGACCATGAAGCGCTAAAAAAAGAAGAAAACAGTTATAAAGACATTGAGATCATCAGGAAGATTGACACTGCAATAGTGCAGCAAAATTACCTACAGGTAAAAAAGGATATTCAGGATATTATTCATTCTGAAATGGAACGGCTCTTAAATGACCCTGGGCTCACTTTTTTAATAGTAAAAAAACAATAGTCTCCTGACCTTTTAAAAATATAAAAAGAGGGTTACTACTTCACGTTCCGATTGTTAAACAGAGTCAAAATGCCTATTAAGAAAAGGATCGATAGCAGTTGATAAAAAATTTTAGCGGTTATGCAAAGCATCACTGCTGCTTCACTGGTAATAAAATAAACACATAAATTAATAACTCTACTTGTCATATAGAATTAATACTTTATATTTGCTTCAGATTTAAGTATTAAAACAAATTCTGTTGTGCATGTATCTTAAGCATTAATTCATCATTTAATCCTACTAATTATATATAATTACAATGACTAATAAAATAAAAATAAAAAAAATGCATTTTTGTCCTTATGTCTTTTCAAAAAAATTCAATTAGCACGCTCCAAAGGAGCGGGAATATAAATCATCTTAAAAACTAAAACAATAAAATGAAAACAACTAAATTATCACTGGTCGCTGCAATTATGGTACTATTTATCAATACAGGTACGACAAAAGTAGCAGCACAAGAATTAAAAGGAAATATCAGTATTTCGGGAGCATTTGCCTTGTATCCCATTACCGTAAAATGGGCCGAAGAATTTAAAAAAATTCATCCCGGAGTCAAAATTGACATTCAGGCCGGTGGAGCCGGAAAAGGAGTAACTGATGTGTTATCAAAAGTAACGGATATTGGATTAGTATCAAGAGACCTGAATGCAGCCGAATACAAAAAAGGAGCTTTTGCAATAGCAGTTACAAAAGATGCAGTAATACCTACCATAAGCGCTGCAAGCCCATTCAGAAAAGTTTTGTATGAAAAAGGCGTGCGAAAAGGGGCTTTCAATAACATCTTTGTTACAGGACAATATAAAACCTGGAATGCATTGGGTCTGAAAAGCAATGCTCCAATACATGCTTACACAAGATCTGATGCTTCCGGAGCAGCAGAAACCTGGGCGAAATATTTTGGCAAAAAACAGGAAGATTTACTGGGAGTGGCCGTTTTTGGTGATCCTGGATTGGCGCAGGCCGTAAAAAGAGATCCTTTAGCAATCGGATATAATAATATTGTTTATATCTATGATACAAAAACCAATAAGGCGACAAACGGTGTTGTTCCTGCGCCAATTGACATCAACAATAATGGAAAATTAGACCCGGATGAAAACTTTTACACTACTGTTGACCAATTAATTGCAGCCATAATTTCAGGAAAATATCCTTCGCCACCTGCAAGAGATTTATATTTCGTAACCGTTGGCAAACCAAAAAATCCAATCGTTAAGGAATTTATAAAATATATCCTGACCAGTGGTCAACAATTTGTTACTGAAGTTGGATATATAAAATTTTCTAAAGAAAAGTTAAACAAAGAATTAGCGAAAGTGAAATAAGATTCTAATAAAATTTTTAAATCCCCGTCACAAATCACTTGAACAATACGATTGCGAATGAGTTTTGAGGATGGGGTTAACAACAAACAAATGAAAAATATACGATTACTAAAAGACAATTTATTGGGGAAATTGTTTTTTATTCTCACCATCCTATCCATTTCTACGGTTGTACTATTAGGATTGGGTTTGTATTATAAATCAATACCGCTTTTAAATAGTAGTTCGTTAGGACATTTACTTTTTTCCTCGGAATGGAAACCCTTTAAGGAAGCCTTTGGTTTTTATCCCTTTATTATGGGAACGCTTTGGGTAACGGCTATTGCAATCGTGATTGCTTTGCCCCTCTCCTTACTTACGGCAATTTACCTTTCGGAATATGCGCCTATCCGGATCCGAAAGGTAGTCTTGCCATTAATTGAATTATTGTCGGGAATTCCACCCGTGCTTTATGGCGTTTGGGGAGTTTTGGTAATTGTTCCTCTGATACAGGACCATTTAGCGCCCCATTTCGTGGAATTCACCACCGGCTATTCTATTTTGGCGGGAGGAATTGTTCTTGCAATTATGATTTTCCCTTTAATTATCAGTATTTTAATAGAGGTTTTCGACAATGTACCTCAGGAATTGAGGGATGCTTCTTTAGCTGTTGGAGCGACCCAATGGCAAACCATCAAAAAAGTCCTACTTCGAAAATCAGTTGACGGTATTGTTGCTGCCACAGTGCTGGCCATTTCGAGAGCTTTCGGGGAAACCATAGCCGTTTTGATGGTTTGCGGGAACTTAGCCCAGGTTCCAAAAAGTATTTTCGATTCCGGTTATCCCTTACCGGCACTTATTGCCAATAATTACGGCGAAATGATGTCCATTCCAATGTATGACTCGGCATTAATGTTTGCTGCCTTACTTCTATTCGTAATTATACTTTTGTTCAATACTATTTCGAGAATTATTTTATTCCGAATCGATAAAAGAACCAACTAAGAACCATCATCATGAGAAAAATAGAAGAAAATATATTTAAAGCACTGATGATATTGTGCACAATTATAATAAGCAGCACCTTGTTTATGATACTATACACGATATTTTCAAAAGGATTGGGTTCCCTGAATTGGGATATGGTTTCCAAAATTCCCGAAGGAGGCTTTTATATAGGTAAAGGCGGGGGTATTCTAAATGCAATTATTGGCTCCCTCTATATTACTTTAGGCTCCACATTATTGGGACTTTTGGTGAGTATTCCAATCGTGGTTTATATCAATATCTATGCTAAAAAAAATGCAATGCTAGCCACTATTACCCGGTTGAGTTATGACATTTTATTTGGAATTCCATCCATTGTTTATGGTGCTTTCGGATTTGCAATTATGGTGTATATGGGATTAAGAACTTCCTTACTGGCGGGAATAATAACCGTAACTTTAATGATAATTCCCATATTAGTCCGAGCAATGGACGAAGCGATAAGAGTTGTGCCAGAAGAGATGAAGAACTCTGTATATTCCCTTGGAGGCACCCGATATGAAACAGCAAAAATAGTGTTGCGACAATCCATTCCCGGAATTGTAACTGCCATATTATTATCATTTGGCAGAGCGATTGGCGATGCGGCCTGTGTGTTATTTACGGCAGGTTTTACGGACAACATTCCCACATCATTAGACCAGCCGGCAGCAACATTACCCTTATCGATCTTTTTTCAATTGAGTAGTCCCATTGAAGAAGTACAAAACCGGGCGTATGCCTCAGCGGTAGTCCTTACGATAATCGTTTTAATCATAAGCATAACAGCAAAAATAGCCAGTAAAAATCTTTCAAAAAATAAAATATGATCATTCAGCCTCATATCAGCATCCAAAATTTAAATGTGCATATTGGTAGTAACCATATCCTTAAAAACATCAATCTTGATATTCCGGATAAAAAAGTCACCTCCTTGATCGGTCCTTCGGGATGTGGAAAAACCACACTCCTAAAAACGATGAACCGGCTTCTGGATCATCAAACAGATGTTCGTGTGGAAGGAAAAGTATTGGTTGATGGTGAAAACATCTATGGCCCAAAAGTAGAAGTAACGCATATAAGAAAGAAAATGGGATTGCTTTCACAAAGACCTTTCCCGTTACCAATGAATATTTATGACAATGTTGCTTATGGCCAACGAATTCACGGAAACAACAACAAAAAAGAACTAGACCTAATTGTAGAAAAATACCTTCGGGATGTTAATCTTTGGGACGAGGTGAAAGACAGGCTGAAATCACCTGCCACTCGCCTTTCCATTGGGCAACAACAGCGATTATGTTTAGCCAGAGGACTTGCCATTGAACCCGAAATTATTTTGGGCGACGAGCCAACATCGGCTTTGGATCCCATTTCTACGCAACACATTGAGGAATTGTTTTTACAATTAAAAGACAAATACACTATCGTATTGGTAACCCATATTTTGCGCCAAGCCAGAAGGGTTTCGGATTATATCGGGTTTGTATATATGGGGGAAATAATAGAATTTGGACCTACCGAAGAAATTCTTCTCAACCCGAAAGAAAAATTAACTAAAGATTACGTAAAAGGTTTTTTGAGTTAGGTTTCAGATACAATATCAATAAAAAAATTCCATTTAGAAGTTCACTTTTCACTGGGATTTTTTTAAATGTCGCTTACCCTTTTTGTTTTTATTTTCATATCTATAACAAACAGTAGGATGTGCTCCTCCATTCAAAAAAATACAATTAATGTTTTATTTCGAAAAAAAAATAAACACTTAAAACCAGTTGCTGACGTTATTTTAAGCATTCAAAAAATGGTAAAATTGGCAGTAAGTGTTCGGCTATTCCTCCTTTAAGGAGTGAAAGGGAAATAGCCGGACATTATCTCCTATTTTTTTAAATCAATACTTTACTAAAATCATACAACAAGAGTTTGACATCGTTTCTTGCTTAAGACTAATTAATTTGCTTTCGACAAAAGGAATCCTGATGTCAACGATCACGATCCCTTTTTAACATCATCATCATTTTCTGCTACTTATCCTTCACACATCGGAATCCCAAGTGATTACAGGCACTTGTCGTCTCTCCTTTGCCACGGCTTCCTGCAACGTATCTGATGCAATACTGATCGCTGCATAAAAAGGAGCCACCTCTTTGTACATGTTTTTCTACTCCTGGTTCTTCGGGATCATTACTGATTGAAGGTCCTTTCGGATTATCATTAGGACTATTTTTATAATAATCATCACGGTATAAATCGCTGCACCATTCCCATACATTTCCTTCCAGATCATATATTCCAAAAGGATTTTTCGGAAAAGACTTTACTGGAGCAGCTCCTGTAAAACCATCTTCGGCGGTGTTGTTGTTTGGAAAACTACCCTGAAAAATGTTTGCCGGCCATTTCCCGTTTGGTTTGAGTTCAGTTCCCCAATAATACTTGGTATGATCTCTTCCTGCTCTGGCAGCAAACTCCCATTCTGCCTCCGTAGGCAGTCGTTTACCTGCCCACTGTGCATACGCCTCGGCATCTGCATAGCTGATTTGAACTACAGGATTATTTTCGAGTCCAACAATACTGCTTTGTGGCCCCGTAGGATGTTGCCAGTTTGCTTCCGGTACGTACTTCCACCATTGTTGAATATTTTCTAATGACACTTTATCTGTTGGTGGTGAAAATACCGCCGAACCCGGTAATAACATATCGTGCGGAACACCAGGATAATCATCAGGATTCAGTGGTCTTTCTGCGATGGTGCTGTATTTAGTTGCTTGCACAAAAGCAGCAAACTGTACATTCGTCACTTCATGTTCATCAATCCAGTATCCTTTTACAGAGACTTTATGAATGGGCTGCGCATCCGGATAATCATTTGTTCCCATGCTGAACTCCCCCGTTGCTACCCATACCATTCCATAGGTTGAAGCAGTAACAGAAGTCTGTGACGTATTCTTTGTTATGGATTGTAACAACAATGCTTTCTTTGAAGTGTTTGCCTTGCAAAAAGCCTGACACTCTTTTGTGGCTCCAACGGCAACAGCTTTACTTTCCTGCGCAAAAGCAGCACCTAAACCTGACAAAACAATTCCTGTAATTAAACCGTATATTTTCATAAATTCACTGTTAATCATCCGTCTCCGCTATAGCGCCGTGCTATTAAAATGAAGCAAAACGGATTCCTGAAATTTCATTTCTCCGTTCTGGTCTTCTAATCGCTATAGGGAGCAACTGATGACTGTTTTTATTTCACTTTCTTATTTTTGTGCTAACGCCACATCAACATCCTTTTTTAAATCACCCAGACCTTCCTTTTTGAAAACAATTGTACCGTTTTGGTATAAAATCAAATACGGAAATACATTTACCGTTTTTAAATGAGCGATCAGCTGTGGGTTTTCTTCCAAATCAATTTCGACAATTTTTAAATGCGCTCCATATTGGGCTCTGATGGTTTCCAAAACAGGTTTTACTTTTTTGCAGGCACCACAATATCTGGACCCAATGTCAACCAAAACAGCGTTGTTATCGGCAATGATTTTTTTATATTCCGCTACTGATAATTTGCTTTTTAAATTGGTATAAAAAGGCTTTCCTCCTCCAATCCAATTGGCTATTCCTCCTTCTAAATCATGCACCTGCGAAAAACCATTTTTCAATAATTCTTTTGCTAATATACTACTTCTTCCAATATTAATCGAATAGATAAATACGGGTTTTGATGGATTCAATGCAGCCACATACTTCGCATAATGCTCCGTTTGCAGATTAAAATTAACCGCACCTTCTATGTGGTTTAACGAAAACTCTTCCGGGCTTCGGGCATCTATGATCTGAGGCTTTTTTTCACTCTTTATTTTTGCGTAAAAAGAATCCAGGGGCAATGTAATCGTATTTTGATTCTGGGCAAAAGCCCCAAATCCAAAAAATAAGACTACCGTTGTGATACGGTTTGTAAAACTTTTATTTTTCATGATGTTTTTTTAGGATTGAACTTGTTCGTAATAGCTAGGACTCGGTGAAACAGCATCTCTTTTTGGAGCAATTGGAACAGCAAGCACACCCGCTGCTAAAGCGCTCCCTACTTTTTTAGATTTGAATATTGGCCATAGAAATTGTGCGTACCATTCTTCCTGTTTGTATGATTTCATTCCGTATGATTTTGGAAATTTTCGCGTAATTAAACCCGTTCCGAATAGCACATCCCACAGGAAAAACATATTACCAAAATTGCCTTTAAAATGACCAATTCCGTCACCGCTTGTATCGGCATGATGCGCGTGATGTGTTGCAGGAGTCGAAATAAAACGTTCCAGAACCCAGGCTATCGGATGTAGTATTCTGTATTTATAAAATGGTTTGTCCCAGGCTATGCTCGAATGCGCACCCAAGGTGATAAAACTTTTTATAACCAGAACAAATAAAGCCGGTAATCCCAAACCTAAATACGTTAAGGTCGCGGTTAAATAAATTTGAGAAAAAAACACCGTGTAAATAAAGTTTTGTCTCGAAGCCATCGCCATTCCCATATACGGAGCCGAGTGGTGCGTTCTGTGAAAACGCCATAAAAAAGGTACCTGATGATGCAAACGATGGTACCAGTATTGCGTGAGGTCATCTGCTATGGCAATTAAGAAAAAGCCTCCCCAAAATGGAACCCAGGAAAGGGTGTTTTGAAGATTCGGAATTATATAGGGCAAAGCGGTTAAGCTAAAAAAAGCAATAATTGGTGGCAAAAATAATTTCGGGGCCAGAAAACTAACAATGTCAATTTTGCGCTCTTCCCCTGTCCATTGGTCGTCGTATAATCCCGCAGCAAATTCAACAACTCCTAAAACCAACATAAAAACGATTAATCCCCAGGTTTTTATGTTGACGAATGCGGGTTTCGCAAATTCTAAAAATGCGGGCAAGGTAGTATGTGATTCTGCCACAATACCATTATTTAATTTAAAATAAAGGTAAATCGCCACTACTGGCAAGGTGTAAATCAAAAGACTTATACTTAAGTCCCTTGTTAGTTTTCCTTTTAATTTTTGATTCATGATTTCTTATTTTAAAAATTGATTTACTAAGGCTAAGCCTCCAACCAGAATGACTAGCGGCACTAAAAAAACAATCGCTCCAACAGCAATCTTTTTTCCTATTATTTCATAGTCTACTCGTTTCATAATTATTTTATTTTTTAAATTTTATTAAAACATTCAGGTCTTTTATAAGTTTTGACAAAAGACCTGAATGCGCTTTTTATTTTATTATTTATTAATGGGTTCCTCCAGCCTGTGTTGCTTTTTGAATCAATTGCTGAATGTCTTTGTCTTTATCCTTTCCGGTATTGTGAATCCTTCTTAGTCTCACATCTTGCCAATCGATTAAAGGATACAAATTGTTTTTCTTAGCTTGCTCGTCAAACAATCTTTTCAGCTCCGCTAATTTTTCAGGATGCTTTTTAGCTAGATCCACACGTTCGTTAAAATCGTCGTTAATATTGTACAACTCCCAGACATCTTTATCGAAATCGCTTACCCCCAGCGCTTCTTTTTTGTTTAAAGCCTGAAAAACTTCATAAGAGTCCGGGTGATGTGCTGCAGCGGCCTTCCAACCCTCTTTGTAAATAGCTCTGGCCCCAAAAATGTAATAGTGTTGGATTTTATGCAGCGACGCCACTGTTGCATCATTCAGGGAATTGTAAAAGGACGACCCCTGAATCGTATCTTGTTTAATTTCCCTAATAGTTTCTGGCGCTTTTACTCCCAGAATATCGAGCGTTGTAGGCAAAATATCAATTACATGACTGTACTGGTTTCTAATTCCGCCTTTGTCTTTAATTCCTTTTGGATAGTACACAATCAAAGGATTGTGCGTTCCTCCTTCTGAATTGGCATCTTGTTTCCAGTGTTTAAAGGGTGTATTGGTCGCTTGTGCCCATCCCAAAGGATAATTGGTATTAAGGCCCTGAGGCGTTCCTATTTCACCAATCCTGTTCAAATTATCCAGAAAATCTTTTTCTTCAGATCCACCAGCTGCAAATGTTGGTTTACTAAGAACTCCTTGTAAAGTTCCTTCTTTACTCGCTCCATTATCCCCTATTAAAACAAAGACTAAAGTGTTATCCAGTTGATTTGATTCTTTTAAATAATTAACCACCCTTCCAATTTCATGATCGGTATAGGTAAGGTATCCGGCGTATACTTCCATGAATTTTACATAAACTTTCTTTTGATCTGCGGTTAATTTTTTCCAGTCGCCAATAAGAGGATTACGATCCGGCAATGTCGCATTGGCAGGAACCACTCCTAATTTCTTTTGATTGGCAAGTGTTTTTTCACGGTAGGCATCCCATCCTTCGTCAAATTTTCCTTTATAGGCATCGCTCCAGGAAGGGGCTACCTGATGCGGCGCATGAACGGCAGCTGGTGAATAATACAAAAAGAATGGTTTTCCCGGAGCCGCTTTTTGCTGTTTGGTTATATAGCTGATTGCCTTATCCGTAATTTGCTCACTAAGGTGTCTTCCGTCTGGCGTAACATGCGCCTGATCTTCTATTAAGTCTGGTTTATACTGATCCGTTTGAGAACCTAAGAATCCAAAGAAATGATCAAATCCCTTACCCGTTGGCCACCGGTCAAAAGGACCAGCATCCGTTGCATCTTCATCAGGGGTTACACCATACTTTCCTACACCAAAAGTACTGTATCCGTTATCGCGTAAGATTTCTGCGGCAGTTCCATTTTTCGAAGGTATTTTTCCATCCCAGCCTGGAAAACCTGCCGATAAGGCGGTGTGGGAGAATCCTCCCACATGCACTTTATGGGAATTGCTTCCTGTCAATAAAGCCGCACGGGTTGGGGCACAAATAGCGGTGGTATGAAAATTAGTATAACGCAAGCCGTTGTTGGCAAGCCCCTCTAAAACAGGCGTTGCGATCAGACCTCCAAAAGCACTGGAAGCACCAAATCCCACATCATCCAAAATGATCCAAACCACATTCGGTGCCCCCTTTGGAGCGGTAACCGGTTCCGGCCAATATTCTTTTGATTCTGCTAAGGTTTTACCAATAACCCCTTTGTAATTTGCATCGGGTTTGTTTTGGGCAAAGCCCAATTGAAGTACTAACAAGCCTGCTATCAGCAGCCCTTTTTCAGGGCTTTTGAATTTTAAATTAATTTTAAAATTTTTCATCGTTTTATTGTTTTATAGATTAATAACCTGGATTTTGTGGTAACCCTACCGGGTCAATATTTCGTTCACTTTGAGGAATCGGATATAAATTATTACGCTCTGAAACGGAAGCTTTCGCAGTAACCTTTTTCACCTCGGTAACCAAAGTTCCCCAGCGAACCAAATCATACCACCTTTGCCCCTCCTGAACGAATTCTTTTTTACGCTCTTCGCGAATGGCTTCCCTTAATTGAGGCGCTGTAAGTCCAATTAAATCCACCGTTAGATCTGGTGTGTTGATTGGTTTTCCATAGGCTCTTCTTCTTACCTGATTGACAGCCTCATAAGCTTCTGCAGTTGGTCCTCCCTGCTCATTAATCGCTTCCGCAAAAGACAATAGGATATCGGCATAGCGAATCAATGGAAAATTAATAGCCACATTGCCGCCTGCTGCCAGATTAGTAACATCCAGGTATTTTCTAAAAATGGGCTTCGGAAAAGTGTAAAGGGTTCCTGTAGCAGGATTCAGTAATTGTTTTGCATAACTCACGTCCCTTCTTGTATCTGCTGCCTGATAGATATCATAAAACAAGGCTACATCCGAAATAATATCTGCAGGTTCTGTAGCAGTAAATCCAGTAAAACTAGTACCCATGAAGGTACTTCCGCTGGAACCGTTCCCCGCCTGATTGGGTTCAAACTGAACAGAGAAAATATGTTCTTTTCCATTCTTTTTAGCTTTATTAAACACATCGGCAAAATTTTCGAAAAGCGCATATCCATACCCGCCATTGATAACTTCTTTCGATTTAGTAATGGTTTTATCCCAGTCTTTTCTGGTGATATAAACCTTTACCAACAGCGATTTTGCAGCCCCCGAAGTCGCACGTCCAATATCATTTGCTGAATATGTGGCTGGTAAACTTTCAGCAGCCGTTAGGTCCGAAATAATTTGGGCGTAAACTTCCTCCACAGTCGCTCTTTTTGATTTTAAACTTTCCACATTAATGGAAGTTGGCTCATGCAAAACTATTGGGACTCCACCCCAAAGACGAACCGCCTGGAAGTACAATAATCCCCTGATGAATTTGGCTTCATTAACCAATCTGGTTTTGATAACTTCAGAACCTGGAACTTTCGGAATATTATCAATAGCCACATTGGCCCTGTTTATTCCGGCATAAATTTGGCGCCAGGCTACCTGAACACGGTCTGACGTGGCATCATGTGTCAAACTACTTAAAGCCCTTACCTGAGGATTCGTTGCAGAAACACCGGCCGCCGCATAATCAGAAGCCATATCGGTCAGGAAATATAAATTTCTGCCAAACAGACTTTGTTCGCCCGGATCAATATTCAATGAGGCATAGACCGCAGTCACGCTGGCAACGGCATCATCCTGTGTTTTAAAAAAATTGGCTTCGGTTACAAAAGAGGTAGGTGTTACCTCTAGCTCCGTGCACGATACAAACAGACCGGCACTTAATAGGAGTGTTATTATTTTTTTCATCTTTTAATTTTTTATTTTACTTAGAAAGTTACGTTCAGTCCCGTGATGAATGTTTTGGAATTTGGATACGCTCCAAAATCAATTCCGGGATATAAATTATTTTGCTCATAAGAACTCACCTCCGGATCATAACCAGTGTATTTAGTCCAGGTGAGTAAGTTTTCGGCAGACACGTAGAGCTTAATGCTCTTGGTCCCTATTTTTGAAGAAAGACTTTTTGGGAATGTATATCCCAAGGTGATCAGTTTTAATCTCAAAAAGGAAGCGTCTTCTACATAGCGTTCCGAAACGATACCCAATGGGGAACTCGATGCTCTGGGGATTTCATTTGTTGGATTGGTACTGGTCCAACGATCTTCTAAAGCAGCAGCAGCATTTGTTCCCAGCGTAGAGATTTCTAATTGTTGGTTCAGCGCATTAAACACTTTACCACCAAAAGCGCCTTGAAAAGAAAATTGTAAATCAAAGTCATTGTACGAAAGCGTATTGCTTAAACTCGCAACAAATTTAGGCTGTGAACTTCCGAGGTCCCCTTTGTCAGCAGCCGAAATTATTCCGTCTCCATTGCTATCCTGGTATTTTCTATCTCCTACTTTTGTATTGGCAAGACTGTTTATTTTTGGCTGTGTATTGATTTCTTCCTGAGTTTGAAAAATACCATTGGTTTTGTATCCCCAGAAAGTCCCTAAAGGTTTGCCCACTTTTACGATGACCGGCTGCTGTTGCAACAAAGTACCATTGGGAACTATTGGGAAAAATTGGTCCACTCCATTTCCAATTGCAACCACTTTGTTTTTGTTGCCTGAAAAAACAAGGTTAGAATTCCATGAAAAGTTTTCTGTTTTTAGGTTTTCTGTAATCAGGCCCATTTCAATCCCTTTATTTTCAACACCTCCAATGTTCTGTAGGACGCTAGCGTAGCCTGAAGTAAGTGGGATCGGTACATTGATAAGCAAATCATTTGTTCTTTTATGGTACACATCGAAAACAAAATTTACTTTTCTATCCAATAATGACAAGTCTAAACCAATATTGTATTGGGTTGTTTTTTCCCATTTTAAATCTGGATTTGCCAAGCGGGTTGGTGCCAATCCCGTTTGTATTGTACCTCCAAAAGCATAATTGACAGAACCTATTGAGGCCAGGGAAAGGTAATTTCCAATTTCCTGATTCCCTGTTGTTCCGGCACTCAGTCTCAATTTTGCCTCCGTTACCCCTTTAAGATTTTTAGCAAAGTCTTCTTCGGTAATGTTCCACGAAAATCCTGCTGACGGGAAATACCCCCACAGCGATTTCGAACCAAATCTGGACGAACCATCTGCACGTGCCGAGACCGTAAAATTGTATCGCCCTTTATACGAATAATTTATTCTGGACAACCACGATTTCAACACACTTTCGAATGCATCACTATAGGGTTTTACAGCTGTACCGTCTTGTAAAGCATTGTAGGTATTGGCATCATTTACAAAAGTGTTGGCTCCTGCAGTAACTACCTCCCCTTGGGTGTATTGCAGCGTGTACCCTGCCAAAGCAGAAAACTTGTGATCGTCACCAAAACGGGTATTGTAATTCAAGGTGTTTTCATTCAGTACCGAACTTACCAGCCTGTTACCAATTGAGGCTAATCCTTTAGTTGCTGCCCCGGTTGTAGTATTGGATGGCGCATAATAATTTTGTTTGGTATTGATTACATCACCACTCACAGAAACTTTTGCCGTAATTTCTTTGTTCACTTTATATTCACCAAATAAACTGGTCAAAATTCTATTAATTTTAGTGGTATTGATTGTGGTTTCCAAATCATTAATCGGATTTGGCACAAACCCATTCACCGAGGTCGCATAAGGATTTTGAGTTACATTGTAACTTCCGTCCGTATTTCTGATGGGAACTACGGGAGCCACTAACAAGGCACTGACTAATGGATTAGGCTGTCTCCCGGAAGAATTGGCTCCGATACCATTCGATAGCGAATTCGTATAGTTCGTATTCACGCCAAACTTAAACGTTTGTGAATAATTCCTTTCGTAGTTAGCACGAAGCGAAATTCGTTTGAAATCAGATCCAATTACGACTCCTTTCTGATCAAAATAACTTCCCGACACAGCATATCTGGAGCGATCATCCCCTCCTGAGAATGTCAGTTGATGATTCTGGACCAGAGCGCTTCTAAAAGCGGCCGATTGCCAGTCGTATCCTCCGGAAGTTTTAAGAGCTTCAATTTGACTGGGTGAAAAAGAAGGCGCTTGTCCAATACTTGCCTGTACATCGTTACGCAGGCTTGCCCATTGAGAAGCATCGAGAAGATCGATTTTTTTAGACACGGATTGTATCCCAAAGTAACCCTGATACGAAATGATATCTTGTCCTTTGGTCCCTTTTTTGGTCGTAATAAGTATCACACCATTTGCACCACGTGAACCATAAATAGCGGTTGCAGAGGCATCCTTTAACACCTCAATAGACTCTATGTCACCTGGATTGATCGTTGACAACACGTTCACTCCTGCTCCGGACAAAGCTACTCCAGCCGTACCATTGCTATTGTCATTATAAACCAATACACCGTCTATAACATAAAGTGGTTCGTTACCTGCCGTAATCGAATTCCCCCCCCTGATACGAACACTGGAAGTAGCACCAGGCCTTCCTGAACTCTGGGTAACTACCACCCCTGGTATAGCACCCCTCAGTAAGTTGTCTGCAGAAGAGGTAACCTGATTTAAATTTGCTTTTGGAACTGAGGCGACGGCACCGGTGATGTCTTTTCTTTTTTGAGCACCATACCCTACCACCACTAACTCGTTCAGTTCCTGAAGGTCTTGCTCCAAATTAATGATAACAGGACTTCCATCGACTATTATCGTTGTTTTTTTATACCCTATATAACTTACGATTAAAGTGTATGGAAATTTTTGACCCGTTTGAAAGTAAAATTTACCTTCTGCATCCGATACCACACTATGCGTGGTTCCTTTAATGGTTACAGAAGCTCCCGGAACGGGTTCATTGGTAATTTTATCAATTACGGTTCCATTTAGTTTGGACTGAATAAGCGGTTGTGTATTTTGTGCATTGATTCCCAATGAAATCAGAAAAATGCCGAGCCACGAAAGTATATTTAATTTTTTTTTCATTACTTTGTTTTGGTTTAAATAATAAGGATCCCTGAAGGCTGATAAATCAACTTTCGCTTTCCTTTTAGAGATGAACAATTTTTTTTTTAAGCCTGCCATTTCTGTTCCCGCAGAAATGGCTTCTTTTTTTAGCTACAGCACATTTGCATTATCATTTTATTTATTTTTAAATTATTACTATTTGAATTTATCGCTACAAGATTTTAATCCCAGAAATCCGGGATTGCGTCTTATTAAAGTCAGGAAGGATTTTACATTGAAGGGTTACAGCAACAACACATTCGGCTTGGATTGCCAAATGCAGATTGTTCTTGCTTATTCAAAAAGGAGATGTATTTGAGAGTCTTCAATTTTTACGTATTAGATGATTTATTTAATTCTACTAATTTGATAGAACAAAGGTATATTAAAATTATTAACTACCAAATTTTGATTTAATTTTTTTATAAAAAAATGTTAATTCGATGCATTGTTAAAATTAAATACCTTCCAATCAATACATTATTAATGTTGCTTCTTGATAAATAGGATTAGTTGTGTATGTATTTCCTTTAACATAATCTGCTACTAATTGACGCTTGTTTAATCTTAAAGACATTAGTAAATCGGGATTAGTTTTATTCTTATACAAAATCACTAATACACCACCGCCAAATTCATTTATTTCAGGCTCGGGTAAATCATATTTTTTGTATTCTTCCAGAACCTTTATTTTACCACGTCCCCAAGATTCTATTAATCCGGCTTTATAAAATACTTATGCTAAAAGTGGGTTTCTTGGATAAGAGCTATGGGTTCGTTTTAAATCTTGCATAATACCTATTTTAAATCGCTTATTGATAAGTATATTCATTGCAGTTTTTAGAAATTTTAAAATTGTATGTTGCATTAACCAGTAAAACATAATATTTTAAAGGATAAATATTAGAAGTAAATTTACTTGCTTTTAAATATCTGATAATCAAATTATTACTATCTTTAGTCTCTTAAAAATTTTAACAACTTAAAAATAAAAAAAAATGGAAAATCAAAATCAAAACATTGGCAAATGGGAAGCTTGGACATATCCTAGCGATCTTGTTCCTCACATTTATGTCACTGGTATTATACCTACTAACGGTGTAAAACCAATTTTCACCCTAAGTGTCGATGATTCGGAAAGTACAAATGAAACAGAATTGGTTCTTCAATTAAATCCTGATGAAATTGATACTGCTGGTAAAGAAACCAGTCCGGTTGCAGAATTTTGGACACCAAGTAACAAAAAAACTGTTTTAATTAGAACAAAATCTATTAAACATGTTGCAACAGTTCCTGTAATTGCTAAAGAAAGAGAGGAAATTTTAAACCCACATGAAGCGACTGAAAAAAAATCAACTTAATTAAACAAAATTACAAATCAAGAATATGTTTCTTTTGAACAAAGAAAACAAAATGAATTTATAAAGTTAAGGTAACAACTATTTTATGTTTTTTAAGAAAAACAAAAACAGAATGTAATAGGTGAAAAACCTGGTCAACTGATCAGGTTTTTTTTATTAATCAAAAAAGACTACCAAACAAAAAACTATTTTTTTTTATTGTGGAATTTAGTTGATGTATTGTATTAGTTGACATTTTTATTGGAATTTTTTAAATATTAATTAAATATTAGCCAATTAACCCCACTCACCTGTCTAAAATTAGTTATCAAACATTAGACACTAAACTAAATATTTTGTCTTGTATTAATTTTTTTATTGCATTTGTTTATCTCTAAAAATGGATCATTGGACAAAAGGTTTAAAATAAATGAACTGAACTTATTTTTCAAAGGTATCACTGCTTTATATTTCTCAAACATTTACCAATTATCCCTTAATAGCTGTCGGTCTTTCTCATTAAGACTATCGTTGAAAGCAAATATTATTGTCATTTCTAGTCTAGTGTTTTTTAGAAATAAATAACTCTTTAGAAACTATACCGTCTGAATTTATTGGAAATTCGGATGGTAAGAACTATATTTATTTTTCGTCGAGTTGAGTTTATTCTTTATGTTTTCTGTGTTTGATTTTTGTTGACCACATACAGTCATTAATATACCTAAAGTAAGTGAGAGACTAAACCCTATTTTTTTATACATTTTCCTTTGATTAGAATTATTTTAGATTCTTGATTTAATAATTTTCATGATGTAGAATCAGATAAGCAAAATTTTTTATTTGAAATCTTCAGGTGATAAAATTCTTATTTGATCCTTTTGAAAAATGAAATCAACAATTTTCCCATTATAACGAATTTTACACTCAGTACCACCAACGCTTTTTATGCTTACCGTTTTCATTTGTTTCTTCTCCCAAACAATATCTAACTCAAAACCGCCACGAGCTCTAAGACCTTTAACAGAACCATTTACCCAAGAATCTGGTATTGCCGGTAATAGGTCAATTATATACAAATCATTATTAGCTTGTCCAGCATTTACATCTATTTCTTGACTTTGCAACAACATTTCGGTCATGCCTGCAGTTGCTCCAAAGTTTCCGTCAATTTGGAAAGGTGGATGGGCATCAAAAAAATTAGGGTAAGTACCTCCACCAGTTACACCACCTTCCTGATTATCAGTATACTTTAAAATATCACATAACATCTTATAAGCGTGATTTCCATCTCGTAATCTAGCCCAAAAATGATTTTCCATGCCTTGCTCCAACCCGTTCTTTCGTCACCTCTAAGTTCAAGTGATTTTTTACAGGCTTCAGCAAAATCCGGTGTAGTGGTTGGAGAAATCTGATGTCCAGGATGTAAACCAAATAATTGCGAAGCATGCCGCTGATGAGGGGTTGATTCTTCGTACTCCTCATTCCACTCCAGTAATTGTCCCTTGCTTCCGATTTTAAGAGGAAATAGTTTTGCTCGTTTTTCAATCAATTGACTTCGGAAATCAGCGTCAATATTAAGAATACGAGAAGCGTCAATAAGGTTAGTGAACAAGTCCCAACAAATAGACATGTCCATCGTTGAAGCTACTGCTACACCATAATTCTTTCCGTTTACACGAAATTCATTTTCTGGAGATGTGGATGGAGCCGTTACCAGATAACCCTCTTTTTCTATCAACCAATCAAAACAAAAGAGTGCCGCCTCTTTCATCACAGGATACGCTTTTTCTCTTAAAAATTCTTTATTTCCAGTGAAACTATAATGTTCCCAAAGGTGTTGGCAGAGCCAAGTTCCGCCCATATACCAATTAGCCCAGGTGGGAGCACCATCTCCCTTATTACCAACCGCATTACTCAATCCCCATATATCCGAATTATGATGTGCTGCCCAACCTCTGGCGTTATAGTATTCTCTTGCTGCAATCCTCCCTCTTTGAGACAAATCAGAATGGGCCGTAAATATTCTTAGAACGTTCCATCATTACTACCCGTCCACTATTCTTCACCTCTGAAAAGAAGTGATAATAAGTATCCTTGATTTTAAAAAGCTTATTGGCCTCGCTTCCTTTAGATTGATATATTACTTTATCCGATTCTTTAATTAAATTTTTTCCATCAGAACTAATTTTAAACAGATGAACTTTATACCCATCAGCAAAGTTGGTTCCTATGAAATAACCTTGTCCATTGTCATCCCAAAACGGGCAACCATCATCCCATCCTTTTTCTGCTAGAACTTGAGTAACTGGTTTCCAAGGTCCTTCGGCTTTTGGAGCAGTTGTCATGAAATAGCCTTGATCCGGATCGCCAAAGTAAATCCAAAATTTATTATCGTGATAACGAATAGCCCCAGCCCAAATACCTCTACCATAAGTATTCATCTTATCCCAATTCATCTCCGGTGAAATTTTTGTAATATCATTTAGCGCATGACTAATGATTCTCCAATTCACTAAATCTTTAGAATGTAAAATAACAAAACCCGGGTGAATATTGGAAAGTTGAAGAAACGGCATAATAATCATTCCCTACTCTTATACAGTCTAAATCACTATAATCTGCAGGAAGTATTGGATTCTTATAAGTTCCATCGTTTTGATCTCCCCAAGTTTGCCAATCTCCCCATTTTACTTTTTCCTGCGAAAAAGCCCCATTAATTCCAAATACGAATAAACATGCGGAAAATATAAATTTTAATCTTTTAAAAATCATCTTTTGTTTTGCTTTATCTTTAATATTCTTTTTGTCAGTTGACAAAACAATTACTGTTAGAATAATTTCGCTATCAATTACTTCCCTTCACAAATCTTCTATCTAAATTATTCTTTAAAAAATATCTTTCATCTTATCCCTTGGTACAATGAATATTATTTTTTTGAGCAAAAAGAGGTTGTCCTGCAAGAGAATAAAAAAACTATTAGAATTCTAATATTTTTTATTTATAATCATTTTCTGTATTTATAGTCTATTTTGGTAGAATGTGCATTTTATAAAATTGTTCATACAATTCTTTTTCACTTATTTTTATTTAAAATTAGCTAGGCTCAAATTAACTCCGAACCTAGCTACTGTATTTTTACTCGTTAGACACAATGCATTATGAAATCAATATTTAATAAAAAATATCCAATCCATATTTACCTACAACAGCAAGTTTTATCTTATATTAGGAATCGGTGCCCAATAATAAGTATGATCAGCATCGCTAGGGATATGTATCAATTTCTCTTCGGAAACATCACGATCAGCAAGAGCTTTAGCAACGGTTTCAGTTCTAAGAAGGTCAAACCATCTGCTTGCAGGTTCACCTCCGGCAAATTCCCATCCTCTTTCAGCAATAACAGCATCTCTGAAAGCTGTTTGAGATAAACCAGGTATAAGATTAGGTAAACCTGCTCTAGTTCTTACTTCATTAATAGCTGCGTATGCTGTTGCATCAGGGCTCGCTGACATAGCTTTTGCTTCTGCATAGGTAAGCAATACTTCTGCATAGCGTATAACCGGTACAGTCATGCTTCCCCACCAATTTGATGCTATATGAGTTGTTTTATTGTAAGAATCATCAAAACGATATTTTAAGAAATAAGGATGTTTGCGCAATGTTTTCGTATAATCCCCAGGAGTGTTAGGGTTACCATTCAAAAAATATACCTTTTGATATGTTGCATCCTTTCTAGATCCTTCAGGGAATTTATTGTAAAATGCAATTTCACCATATCCATCACTCCATCCTCCCTCATCTTCAGGTGCAAAACTGTTTGGACCACTCATATTACCGTTTTCCCATGACCAAACAGGTATATTTCCATTGTAATAGCATCCAAACACAGTCTCGTGATTATACTTATATTGTATATCAAACAAGTTAGTGCTATTAGGTTCCAAGTTATAACCCCATGTTCCTTTACTATCAATAACTTCTTTTGCTTTGGCAGCAGCTAACGCATACTTATCAGTTTGCTTAAGTGGCCATCCGGCCATTGTAAGATAGACATTGGCCAATAGTGCTTTTGCTGAGCCTTTTGTAGGAAAAATATCCACTCCATTTTGAACTCTTACACCATCCCAATGATCTGGGAGCATTGTTTCTGCCAATTTTAAATCGGCTACAATTAGTTCATAAACTTCTGCTGGTTGAGAATTAGGTAAATCAGTATAAACGATAGCTTCAGTTGGTACAGGGACAGCTCCCCAAACTCTGGTCAAAAAGAAGTAACTAAGCGCACGCGTAAAATAAGCATAACCTCCCGCTCTATTTCTTTCTGTTTCAGTAGCCTCACTAGCATTTGGATGATTTTTAATCAGTGCATTAGATGATTTAATTGCAGCATAGAAGCCGTTCCACCACACAGTCATCCTGTCATTGGATGATGTGGCATTAAAAGTGTCAAAATCGGAATAACCAAATTTATTACCAGTTCTTTGAACAGAAATATCATCTGCACCATAGGTGACAGATAGCCCAGCAGTTTGATTAAAAGCCCCGTTCAATTGAATACTTAATGCAGCAGTTGCCATATTCAAATCATTATTGGTCTTATAAAAATTGCTTGGTGTAAGACTTCCTTTTGGAGTTTCATCTAAATAACTATTATCGCAGGATGAAATACCAATCATCACAACAATTAAAAAAATATATTTTTTCATTTCTTTTACTTTAAGTGTTTTTAATAAATAATCTATAGTCCTACATTAAGAGACAAAGTCACTGTTTTTGGAGACGGATATGCACCCATATCAATACCTGCGTCTGCGTCACTAAATGGCGAAGTAGAAGATGCTTCGGGATCAAAACCTTTATATTTAGTGAAGGTTATGATGTTTTGTGCACTAATAGATAATTTAGCTGATGAGACTTTCAATAAACTTTTTGGCAGTGAATAAGATACGCTAATGTTTTTAAATCTTACATAACCAGCGTCTTGAAGAAAATGAGTTGACTCAATAATGTTTCTATTGGTCTTACTTCCCGGATTAGCCCAAACTGCAGTTGTATTTTCAGGTGTCCAATAATTAGACACTTCGTTTAATGTTGGATAAGCAACATCGCTTGTAGGAACCGCCGTTGCAGCATAAGTAGCATTAAACATCTTATTACCATGTGCACCTTGTATAAACACATTCAATTCAAAATTTTTATAACTCACGTTATTATTAAATCCCCATTGCCATTTAGGCGTAGCTGATCCTGAAATTACTTTGTCCTCAAAACCGATAGAGTTATTACCATTAGCATCTGTATAACGATTATCTCCAGCTTTAAAACCAAGTGTAGGATCGTCATTGTTATAGATACCAGTCCAAGGAATTAGATAAAAAGAACCTAATGGTTCGCCAATTTTAACTGCTTGAATCTGGCTGGTAATCAACCCATTAATTGGTCCTCTTAATAATATTGATTCTTCTCCAAGACTCACAACTTTATTTTTATTGGTAGATAGATTACCACCTATTGACCATTTGAAATCTTTAGTTTGAATAGCATTATAATCAACCGCAAATTCAAATCCCTTATTGTTTACTTTACCGATATTTTTCAAAAATGATCCACCGCCACTGTAATTTGGAATATTGGTAAACAACAATAAATCACTAGTGTTTTTATTATAGTAATCAGCGGTGATGGTTAATCTATCCTCTAATAAGCCCATGTCAAAACCTATATCTGTTTGTCTTGAGGTTTCCCATTTTACATCTGGTGTTGCTGGGTTACCTACAGTATAACCCAAATAAGCGTTATTGGTACCATAAGAATAATAAACAGGATTCAGCAATCCTAGTGTGCTGTATGGTCCGATAGCTTGGTTACCAGTTATTCCCCAGCCAGCTCTTAACTTAAGATTGGAAAAAAGATTTAAATTTTTGATAAACGATTCTTCAGAAAGCTTCCATCCTAAACCAACGGATGGGAAATTACTCCATCTATTTTTTTCTTGAAATTTAGAAGACCCATCTCTTCTCATTGTTGCAGTTAAAAGATATTTACTGTTATAGGTGTATTCTAAACGACTCATGTAGGACAAAAGACCCCAGTTAGAGTAATAAGAGGAAATACCTTGACTTCCATTCAGTGATAAATTGTTATATCCATTTGTTGTAGATGTTAATCCTGAACCACTGGCATTAAATCCAGACGTTTTATTAGAAGTGTTTTCCGTAACTAAAGTCACGGTCAGGTCGTGAAGATCATTAAAACGCTTATGAAAATTAAGTACATTACTGTTTTGAAAAGTGTATGCTTCGTTCATGCTTTGACCTGACCCCATATTCCCGGGACTAATCCAGTCATTGTTCAAAAATGCTCCTTTAGAAATTTTCATGTCTAGTCCTGCATTGACTGTAAAACTCAACCAATCAGTAATTTTATACTTTAATTTACCGTTAAAAATTCCAACATTTGAAAAATCATCATTATTTCTTTCTTTTAAAACCATATATGGATTGCCCCAAATTGTTGATACCCCTGAACGGTTATATAATCCATTTATTTTGTCATCATAAACCAACTCTGTGGGAGCCCACGTGATTGCAGACATAACAGGATTCCCCTTGCCTCCCGTATCAGTATTATTACTAGAATTAATTCTACTGATAAACATGTTAAGATCTAAATTGAAACGATTACTCAATTTTATACCTAAATTAGAACGAAGTCCGAATTTTTTTTGGGAACTGTTTACGAGTAAACCTTGTTGGTCTGTATAAAAACCAGAAATAAAATATTTAGTGTTGTCATTTCCCCCTGATACGGAAAGTTGATGATTTTGGGTTACAGCATTAGCAAAAATCAAGCTTTGCCAATCAGTTGTTTTATTAACAAATGAATCTGGATTTGGGAATACGGTAACACCCGCCGTAATGTTAGCGACTTTTGCATAGGTAACTGCATCCATCAAATTATATTTTTTCATGGGACTATTAAAACTCACAAAAGAATTATATTGAATTTTGGACCTTCCTAATTTACCAGACTTGGTAGTAATTAATATTACACCGTTTGCTCCTCTTGATCCGTAAATAGCAGTTCCTGAAGCATCTTTTAAAATCTCCATTGATTCAATGTCATTTACATTTACATCTTGAAATCCTAAACTACTTAATGCAATACCATCCACAACATATAGTGGATCATTTCCGGCATTAACAGAATTTGCTCCTCTAATACGAACTTTGATCCCTCCTCCCGGAGCGCCTGAGTTCGTATTTACGGAAACTCCTGCTACACGGCCTTGTAAGGCTGAAGCCGAATTCAATACAGGTTGATCTTTGTAGCTATCAGAAGACAATGTTGTCACAGCTCCTGTCAAGTCTTTACGCTTTTTTGTACCATACCCGATAACGACAATATCCTCTAGTTCTTGCCCTTTCTCTTTTAGAACAATAGTGAGGGGCTCTTTTCCGATGACTACCTCTTGTTCTTTCATACCAACAAAGGAAACAACTAACTTTGTAAAATTTTCGGGCACTTCAATCGTAAAACTACCGTCAAATCCAGTCTGCACTGCAACAGTGCTTCCTTTGACATGCACATTAGCGCCAGGTATAGGCTCTCCTTTTTCATTAGTCACTTTCCCCTTAACTAACTTTTGCACTAGTAACAAATTGGTTGATTCTTTTTCCATTTCATTTTTAGGAATAAACGAAATTGTTTTCCCTTCAATAATCCATGTTATTGATGTTCCTGCGAAAGCTTGTTCCAGCACCTTCTCAATCGGGGCGTCTACAACATTAATAGAAATTGGCTTAACATTTTTTAAGATCGCAGTGTCATAGAAAAAAACATAATTAGTTTGATTTTTTATGACCGATATTACTTTTTTAAACGGAACATTCTTTCCCGAGAAAGTAATCGTTTGTGAGGACACTGCTGCCGAAACTTGTAAAGTTAGAGCGATAAACAATATGGATGTTAATTTCATAACTTTCCAGGTTTTTGAAGTAAGCCAATAATTTTTTGACTTGCCTTTTGATAATAATTTCATACTTTTGGTAATTGTTTTTGGTTAATAATAAATTCTCCTTGCTTGGTTTATCTATCTGTTTTCCATCAACTGTTCCTTTTTTTTAGGAACCAGCCAGCAATGCTTCCAACATTGCTGGCTTTTTTTTATGGATAACAAATACATATTTTATAAAAAAGGGTTTCCCCGTTCTAATCTAATCAGGGCATCACTCTTAAAATCTTTCCATCGATTTTGAAATGAACCTTATTCTTTTCTAAAATTTTTAATACTTGTGATAATTGTAAATTTCTTTGTATTTCTCCTTCAAATGTTCTTGTAGGTATCCCTTTTTCAAATACAACATCCACATCATACCAGCGACTTACTTGTCGTAAAACCGTTTGAAGACTAGCATTGTCAAAGTAGAATACGCCGTTTTTCCACCCCATCACCTCTTCTAAATTCACATTGTCGTTTACTACAATAGCACCTGACTTTTGTTTTTGAGCTTGCTGCCCGGGTTTCAATAGTACTTTTTTACCTTTCTCAGTAAGTAACACACTTCCTTCTAAGAGGGTGGTATTTACGGAAGCTTCATCATCATACGCATTTATGTTAAAATGCGTTCCTAATACATTTACCTGCATATCATTCACAGCAACTCTAAAAGGTCTGGTTTTATCTTTGGCTACTTCAAAATAAGCTTCTCCAGTTAGGATTACTTTTCTTTCGTTTGCGGTGAAAGAAGTTGGAAAAGTAATCGACGAAGATGCGTTGAGCCATACTTTTGTACCATCTGATAATTCCAGATTATATTGTCGTGCTCTGGGGGTGGTCATGGTATTGTAGACTGATTGAGTATCATTGCCAGCTTTATATACCAGTCCTCCATTCTTTTTTGAAACAGTCGTATTGTTTTGATTGGCTAACAATCCATTCCGTACGCTATCCAAAACGATTTTTGAACCATTGGAAAGGGTCAGTATCGCACCCGTTTTACCCGGTTCTTTGTCATCGGCCAGCCTTGGGGTTGCTACTACTGGGGATTCATTGCTGTTTTGAATAAGAAATAAAATTCCAAGACCCATTACCAGTAAAATACTGGCTGCCACGGCTATTTTTTGCCAGTTGAATAAGCTTAAGACTGATCCTTTTTTTGTTTTTTCAGAAGTATTCATCTTTTCCCTAAGTTCTTTAATGAATTTTTTGGTTACTTCAGGACCAATAGAAGGAATTTCTACAGTGTCGTAATTTTCTCTAAGAATGGCATTCAGCTCACCCAAATATTGGGGATTGTCCAACATTGCAAGTAGCTTTACCTTACCTTCAGGAGTGATTTCTCCTGAAACAAACTGCTGCATTAGTTCTTTAAATACTTCGTTTTGATACATAAATACAAGGTTTTGGGTTGACCTAAACAGTCCTTCAATTATAAAGACGAGGATTGGTTGCTAAAGTGGCAATGAAAAATGAAAAAATTATGAAAAAAAATTTAACCCTAATAAAATTAGTGTTAATAAATTGATGTTATAACACTTGTGCAGGTAATTTCTAAGAAAATTTAAGGCCTGCACCAAATGCCAACGAACGGTTCTTTTAGCGATACCCAATTCTTTGCTAATATAATCGGCATCTCTTCCTTCTATGCGGCTTAACAGGAAAACAGAACGCCTAGGTTCTGGTAAAAGTGCAGCCCCTTCATTTATAATTTCAACCAATTCTTTAAACTCATATTGCTCATCGGGCTTAAAAAACATTTCTTGTAGTTTTTCTTCTTTTAGTGAAGTTGTTTCTATAAGTTTTTTCCGAATATGACTGATAATCAAATTACGACTCACTATAAAAAGGTAGTTATCAAAACTATTCACATCTGATAACTTTTCTCGTTTTTCCCAAATCTGAATAAAAACATCTTGCGTTAATTCCTCGGCAATGGAATATGATTTAACAAAGGTGAGGGCATGCTGAAGCACCTTTTGCCAATGTCTTTCAACTAACAAGGTATAGGACAATTCATCACCAGCCGCAATACTCAATAAAAGAGCTAATTCATTTGAATATATCAATTGGGAATTCATATCATAGGGTCTGCAAATTAGTTTTAATGCAATAACAGTGGAACAAACATAGCTAAAATAAAAACATGGTTAAGAGTGAGATCTATTAAATCTTTCCCGCTAGTAATTTTCTTTTATCATTTTTAAAATTTGGGCGCTCATGTGTTTTGAATATGCATCTTTTAGTTTAGTATTAAAAAGAAAAATTACTCCAGCTTAAAACTGTTTCTTGCAATTCTCCTAAGGTTTTTCCTTTGGTTTCCTTGAAACACCATCATCGCTGCAAAAATTAAAAACACAACTCAAGCACCAACAGTTGACAATAAAAAAGCTATTGAAGATGGTATACAAGCTGCTAATACCCAATGCGTTTAAAATCAAAACGCTTGTCGATTGGCTCTTAGGTGGTTTGGAAAAAATTCAGCTATAAAAACCCATACAACTGCCCCATGCCCTATGACATGAGACAATAATCATAAATAAAAATATTGAAACTGCCATACTTTGCCATTTTAAGAAAAAAGCTAGAAACCGAATGAAATGATAGATCCAATTGAACCTATACAGGTTTCCCATTCTCCAACTTTTCTCAACTCTTCGTTTTTCACTTCTTCATTTGAGCCCCGATAAAAGAATTAACTTATACAACACTAAATTGTAAGATCAACCGGACCTCCCCTCATTTTCATTATTTCCTCAACATCACAATAGCTTGAAGAATAATAGATTTTGGCTAGCAATGACCTTTGATAGATCGAATGATTTAAAAGCCCTGACATAAAAAATTATTTTAGATGCGACAGAGCCTTATCTTATGTCCTTCCAGAACTTGCTAAAACAACTGAAACTCACTAATGGCAGGTTTACCAGGGGCTTCAACCGAAAGTCGCACTTTCTGAGCTTCAACTACTGTTGGGAATGTAATGACAGTGTTACTCAGAGTTGTTCCGTTTACAATGGTTATCCATCTATTTTTCTTTTTATATTCAATTTTGAATGACGAAACACTCACATAATTATTCCAATTTTTTAGCTCCCTAACAAGGGCACTGCTAATTTTTATTGGTTTGCCCAAATCAACTTCTACCCATCCACTTTTTTGCCAAACAGGATTTTTAGGATTGTAACCATCCTCAAATTTTATCCCAGAGATACTGTCAGCCAACAACGGATTACGACCCGGTGTCCAGTAGGTTCCTTCATTGTCGTCAAACACAGCACCCGCATCGTGCATAAACAATGGAGCAACACTACTGCTTACTTTTGCGGGTTTATAATAAGCTAGAGATTGGGTCTTTCTAAACGGAGGGATAATAGCCAAATCAGAAGTATTTTCTTTGATTTCGAGAACAATTACTGTGATATTAGGATCTTGTTTTTCAGTTGGAACTTTTAATGTTAGTGCATTTTTATCAGATGTAAACGCTACTGCTGAACCATCAACTAAAGATGTTTTTACAATTTTACCATTGAAAGCAGGAAGTTTCAATTCCTCCTGATTAAACTTCTTTGCCTGGATAAAAATTTTATTTCCTTTGCGGGTACAATTGTATTCCGGCGTTGGAATATATGGCCCACCTTGCGTTCCGTAAACAGCCTCACTATTAGCTCCCACCCATTTACCTATTTCTTTCAAACGGGCAATAAAGGCAGGTTCAAATTCACCCAAAGCATTAGGACCCACATTTAAAAGTAAATTGCCATTTCCGCCAACGCAGCTTGTCAGTACATTCAGTAAATATTTCAAATCTTTTGGTTTGTCATCAATACACCAGGGCCATCCTTTACCCATGGTTTCGCATGTTTCCCAAGGAACGGCGTTGCAATAACTTCCCACTCGATTTTCAGGAGTGGCATAATCACCCCATTTGCCGACAAAACCGTGCGATTCGTCTGAATGAATAGCCTCTAGACGGTTGTTTATAATTGCTCCAGGCTGCAATTTACGTACAAGTTTGTAGGTCTCTTCAGGAAGAGTTGGATTAGGAAGACCATCAAAGTCAAACCAAACCAATGAAATCTTACCATAATTGGACAATACTTCAGTTAAATAACCATGCATACGTTTTTGAAAAACATCATTTGTTTTTGAACGGCAATCAGGGTCGCGCCAATCGCCGGGTGAAAAGTAAATACCGATAGGCATGTTCATTTCGTGGGCAGCATCTGTAAGTTCACGCAACACATCGCGTTTGAAAGGGCTATTAGTGATTTTGTATTCCGTCAGTTTCGAATCCCACATAGCAAAACCATCGTGATGTTTGGCAACGAAAACAATATATTTCATGCCGGCATCTTTGGCATATTGCACCCATTTGTGTGCATCGAAATTTACTGGGTTGAACTGTTGGTACAAGTGGTCGTAAATGTTTGCAGGAATTTCTTTACCACGACTCCAGCTAATATCGGCACCGGTAAGTGTGCATGGACCCCAATGGATAAACATTCCAAAGCGGGCTTCCTGCCACCAAGCAAAACGGGCTTTATCTTCGGGAGTAAGTATTTTTTGCGAAAAGCCAGATTGAAAACTGAGCAAAAGGATTAACGCAATAAAAATTATTTTTTTCATATGTATTTTATTTATTTAGACTCCAATAAAAACCTACAGAAATGAGCTATTCGAATTGAACTGTTTCCATAACCTTAAATGTTTTTTTTTAGATCTTATTTACGAATATATTCAGGTTCCGAGAAAAACTCATTAGTGTTTGCGTGGGCTAGATCATGAATATTTCATTTAGGTTAATTTATAAGTGTACATCTTAAATTTGCAAATAATAGTAAAGGTGGGTTTTATAAAAACAAATTAATCTGATAAAAAAAAAGCCAAAATACATTTTGTGAATAAGATACCTTATTTTGTTTTTCACATTCGTACTGAAGTCATTCTGTCAGCATTTTTATTAAATTATCACTATTTTTAAAATCCAAAGGTCTAATAATTACGGTTTATACATTAATTCAATATTATCTTTGTTTAATCATAAATTATCATATTCTAAATAAAAACTAAAAAGACTTGAATAACACTTGCCTTAACGCTCTTTTAGTACTTTTTAATATTCAATTTCATCACGGTAAAGTCCGACTATACTTTACAAACCAGTGAAACTTTTTTCATTTAAATAAATATAAAATCTATACTACTCCCATTTAGGCTATCCTGACATTGAAAATAAGATAAATTACAAGTTGAAGTGGATGTTTTGGAAACTTTTTCTTGCCATTCCGTCAGAAAACAATAGAGGCATTTGGACATTGGCAAACAGGCTACATGTGATTAGGAAAAAAAAAGGTTCTGTCGCAGCTCGATCACAAAATCAACTTAGTAGTGTTTTCAGTAGTCACCAATGAACAGAGTGGTTTAAACATAGTTATACCAGGATTAGTCATCTGCTTCTTTCTTAGCAGGCTGCGAATCCTAATCCATTTATAATTCTCCTCTTGATAAAACGATGATCTTGTTCGGCAATATTGTTTAGGTATTTACGTTGCCCTCTTACTATTTAAAAAAATGAACGTTGATTATAAACTCTGATAGCAACCTGTTTGATTCACTTTTGTCACTATTTATTATTCCTGGTTTACAATTACCAATCGCTCTAATTAAAAAAGATTGGACACTCATCCTTTGTTTCCTCTCGACACTTTTGCAAAAAAAACTATTAGTTGAAAAAATAAGGGAAGTTATTTGGGATTGTTTGCTTCAAAAATTAAAACAAACAGTCAACTATAAGAAAATCAATTGGAGTGCCCCCCCCTTCCTTAAAAAAGGCAATAAGCAAACAGTTAAAGAAAAGACTAAATTATTTATTCCTTAAAATTTCTGCAATAGACAAATGTTCGCTAACGTTTTTTTCATACTGGGTTATTTCTATGCTTCCATCTTTATAGCTTCGCTATTTTTCCACAAAAAATTTATAATTCCCAGACAACAGCCGAAAGACTAATTTATCCCCTTTTTGACCTATATAAGTTATGCTTTTAACCTTTTTAATTTTTTTACCGCTTTCGCTTATTTTATCTAAATCAGAAGCCTTAATAAATAGAGATGCTGTAGTATTTGCAGGAATATTTATAGTATAAACAACCTGTTTGTCTAAAATTTCCCATTCACTTGTTATTTTTCCATACATAGAATCATAGTAACCCTTTGCAAATGTTATCTTACCAGTAGGATCTGGCGTAGGCTGTAATACGAATTTTTTAAAACCAGGCTCATCTCGAGCTATACCTAACGAATTGTTAATCATCCAGGCACCTACTGCACCAAATGAGTAGTGGTTAAAGGAGTTCATACTGTTATTACCACCAAAACCATTTTCTTTAGTATAGGAATTTAATCGCTCCCAAATTGTAGTCGCACCATTTTCAACCGAATATAACCAAGAAGGATAAGAGGTTTGCTGTAATAATTGATATGCTTCTTTATCCTTACCATTTTTAGAAAGTGCATTACTGATGGATGCCGTACCAATAAAACCGGTCATTAGAGAATATTCTGGACGCATTACACCTAACTCGTCTTTATTTTTACGTTCTAATGCTGCCACAAGATTATTTACAGCTTTGCCTTCTGTATTTTTATCAAATAGATTAAAAGCAAGCGGAATCGCATAAGAGGCTTGTGTATCACTAAAACTTCCTTTTTCAGGAAGTTCTTCTTTAGATACGCGATAGCCCCATGGAAAGCGATGGCCTGAATGTATTGTTTTGCCAGTTATGGAATCTATATGCGTTTTATTGAAATGATCTTTACGGGTAATATATTCTTGCTCAAAACGTTTTGCATCAGCTGTTTTACCAAGTAGAGCTGCAACTTTTTGCATGATATCAAGATCATAGGCATAGTAAGCATCCCAAAGAATGGTGTCATCATTTTTATACCCCTCTGGACTCAACCAATCTCCGAGCAGCGATTCAGATTGTACACCTGTTATAGGATTTTGATGTGTTTTTAGATAATCGGTGTAGTGTTTCATCGCATCATAGTGCTCTGCAAGTAATGAGGTATCTCCATACTGTTGATATGACTCCCACGCTACTATAATTCCAGCACTACCCCATAGAATACCGCCAAAAGCATCTGTAACAGGGGCTGTATCGGTAAATCTTCCATTTTTATCTTGCAGGTCTCGCATGGCAAGCATATGTCGTCTTAAAAATGGGCCAACATTGGCAAGGTAGGTAGCTGTTTTTGAAAACACATTTATATCTCCGCTCCAGCCCATTCGCTCATTACGTGCGGGGGTATCTGTGGGTATATATAAAAAATTACCACGGGTAGACCATTCTATATTTTGCCATAATTTATTGACAAGAGCACTAGATGTTTCATAGTTTGCAGTGGTTAAATCTATGGAGCTTAAAACCATTCCCGTAATCTTATCTAACGGAAGTGCTTTTTTAATACCTGTAATTTCTAAAAATCTAAATCCATGAAAAGTAAAACGAGGTTGCATTATATCATTATTCCCTTTGCAATAATAAATATCGCGAACCATAGCCGCTCTCATATTCTCCAGCATTAGCATTCCTTTGTTTGCTTTGTATTCTTCAATATCAGGATATTTCACTTCGGCATAGCGCATCATTATAGTATCACCCTTGGTAGTATTTTCAAATTCAATTTTCGGAAATCCCACCATATTCTGACCCATATCATATACAAATACTCCAGGACGTACTTCTTCAACATTTACAGGCTTCATTTTTTTCACGATAGTGGCGGTGACTCCAGGCATTCCAATTAACTGTAATCTTGAAAAATCAAGATTTGGATTGGTTAAATTTTGGTTATACGTTGTTCCTTCCAATCCAATGACCTTTGTATTGGTCCATTTGGAGTCATTAAAATCTGGTTTGCTCCAATTTGTAATTGCAAACTCTTTTTGGGCATCATATACCTCCCCTTGAAAAAAGCTTCCGTATCGTATTGGTCCATCTTTATAATATTTCCAAGTCTCGGAATTTGTGGTTACCAGCTGTTCACTTCCATCAGTATAGGTGATTACAAGTTTAGCTAAAAATGATTGGCGATCGCCAAAAAAGTTCCAGTGTTCTCCAGTAAAGGTTATATTGCCACTCCACCATCCTTCACTTAAAAGAGCTCCAAATGCATTGGCTCCATTAGCTACAACTATTGAAGTAACATCATATGTTTGGTAAAGATGTGTTTTGTTGTATTGTGTTAGCCCTGGGCTAAAATATTCTTTCCCAACGCGTTCTCCGTTTAAGTACAGTTCATAAATTCCACGTGCTGTAGCATAAATTCTGGCCTTTTTAATTATTTTGCCTTCCGTTTTAAACTCGGATCTGAGCATAGGCGTTGCATTTTGTGTAGGATTCGCAATGAAATGTACCTTTTGTGATTTGGCATCTAAAACGTACTGTCCGTTGATTACAGAAAATTGCGTTTTATTTGCAGAGGAAAAAATTCCGTTATAGGAGGCTGTATTAAGATTTTCTTTAAACAAGGTATTAGAAGGTGCCCTGAAATTCATGATCTCAACATTAGAGAAATAAGCCTTTTGTCCTTTATCTAAAGTAAAGCCTATATCGCCTACAATTGGATAAGCAATATAATCTGCACCACGACCAATTGGATTAAGGTTTATACTATTGATTCTACCTGAATTGTCCACAGTTATATTGTGGTCATTGTCACTGCCATCTACATAAAAATTAAATACACCAAAAACAGAACTTGCCAAAATTTGATGTTTACTGTATTTATTATTTTGATTGATACTACTTAAAGGTATTTCAAATGTTTTAAACGGGAGGATTGCAGTATCATTTTTAGTATAACCAACACGGTAGATATTTAATTTTGCCTTACCCGTTTTGGTTCCATTTACAGCTGTAATATCCAATTCAATTTTTACATAAGAGGAATCTTTTCTGTTTTCAACACCTAAAATATTCATGTTCTTATCCATAAGACGTTCATCATTTGCTCCAAAAACAAAACCAGCCTTAACTGATTTTGTTTTTTGATCCAGTTGCATTTGATAGCTAAATTGGTAAACAGTAAGATAATGAGAGTAAAATACCATATCCCTATCGGTTCCGCCAATCCAATTGGCACCATTCCAGGCGGATAATTTTGGGTCAGAATTCATCAGCCCTGTTTCAAACCATGATTCAGCGGCCATTTCTTTATCATTTTGGTTCCAAACACTGACACTCCAAGTGTATCTTGTAGTAGCTCTAAGTCCTTCCCCATTATATGGAATACCAATTGAAGTTCCGCTCATAATTTTTTTTGAATCCCAAACAGTTAAGCCAGATTCATCTATAACTTGTATTCGATAGGCTTTCTGCGACAATCCGCGTAAGATAGCATCGGCTTTCATCTGCCAGCTAAACACCGGTTTTTTGATATCAATACCTAACGGAGTTTCCTGATATTCTGTTTGTAGTTTAGTAAGATGAAACTGTGCATGTATTAGTGTTGATGCCAACAAAAAAATAAAAATTAGTATTTTTTTTATAAAGAAATAGTTTCGCATTGATTTATATAATATAATTTGTTAAGTGTAATTATTTGGGTTCTGTTGCGGCTGTCGATCACAAATCTACTTATCAGTGCTTTCAGTAGGTCAGCTGCCAATTAACAGAATGATTTAAACATCATTATGCCAGGATTAATCATCTGCTTCATTCTTAACATTTGCACAACTTCAATTCCTCTTAACGTTCTTTTGGCTGATTCAAATGCAGCAAATCCTAATCCATTTAGAATTCTCCACGTGATAAAACGATGATCTTGTTCGACAAATTTATTCAGGTATTTACATTGCCGGATCACTATTTTAGAAAATGAACATGAATTGAATGATTTAAAAGCCGTAAAGATAAAAAATTATTTTAGATGCGACAGAACCCTCTATTTTACTACTTCTTTCCCCGCTCGAAGTACAATACAAGTAGTTTCACTGTCAAAAAATGCATCCATTGAAATTGAATGTACTGCTGTTACAAGAAAACAGAAGGCTACAATTACTTCATTTGTAATTACCTCGTTAATAAATTTACGAAATAACGTAAATTAAAAACAGCGATAAAAATTAAAATATACTAGAAATCAACTACTTACATATAAAGGTACATTATTTGGCTATTATTTGGCGTCCACCTTATTAATTTAAAATTTGTCGAACATGAAAACAAATGAAAACGAAATATTGCCTTTCTTAGAAGATCCAGCAATTTCAGCACTAACAAAAAAATTTAGCAGCGATTAATTTTGGTCTATATGGCTAAAAGCCATTCTGTAGAAGATTCATCATTCAATATCATTTAAAATTAGCAACTCAAATAAAGCAGGTGCTTTTACATATTAAATAGGTAGCATACGAGAATAACTTTTTTCTTCTCTAGATTAATCGACAGACTTTCGCGCCTTCTGTAAGCTTGTACAAGAAATTTAACAACACCTGTTAAATCAAACTTAGATTTAATCACCCTACTAATTTTGACATTTATCTCTAGAATTTATTAATCTAAAACCATAAAAAATGAGTACAATAAAAGTAAAAGACGGAACAGAAATTTATTACAAAGATTGGGGAACTGGACAGCCAATTGTTTTTCACCACGGATGGCCTTTATCTAGTGATGACTGGGATGCGCAAATGATGTTTTTCGTAAAACAAGGATACAGGGTCATTGCACATGATCGCCGCGGACACGGCCGCTCTGGTCAAAGCTCAGAGGGAAACAATATGGAAACTTATGCAGCAGACGCAGCTGAATTGACAGCTGCCCTTGATTTAAAAGACGCTATTCACGTAGGTCATTCAACTGGCGGCGGCGAAGTGATACGCTATGCGGCAAAATATGGAAAAGGACGTATTGCAAAAGCAGTAATTATTAGTGCTGTAACCCCGATTATGATCCAAAATGAAACAAATCCTGAAGGTGTGCCACTAGCTGTTTTTGATGAAATAAGACAAGGTACCGGATTTAACAGAGCACAATATTTCTATGATTTTCCTATTCCATTCTACGGATGGAACCGCGAAGGAAAAACAGTTCAGGAAGGAATTAAACACAATTGGTGGCGTCAGGGAATGATGGGATCAGTCTTAGCACATTATGAAGGAATAAAAGCTTTCTCTGAATCAGATTTTACAGAAGATCTTAAGAGTTTAGATATTCCTGTTCTTGTATTACATGGAGAAGATGATCAGATTGTACCTTATGGTCAGGCACCTAGAGCAGCAAAACTATTAAAAAACGGAAAACTAATTTCCTATCCTGGGTTTCCTCACGGTATGCCAACTACAGAGGCGGAAACAATCAATAAAGATATTCTTGCTTTTATTAAATCATAAGCAAACGTTACTTACAATTAATCAAAACTGCCTGTAATAATTCTTGCTTTATGGGCAGTTTAATCTTTACAAATTATGAGTTCATCGCAACAGCCGTCTTTTGATACAGTTACAGAAGCTTTACAATGGCTAAGTCAGCAAGGTTTTACAGAAAATTTTAATCTTGATGAAAACTGTATCCGTTATAATAATAACACACAAACCATGTCTCCTGAAGAATTCAAGATCGAATATTTTTTCCGTTTTGAAGGCGATACAGATCCTGGTGATGAAGATATCGTCTACGGAATTATATCTGACGCTTACAATATAAAAGGTGTTTTAACGAGTGCTTTTGGGATCTACGCAGACGCTGTTTCTTCCGAAATGATTAAAAAACTTTCAACCCATTAAAATCAATTTTTATGAAACCATCAATTAACTTATTATCCCCAGATAATCACGCCTTAGTCTTAATTGACTTTGAAGGACAAATGGCATTCGCTACAACCAGTATTCCGTTAAGCGAATTACGTAATAACGTTGCCATCATCTGCGGTGCGTCAAAAATCTTCAATGTACCAACAATTGTTACAACAGTAGCTGAAGAAAGCTTTTCTGGTCCGGTGTTTCCAGAAGTTGAAGAATTTTATCCAATCGCAACTTCAGGATATATCGATCGCACAACCATGAATACCTGGGAAGATGAAAACGCTCATAAAGCCATTACGGGAACAAAAAAACAAAAATTAGTTCTTGCAGGATTGTGGACAGGAGTCTGTATTGTTGGCCCGGCTTTATCTGCTATTGACGAAGGTTATGAAGTTTATGTAATTACAGATGCCTGCGGTGATGTAAGCCCGGAAGCGCACGAACGTGCCATTCAAAGAATGATACAAGTTGGTGCAAAACCAATAACTTCAATTCAATACTTACTGGAACTTCAGAGAGATTGGGCACGTGAAGAAACGTATGTTCCGGTAACGAACTTAATGAAAAAACACGGCGGATCTTACGGATTAGGGATTCATTATGCACATAACATGCTGAAACACTAATTACCAATTCTACTTGCTGTATTATAAATCTCTTATACTTCATTATGTTGGAATCATCAAAATCCATATTGCTAAACTTCAGGACAATTGTACTTTCTTTTCTTTTAATGGGAAGCATTGCATCGGCTCAAAATTTTAAGCTTTTGCGTTATGACGAAAATTATGAATTCTTAAAAGATTCGACAAGAAACTTTTATAAGAATCTAAAATTCGTTCCGTTAAACAAAGTGAAAGATAGCTATATGTCTTTTGGCGGCGAAGCCCGATATGAATATGCTGATTTCGACAATGAAGATTGGGGAAGATTAAATATTGTCCACAACAACTTCTTTTTGCAACGCTATGATCTTCATGTCGATATCCATTTAGGAAAAACCTTTAGAGTATTTGCGCAACTAAGAAGTGCTTTGCAAGACGGAAGAGTCAATGGTCCCAGAGGAATTGACGAAGATCAATTGAATGTTCAGAATCTTTTTTTAGATGTTAATTTATGGAAAAAAGAAGATGAAAAACTAGCTGTTCGCGCCGGAAGGCAAGAACTGGATTATGGCTCCGGAAGATTGATTTCCGTGAGAGAAGGTCCAAATGCGAGACTTTATTTTACAGGTGGGAAAATAATGTATACTTCAGCAAGATTCTCAATTGACGCTTTTGCTATGATGGCAAACACTGTATACAAGGGCGTTTTTGACAATAAAATGTCTAAACAACTTAATCTTTGGGGTGCCTATTCTAAAATCATTTTCCCGAAAGCAGCAAATCTGGATCTTTATTATCTCGGTATACAAAAAATAGAATCTGTATTCGAAGAAGGAATTGCTGCGGAAAAACGACATACAATAGGCGCAAGACTTTGGAAATACGGCGGTGGATTTATTTATAATCTGGAAGCTGCGTATCAATTTGGGAGTTTTGGATCAGGAACTATTAATGCCTGGACAGCCTCTGCCGATTTGGGTTATTCTTTTGAGAACATAAAATTCAAGCCAACCATAAATCTCCGAAATGATTACATCTCAGGAGACAAAAACAAAGGCGATGGAAACCTGCAAACGTTTAATCCGCTGTATCCAAAAGGAGGTTATTTTGGCTTTAGTCCGCAAATTGGGCCAGTAAACCTTATCGATATTCATCCTTATGCTACCTTGGATTTACTGCCGGAACTAAAGATGCAGGTCGACGTGGTATTTAACTGGAGATATTCACTGCAAGACGGTGTTTATAGACCAAGCGGCACGCTGAATCTTCCCGGAAGTGCTTCAGACAAACGGTATATCGGGACGGCATATCTTGCCAATTTTTCTTATAGCGTAAGTAAATACATTTCGCTTGTCAGCGGAATTCAATATTTCAAAACTGGTGCATTTATAGACGACATAATACCAAATTCTAAAGACGGCGTTTTCTTTAATGTTAAACTCGGATTTAAATTTTAATAACGAAACCAATGGGACGTAATTAATTTAACATATAGAAACATAGATTTTGTAATTTTAAAAAGGCATTTCACTTATTTAAAACGCAGCGTCAGCTATGTACAAAAAATATTTTTTTTTACGTTCTTTATATACATAAAATCTATGTTCCTATGTGCTAAATATTTTTTATGAATTACACTTAACAGATTAACTCAATTTATAATTATGAAAAACATATCGATTTTCTCAAAATACAGACCTAGATATTCTTCTCTATTTCTTTTTATCACATTTTTATTTCTTGGTTCATTTACCAATATCACTTTTGCGCAAGTTGTTCCTGAAACCAAAATGGCTTCACTTGGAACTACTGTTACCTGGGGAAAAGTTGATGGAGTTGCCATAAACGGCTTAGTTCAGGGCCCATCTGCAGCAGTAGCAGAATTACAAGTTGCCTGTGTTTTTGAATACACAGAAGGCGACATCTTCAACCCTCCCGCTCTTCCTGCAAACCTAAACGGAATGATACATTTAGACGACGCATTAAAAGGAGTTATTACCGAATTACGCAAAAGCGGAAAGTTTACAGGCCATTCATTAGAAACCTTATTAATCACACCACCAAAAGGAACTCTGGCAGCTAAGAAATTATTGCTTATTGGTCTTGGTGACCGCAATAAATTCACACCCGATTTAATGATCAGCGTAGGAAGTGTTGCTATGCGCGAAGCTTTGCGTTTGGGCGTTAGCGATTACTCATTTGCAAGTGATATCAAAGATGCGGGAATCGATTCTCCAACAGCTTTAATTGCAACAAATGTAGTTTTAGGATCTTTTGAAGCTTATAGAACACAGACTTACTTAAAAAATAAAAAATTATCAGATCACAAGCCTTTAACAGAAATCACTTTGCTTGCAGGTCCTGCATTCTACAATGTTGCAGGCGAAGGAATCAAAGAAGCAATTGAAAAGCTTAACTCTAAATAATCGAATTATGAAAGCAGATCTAATTTTATTCAACGGTAAAATTCATAGTTTCAATGCTGAAACTCCCAATGTTACAGCCGTAGCAATCAAAGACGGAAAGTTTATTGCAGTTGGAAATGATAGTAATGTAATGGAATTTGCATCTGAAGAAACTAAAATAATCGACCTTCAGAACAGAAGAGTTGTTCCCGGAATCAACGATTCGCACATACATCTTATTCGAGGCGGTCTAAATTATAATTTAGAACTGCGTTGGGACGGTGTTCCTTCACTTGCAGATGCACTTAGAATGTTAAAGAAGCAAGTAGATCGTACGCCAAATCCGCAATGGGTTCGTGTCGTTGGCGGTTGGTCTGAGTTTCAATTTGCCGAACGCAGAATGCCAACTTTAGAAGAAATCAATACAATTGCGCCTGAAACTCCTGTTTTTATCCTGCATTTATATGACAGAGCAATAATGAACAGGGCAGCATTAAAAGCAGTTGGTTATACTAAAAATACGCCCGCACCTCCCGGAGGACAAATTGAGCGCGATGCAAACGGTGAACCAACCGGACTTATTATTGCCACACCAAATGCAATGATTTTATATTCGACTTTAGCAAAAGGCCCGACGCTTTCTTACGAACATCAAATCAATTCTACACGTCATTTCATGAAAGAACTGAACCGTTTTGGAATTACAAGTGTTATTGATGCCGGAGGAGGTTTTCAGAATTTCCCGGACGATTATAAAGTCGTTAATGAATTGAATGAAAAGAAACAGCTTACAGTAAGAATTGCGTATAATCTTTTTACCCAAAAACCAAAACACGAATTTGAAGATTTTGAGGATTGGATAGATACTGTAAAATTATACCAGGGAGATGATATGTACCGCCATAATGGTGCGGGTGAAATGTTGGTTTTTTCTGCTGCCGATTTTGAAGATTTCTTACAGCCAAGACCTGATCTACCTGAAACCATGGAAGCTGAACTTGAAAAAGTAGTGCGTCTTTTGGTAGAAAATCGCTGGCCGTTTCGGCTTCATGCCACTTATAACGAAAGCATTTCGAGATTCTTAAATGTTTTTGAAAAAGTAAATCAGGATATTCCGTTTAACGGGCTTCCCTGGATATTTGACCATGCCGAAACTATTGACGAAAGAAACATCGAACGCGTTAAAGTTCTTGGCGGCGGTATCGCTGTACAAAGCAGAATGGCGTATCAGGGAGAATATTTCACAGACAGATACGGAGCAAAAGCAGCTGAAAATACACCTCCAATTAAAAAAATGTTGGAGATGGAAGTTCCTGTTGGTGGTGGATCTGATGCTACGAGAGTAAGCAGTTACAATCCGTGGGTTTCCATGTATTGGATGACGGTTGGAAAAACTGTTGGAGGTTTACAATTGTACAATGAAACCCGATTAAGCAGAGAAACCGCTCTGGAATTGTATACCAGAGGAAGCGCTTGGTTCTCTCAGGAACAAGCAAAAAAAGGAGATATCAGAACCGGAATGTTTGCTGATTTAGTAGTTCTGGATCGCGATTATTTTAATATTGGCGATGAAGACATTAAAAAAATTGAAGCTGATTTGACTATTGTCGACGGAAAAATTGTGTATGCTAATGGCGATTTCTCTTCGTTTTCTCCGCCAAACATTCCGATTTTACCAGATTGGTCGCCAACAAATAGCTATAACGGATATCCAGCAAGAAGTAATTTTCAGAGCATTGTCGAAAAGAATTCGAAAGCAACGGCAAAACCTGGTTTAACATCTCAAATACACAGTTGCAGCGGAAGCTGTGATGTTCACGCTCATAGTCATGATGTTGCCCGAATGAGCAATGTGCCCGTAAATAACTATAATGCATTTTGGGGAGCATTGGGCTGTTCCTGTTTTGCATTCTAAATTTTAAATGAAATGATTGAAATTATAAAACAAATCCTTTATTCCGATTTAGGAACATCATTCAATAATGGGGCACTTTTAATATTTAGAGTATTACTTGCAGTTGAGCTCTTTAGAGTACATGGAATGAAGAAATTCAGAGTTGAAAATGGACAGAGAGAAGCTATTCCGAATCCGCTGCATTTACCCGAGAAACTAAACGGATTAGTAGCTACTTTCTCTGACACTGTAGTTCCGTTTCTTATCATTCTAGGCATCGGAACCAGACTTGTGGTATTGCCTACAATTGGTGTTACAGCCGTAGGATATTTTGTTGTGCACAGAAAAGATTCGCTTGAAGTACGCGACGTTCCTTATATGTACACCTTATCATTATTACTTATTTTGGCACTGGGTGCCGGAAAATATTCACTTGATTATTATTTATTAAACCTAATTTAAAATGAAAGCAAACATCGGAATTAAACAAGAAAGTATCTCGAAAGTAGTTGATGTATTAACTAAAGTTCTTGCAGACGAATTTGTATTATATACCAAGACAAAAAAAGCACATTGGAATGTTGAAGGTCCTGATTTTTACAACAAACATCTTTTCTTTGAACAGCAATACCAAGCCCTTGATGAAGTTGTAGATACTGTTGCTGAAAGAATTAGAACTTTAGGCCATTATGCGCCCGGAACTCTAAAAGAATATCTGGCGCTAACACAACTTACTGAAGAATCTAGAGAAAAAAACGACAGCACCGGATATATCAAAGAATTACTTGCTGACCACGAAAGTATTCTAATTCACTTGCGTGAAAACATCAATAATTTTGCTACTGAACTACACGACGCCGGAACGAGCGATTATATTACAGGTCTTTTAGAAAATCACGAAAAAATGGCCTGGATGCTTCGCGCACACTTAAAATAATCAAATTATGGAAATACAAAAAAACATTTGGTACGTAACCCTGCTTCTCACCATGATAGCAGGGTATTGCGATACCGTAACTTTTGTCGCTGCAGATTCTATATTTTCGGCACACGTTACGGGCAACTTTATTGTCTTTGCTTATCAGATTATTAAAGGTTCTGATGTGCATGCCTGGATAAAACTGCTTACTTTTCCGGTATTTATAATAGCGGTTATTGTGGGTGGTAGAATTGCCTTAAAAAGTACCAATCGGTATACTATTTTATTTTGGGAAGGTATACTATTGGTTTTAAGCGGTATTGCCACTTATACTTTTGGCTTTTTAGAAATCTTTTCAGAGTGGACAATGTACGCCGTTGCAATGGCAACCGTATTTGCTATGGGACTTCAAAATGCTTTTGGAAAATTGTACAGCAAAGAAACATACGGCCCAACAACTATGATGACCGGTAATGTTACACAAGCTTCTCTTGATTTGGGAAACTTATTAAAAAACGGAATAAAAGATCCTGAAATTCTGCTAAGTTTTAAGAAACAAGTAGTTACTATTATGGGTTTTCTTACAGGTTGTTTTTTAGGAGCAATCGCAGGAAAGTTTTTCGGTTTAGGAACTTTAATTATACCTGGAATTGCTATCATAATCTGTTACCTCTACCATCGTAAAAACTAGGCAAAGATCTGATATTGATTTGCATATTTCTGATAATACACTATCTTTAAAAAATGAATGGTAGCCCCATTTTTTCTGCTAAAAAACAGTTATGCATATTATGTATTGCATTATTATTTTTACTTGTAAGCATAAGTGGAATCGCCCAGTCAGAAGAAGAGTTAAAATTTCAGGAATTACAAAATCATAATGATGCCATTATCAGAAATGTTTTTATAGGAAGCATTATCTTTTTAGTACTTTTTATAGTCCTTTTATACAGTCGTTTTAAACTAAAAAAGAAAACAAAGAAACAATTAGAAATCAAGAGAAAACAGATTAGTGAACAAAACGATGTGAACAAAAAATTGCTGACAGAAAAAGAATGGCTTTTAAAAGAAATTCACCATCGCGTAAAAAATAACCTTCAAATTGTTATTAGTTTATTAAACACACAATCTGCTTATTTAGACAATGAAGATGCTTTAATGGCAATACAAAACAGTCAGCACAGAATGCATGCCATGTCGCTCATACATCAAAAATTATATCAATCTGATAATTTAGCAAGTATAAATATGTCCTGGTATATTCATGAATTGATCAATTACATGAAAGATTGTTTTGCTACCGAGAAAAAGATCAATTTTGTTTTAGATACAGAAAAAGTGTATCTTAATGTAGCTCAGTCAGTTCCGATGGGATTAATAATAAATGAGGCACTAAACAATGCTATTAAATATGCATTCCCTTTAGACCGAAAAGGCGAAGTACATATATCTCTTAAAAATACAGAACAAAACAATTATCAGCTTATAATCGCAGATAATGGAGTTGGTCTTCCGGATAATTTTGAAGATACAAAAAGAGATTCGCTTGGTATGAATTTAATGATTGGTCTAAGCGATCAGATTGACGGAACTTTTGATATGAAGAATGATAACGGGCTGAAAATCAAAATCACATTTACAAAAAACAAAGAATTTGAAGGATCAACCGATAATTCTGAAATTATATAAATTTAAGTAATGGAGGAGAAAATTCTAATTGTCGAAGATGAATTTATTGTAGCAAATGACTTAAAAATCATGTTGCTCAAAGCAGGTTATCAAGTAACCGGCATCGCTTCTTCTGTGGTTCAGGCTCGAAAACTAATCGAAGTCAAAAGACCAGATTGGGTATTACTCGATATCATGCTAAAAGGTGATTTGACTGGAATTGATTTGGCTTGGGAATTGCGAGAACGGCAATTACCATTTCTATATATTTCGGCAAACACCAACCAAACAACTCTTGAAGCCGTAAAAGCTACGCATCCGTATGGATTTATGGTAAAACCGTTTAGAGAAAGAGACCTTATTGTAATGCTGGACATTGCCAAATATAAATTTGATCAGGAAAAAGGAACATTGACAGAAATTAAAATTGAAACAGAAAATCAAGAAATTGATGGAATTATTGGCGAAAGCCATCTTTTAACAGAAGTAATTGAAAAAATAAAAATTGTAGCGCCAGCCGAAACTTCTGTATTGATTCTTGGCGAAAGCGGCACAGGAAAAGAAAGAGTTGCCCACGCTATACATGATCTTTCAGCTCATAAATCAAATCCTATTGTCGTAGTTAATTGCGCTGCTTTACCGCACTCACTTATAGAATCGGAACTTTTTGGACATGAAAAAGGTGCTTTTACGGGGGCAAATGCTTTACGAATTGGAAAATTTGAACAGGCAAACGACGGAACAATTTTTCTAGATGAAATTGGTGAATTACCACTTGATTCTCAGGTAAAGTTATTGCGTGTTTTACAGGAAAAAGAAATCCAAAGACTTGGAGGCAATAAAACCATTAAAATTAATGTTCGTATTATTGCGGCAACCAATAGATCTTTAGAAAAAGAAGTTGCTGAAGGGCGTTTTAGGCTTGATCTATATTACAGATTAAATGTATTCCCGATACAATTGCCTACCTTAAAAGAACGTAAAGAAGATATTGAAGCGTTGGCCTTTTACTTTCTAAAAAAATATGCAGCAAATTCACGTAAAAATGTCAGCAATATTAGTATTGCAGCTTTAGATCAATTGATGCAATACGACTGGCCGGGAAACATTCGCGAATTAGAACATTTGATAGAAAGAAATGTATTACTGGCCAAAACAACTGAAATCGAAAAATTTGATCTTCCGTCCAATACTTCGAATTCTTTTTCAGAGAATTCCGGAAAAATCAAATCTATGGAAGAAATGGAGAAAGAACACATTATGAATGCATTACAAACTTGCAACGGTAAAGTTTCTGGCCAAGGAGGCGCTGCAGAACTCCTGAAATTGCAGCCACAGACTTTGTATTCAAAAATGAAAAAATTAGGTATAAAACAAGGATATAATTAAAATATGGAAACAATAAAACTAGAATTAGATAAGAAAAACCATGGTGCTTTTAATCTTTATGTTGATGACAAAAAACTAGGAGAAATGAGGGTAAGCATCAAAGATGATTTATTGACCGTTTACCATACTGGAGTTGAACCAGAAGCCGAAGGAAAAGGGTATGCAAAGAAACTTTTAGATGAAATGGTTTCTTATGTACGTGCCAACAATTTGAAAGTGTTACCGCTTTGCCCTTATGTACATGCACAATTCAAGAAACATCCCGACGAATATCAGGATATCTGGAAAAAATAATCTAAAAAATATGCTATATGAGTTTAGAAAATATAACAGCAGGCGTATCGCTAAAGGAGGCCAAAAAAGCGCTAATTATGCTACACGGACGTGGTGCGGGTTCTAATGATATTCTTTCGATTGCAAGACATCTTGAGGTTGAAGATTTTGCATTAATTGCACCTCAGGCAGAAAACAGAACTTGGTATCCGTATTCGTTTTTAGTTCCAATTGAGGAGAATGAACCTTCGTTTTCAAAATCATTAAAAACTATTGCTCAAGTTGTAGCTGCAGTTCAGGAAAACGGTATTGAAAAAGAAAATATTTATTTCTTGGGATTCTCACAAGGAGCTTGCCTTGCCTTAGAATTTACGGCTAGAAATGCTGCTAAATATGGCGGTGTAGTGGCTTTTACAGGAGGACTTATTGGAGATAAAGTTTACGAAGATCATTATGCCGGTAACTTCGAAAATACACCCATTTTCATCGGAACAAGCGATCCTGATTTTCACGTTCCTGTAGAAAGAGTAAATGAAACCGAAGCTCTTCTTAAAAAAATGGGCGCTTCAGTTACTAAAAAAATCTACATCAATATGGGACATACTATAAGTCAGGATGAAGTTGATTTGGCGAATGAACTTATTTTTTCTAAGAAATAATGATCCAGATTACGCGAGTTTACAGCGATAAAAATGGCGAAAGTCATTTTGAAGATTTTGAAGTTCCGTTGAAAAACAATGGCGAAATTGGATTTCTATCTGATGATGAACCTGTAAAATCGATTGTTTTTAGAGAAGTCAGTCCCACTTATGATTATGATTTTCATAATGCTCCGGACCGTCAATATATTGTTTTATTAGAAGGCGGTGTAGAAATCGAAACTTCATTGGGAGAGAAAAGAATCTTTAATACGGGTTCGATATTATTGATGGAAGACACAACTGGTAAAGGGCACAAGACCAAAAATATTGAACCAAAATTGCGAAAGTCAATATTTATAAAATTATAAAAAATGGAAAAAGAAACCATACGAATAGAGAATTTTAGTGATGCTGTTTTTGCCATCTCTATTACGCTTTTGGTCCTAGATCTTCACGCTCCAGACACTAATGCTGTAAAAAACAACACCGAACTATTGATATATTTAAAAGGCGAATGGACATCGTATCTTGCTTTTACACTTTCTTTTTTCAGTATTTTTATCATGTGGGTTAATCACCATAAGATTTTCAAACAAATTTACAGTCGTAATACTGCCATTATGTTTGCAAACGGTTTGATTCTTTTTCTGGTTGCTGCTGTATCCTATCCAACCGCTTTATTAGCCCGTTTTTTTGATGGTGAAGCTTCCAATATTGCCGCGGCAATTTATACAGGAATCTTTGTGCTTATCAATATTTCGTACAATCTTTTGTGGTTTATTGCGAGTAATAACAAAAAGCTTTTGCGTCCGGGAATTACAAATTCGGCTATCAGGAAAATCAGAAATAATTATTTATACGGACTTCCAACGTATTTAATTGCGTTCGGAATTTCCTTTCAGTTTCCGGCAATTGCTTTGACTATCAGTATGATTTTGTTGTTGTTTTGGGCAGTTTCTTCAGGAAAAATAAATATCGCCCAGGAATAATATCAGCCTAAAAAATGCTCTTTTTTAATTCCTAATTTCTGCATTTTCGAAATTAAAGTTGTTCCCGGTAAGTCTAATAGAACAGCAGCACCCTGAGGACCGGAAATTCTACCGTTACATTTTTTTACGACCCTTAAAATATGGTCCTTCTCTACTTCCTGCAGTGTTTTTATGTAAAATTCAGTTTCAATCTTACCCGATTCTGTCCTAAAAATTTGAGGAAAAATCATTTCTTTTATAACCTCATCTTTGGCAAACAAAATACTTCTTTCCACCATGTTTTCTAATTCTCTAACATTTCCCGGCCACTCATTTGCCGTCATACTGTTAAGGACTTTTTTAGAAAAACCTTTAATCTTTTTTCCGATTTTTTCAGCATGTCTTTTTAAGAAAAAATTTCCTAAAACTGCGATATCTTCTCGGCGATCACGTAAAGCAGGCAAAGGAATTGGATATACATTTAATCTGTAATATAAATCACTTCTAAAACGATCTTCGGCAACTTCTTTTTCAAGTGATCTGTTTGTCGCTGCTATGACTCTTGCATTTACTTTTATGGTATTTTCTCCGCCAATTCTTTCAATTTCTTTTTCCTGTAAAACACGAAGCAGTTTTCCCTGCAGTTCTAAAGGCAGCTCTCCTATTTCGTCTAAAAAAATGGTACTGTTTTCGGCTTGTTCAAATTTCCCGATTCTTAATTCTGTTGCTCCCGTAAAAGCACCTTTTTCATGTCCGAATAATTCACTTTCAATAAGATTTACAGGAATTGATGCACAATTCACTTTAATCATTCTTTTATTCGAAACCGACGACAAATTATGAATGGCACTTGCTGCCAATTCTTTTCCAGTTCCGGTTTCACCAAAAATAAAAACCGTAGATTGTGATGGGGCCACTTGAGCGATTAATTCATAAACATTTTGCATGGCATTACTGTTGCCTACAATTCCATGAAAACCTTCACTTTTTATATCTAAAGCTAGTGCTTTTTTTTCGCCTAAATTCCTTTTCAAAATCTTCAATTCATCGATCTTATTTTCATATTCTTCTGCCATCATAATATTTCTGACGGTAATAGAAAGTTGCATGGCGATGCCACGAATAGTTCGGCTGGATTCTCTGCCAAAAGTTGTGCCATTTTTAAAGAAAAGAAAAAGCACATTTCGATTTCCTTTAATATAAGGAAGACAAATCCCAACTCCATTTTTAAAACCTTTGTTCTGCACTATATTGATGTAACCCGGAAAATTGTTTTTCTTATCCTTTACAGCTTTTAAATCGAAAACCACAGTATCGGCAGACTCCAAACAAGCATTAAAAAAACCATCATTCATGGCATAACTTTTCCCTTCTGATATTTTCTGTAAAAATTGATAAAAAATTTGATATTCCGTTTCATTTTCATTTGATGAAGCAAAAATGAAATCATCAAAATGGAAATGTTCTTTTAATAAACCGCTAACGACCGCATTAAATTCCTCTTTGGATAAAGCTTGAGCAAGTGCGCTGCAAATCGACAGAATCTGCAGTTGTTCTTTTTCTCTTTCCTGTAATCTGTTCATAATAACTGCGGTCTGATCTGTCCTCTTTTCCATAAACAATAATTGGTGTGGTATTTTAATGCGGTAACGGGGTAAATTTAAGAAATGGCCTTATTTAAAATACTATTGATTTTTTAAATAAAACATTTTCAATTCATAAAATTACGACATATCGTATAATTAAAAACTATATTTAATATTTAAATTACTAATTAACAACCAATTAAACAAAACGGAATATTATTTGGTTTTATTTGTCCAACAAAAAAAATTATCGTTTTTTTTTATTTCTTAATCTAGATTAATGGATGCACAGCCATAACGGAAGTAAATTTGTAAAAGAAAATCAATAACAACTTATAAATAAAAAATACTATGGAAAATAAAATTTTAGGCTTACACCATATTACTGCAATCGCAGGTGACGCTAAACGTAATTTCAACTTTTATTCAAACATATTAGGATTACGTTTCATTAAGAAAACAGTGAATTTTGATGATCCGGGAACTTACCATTTTTACTTTGGTGATGAAGTTGGAAGTGCTGGAACAATCTTAACATTTTTCCCTTGGGGAGAAGGAATTCAACAAGGAAGAAAAGGTTCTGGAATGGCAACAGAAATTGGATATTCTGTGCCAAAAGGAAGTCTTGATTTCTGGCAGAAACGTTTTGAAAAAAACAATGTAATTTACAATAAACCAGCTGAAAAATTCGGAGAAAAATATCTTACTTTCTTAGATCCAGACGGTTTAAAATTAGAATTAATCGAATCTAAAACTGAGGACAACAGAAAAGCTTGGGAAACTGACGAAGTAAAAGCTGACGTTGCAACAAAAGGTTTTCATAACATCACTTTGACTTTAAACAGCATCAAAGCTACTGCTGCCATCTTAACAGACCTATTTGGTTACAAATTGATCGAACAGGATGTAAACCGTTACCGTTACGCAACTGATACTGTAGAAAATGCTGCCATTGTTGATTTGGTAGAATTGGCTGAAGAAAAACGCGGACATGTGGCTAACGGATCTGTGCATCACGTGGCGTTCCGTGTGAAAAACGACGAGATTTTAATGCACTTCCGTGAAAAAATCGAAGATTATGGTCTATCGATTACACCACAAATAGACAGACAATATTTCCACTCTCTGTATTTTAGAGAACCAGGGGGAGTTTTGTTTGAAATTGCTACAGAAAATCCTGGATTTACTGTTGATGAAAGTTTAGAAGAATTAGGTCAAAACTTGAAACTTCCTGCACAATATGAGTCAGACAGGGCCAAAATTGAAAACCATTTGGTTAAAATTAATTAATTCTAAAATGCAGATTAAACACATAGAATCATAGAAACTAAAAACTATTTTCTATGTGTTTTCCAAATTTAAACCCAGCAAATTAAAAAAATTGAACACATTCGGAACATAGAAAAAAAAGAGGTTTTTTAGTCAAATATTTGAGTCACATAGCTATGTGTTTTCCAAAAAAGTAAAACGTCTTTTACACAATAGAAATCTATGTCTCCTATGTATTGAAAAATAAACCCAGTAAATTAAAAATACATATATCATGGCAAAAATAGCATTATACGGATTTGGCAGAATCGGGAGACAGTTTCTTCGAGTAGCTTTAAAAAACAATTTTTTTGTTCCTGAAGTCATTGCAGACATTCAAGATATAGACATGTTGGGAGCACTTTTTAGCGTTGATACCAATTATGGCAGATGGCAAGAAGAGGTAAAAACAGTAGATGGAAATTTTATTATTGGCGACAAACAAATTCCGTACAAGAATTCTAAACTGGAAATTCCAGATTGGAAAGCTTTAGGAGTTGACTTGGTTGTAGATTGCACAGGGCGCGCCACTACAAGAGATAATGCTCAGAAACACATTGATAACGGAGCAAAATATGTTTTAGTAAGTGCGCCAAGTAAATCTTTAGCAGATTGTGATGCCGTTCTTTTAAAAGGAATAAATTTGGATGAATTTGATGCTGAAAACCATAAAATCATCAGTATGGGAAGCTGTACCACAAATGCATTGGCTTCTGTTGTAAAAGTGATCAAGGAAAACTTCGGGATTGAATATGGACTTTTTTCAACTGTGCACTCTTATACCAATACACAATCATTGACAGATCAACCAATGAAAGACAGACGTGATTCTTGGGCTGCTGCCGAAAATATAATTCCGTCATCATCTGGTGCTGCGAGAGCTTTACAGTTTATTTGGAGCGATCTTAAAATTACTGGAAAAGCATACAGAGTTCCAACAAGAACTGGAAGTATTGCCGAATTAAATTTGGTTACTACAAAAGACTGTACCATAGAAGAAGTAAACAATGCATTTAGAAAAGCAGCATCAGAAGGCTCTTTAAAAGGGGTCATGGATGTTTTGGAAGACCAATGGAGTTCTGCCAGAATTGTGGCCGATCCGCATTCTTCTATTATCGATTTACCGCTTACAGTAAAAGAAGGCAACTTGCTTTCTGTAGCGACTTGGTATGACAACGAATGGGGTTTTTCTAACAGACTTGCTGAAGTTGCTGCTTATATATCTGGAAAGATTTAATTTACAGCAATACCCTTTAATAATTTGTTATTAAAAGCTATCTATTTTTTAGGTAGCTTTTTTTGATTTTGTGGACTTACCATTATTGATTAAAATGTTTCAGAAAAATAACTGCAACTTCTAATGCAAAAAAGTTTTATAAACTATTAGCTTTACTGCACCAAACAAAATTAAACCATGAAAAAAGCAATCTTTTTAAGTCTGTTATTTCTTTTAACCATAAAATCTACTAGTCAGAACCAAATTGCTGAGAATAAATTGCAGCTGCAGAAAACCCGATTAATGATTCAGGATATGGGCATCTACGTGCACAGCTCAAATCAGGGGGTGATTGATATAGACAGTGCGATGGTTTTAGTCTGTAAAGCCAATATAATCCCTTATACATTAGTTAATGACGAAGGTTATAATGACGGATCTTACTTTCCTGGAAATGATTTAATTAGTATTAGTAATATTCGCGGTGCGGAAAAATTGCTTCCAAAATTACAATTGGTGAACCAAATAAAACTGACCTTACAACTGGCCAGCTTTTACCTTTTTAAACCCGGCACAAACAAAGCGGATCTTAACCATTCTTTTCTATATATCACTAAAGCTGAAAAACTTGCTAAAGAAATCAAAATTAAAAAATGGAATTTTCAAACTAAATTTCTTTTGGCAAAATATTATTATCAGGCGGGAAATACCGCGTTAAGCAAAACTATTTTCGCACAGCTTACTGCCGAAAGCAGAAAAACTAATGACAATAAAATCATCGCTGAAGCAATTGACAATCAAGGAACTTTTATGCCAAATGATAATCCTGAAAAAGCAGTTGTTTTAGCTGAAGCTATGGATCTCTATAAAAAACTAGGTTTTAAAGAAAAAGAAATTGAGACCTTAATGAAAATAATTACGGTTCATTTCTGGACTGGAAACATTAAACTAGCCAAAGAGGAATGCTTACGCAGCCTGGCTCTTCAAAAGAAAATAGGATTCGAATATACGCACTATACTGAAACGACTATTGCCTATATCGAAATTCTCAATGATAATGTAAAAAATGCTCTTTACTATGCTTTACAGAGTATACATTCAATGGAAAAAACAAAAGACTATGGATTTGCTGATAGTTTTTACATGCGTTTAGGTAATATTTATAACAGAATGGGGTATTATGAACAAGCTATTAAATTTTACGAGAAGGGAATTAGTTATAATCAAAGAGAACTTAGCGGCGGTGCCTGGTATAAAAGTTTTTTCAGTGCCTTAGATTCTCTTACTGATCGAGGGAAATTTTCTGAAGCTTTAAGTTATCTCGAAAGTACCTACAAAAAATATCCTCCTCAAAATGACTTAGACAACATGATACTTTATGAGATTAAAGCATATTGTTTAGAGCATTTAGGCAGAATGAAAGAAGCCGAGGCTACTTATGAAAAAATGGATTTTTATGCGCAAAAATTAAACACTGTAGAAACGATAAAAGATGTCGCTACGCATTATTCCTACATGGCATTATTTTATACCAAGGTAAATAAAGTAGATAAAGCTAAAGCTGTTACCAATAAAATATTTTCTATAACCAAAGATAAAAAACAAGGCTTTAATCCTAACATTCTAGAACTTTCGCTATTTAAAATTGATTCACTTTCCGGAAACTACTATTCGGCAATTAAACACTATGAAAATTATACTAAAATTCAGGATTCTATGTTCAATATTGCTAAGAATAAAGAATTTGAAAACTTGAAATTTAAATACGAAACGGTAAATAAAGAACACAATATCAAATCTTTAAAAGAACAGGCTAAACTACAGGAAAGCAAATTAAATTCTTCAAGACTTTTAAATACGATTTCAATCAGTTCATTAGTTTTATTACTGATTATTATTGGTTTATTGTACAACACATCAAAAATTAAGCAGCGAAACACCCGTAGATTAGAACTTGAAGAGAAAGAAATTAATCTTAAAAATTTAAAGCTCCAGCAGTTGGTTGAGGAGAAAGAATGGCTTTTAAAGGAAATCCATCATCGTGTAAAAAACAATCTTCAAACCGTAATAAGTCTGCTCAATTCTCAATCGGCTTATTTAAAAGATGATTTAGCAATTTCTACTATCAAAAACAGTCAGAACAGAATACATGCGATGTCGCTTATTCATCAGAAATTATATCTGGGAGATAATTTGTCTACTATAAATATGCCTTTTTATTGCAGTGAACTGGTCGAATATTTAAAGGATTCTTTTAATGTTGAACAATGTATTGATTTTGAAATGCACATAGACCCGATTGAATTGGACATTTCGCAGGCAATTCCGCTCGGATTAATTATGAATGAAGTCGTTACCAATTCTATAAAATATGCTTTTCCAAATAAAACGAATTGTCTTATCAAAATTTCACTTATAGAAATTACGGAGAACTGCTATATATTGATTATTGCTGATAATGGAATTGGAATTCCGAACGTATCGGACCTGCAAAACAGCAACTCCTTCGGTATGACACTTATTCAAGGTTTAAGTGATACACTCGAAGGAGATTTGTCTATAGAGAATGAAAATGGTTTAACTGTAAAATTGGCTTTTAAAAAGGAATTTAAACAATAAACTTGAATGGCTCGAGTATCTGACGCGAGTGTTTCTCTCATGCTGCAGACGATTAAATTTTATTTATATATTTATAAAAGACAGGTTATTGGAAAAAACGGTCAGTTAGACCACGTTCTTTCTGCACAATTTGAACAGTACTTTCAGAGTAAAGTGACCAGTATTATTCAATTTAAACCGAGCATACTACCAACATAGGCCTAAGTTATCCAAATCATTACAAGTTCACATTTACAAGTAAAATTTCACAAAATTATATGATCAATTGGAACCGAATTTAAATAGTTATTTCATTTTGGTAATTAGTGGTCAATGCCACTGATTTTTGCAATGAGATCTTTTTTTATTATATGCCTAAACATATAAAAGTTATTTATATATTTAAATTATATGTTTAAACATATAATTTAGTACATTTGTTTAAATTCGTTGTAAAAGCATATAATTATGACACTAGCCGATTTTGTAAAAGAGAAAAGAAAAGAAGTAAAACTGACGCAAGAAGCTTTTGCCGAACGTGCCGGAGTAGCACTTACGGTAATTCGAAAAATAGAACAAGGGAAAGAAAACCTCAATCTGGAAAAGGTTAATCAAGTACTCAAAATGTTTGGGCATACTCTGGCTCCGGTAAATGCTAGAGAATTAGCCAAAACCAACAAATAATAGGAATGAGGAAAGCAGCTATATACTATAAAGACCTCTTGGCGGGAATACTCACGGAAACTGATGAAGGTGAATATGTTTTTCAATACGAAGAAAAATACATCAAAGAGTACCCAAAGCAGTTTCTCACGTTTACTATGCCAGTAAGTCCAAAACCCTATACTGACAAACGTCTATTTCCTTTTTTTGAAGGATTGATTCCCGAAGGATGGTTATTAGATATTGCTTCCAAAAATTGGAAAATCAATCAAAATGACCGAATGGGCTTGCTTTTGGCATGTTGCCAAAGCTGTATCGGAGCCGTAAGTGTCCAACCAATACCACAGGAAAATGAATAATAAAAAGTGTTTATATTGTTACAAAGTATTGGACGAAAATACAGCCGGAGATTTTCACAAACAGTGCAGTCTGGATTTCTTCGGAACTAAACAGCAGCCATTATTTGAACATTCACTGAAACAGATGGCAGAATTGGCAAAAAATGTAGTAGAAAGAAGAGTGGCCGTTCCAGGAGTACAGCCTAAACTTTCCTTATCTTTAGTAAATGATACTATTCAGGACGGAAACAAAGGACGTCTTACCGTCGTAGGTGCTTTAGGAGGAAATTATATTCTCAAACCACCCTCCGACCGCTTTCCGGAAATGCCTGAAAACGAACATACAACGATGCGTATTGCTGAAGCCTTCGGGATAAATGTCGTAAAGTCAAGTTTAATCCGTTTGCAATCAGGAGAGCTTTCTTATATTACCAAACGCATAGACAGAAAAGACACAGGCGAAAAAATCCATATGCTCGACATGTTCCAGATTACTGAGGCTTTTGATAAATACAAAAGCTCAATGGAAAAAATAGGTAAAGCTCTAAACGAATATTCCGATAATACTTTGCTGGATAAAGTGTATTTTCTGGAATTAGCCATCTTCAGCTTTTTAACGGGGAACAACGATATGCATCTGAAAAACTTCTCTATGATAAACACAGAAGATAAATGGATATTAGCTCCGGCCTATGACCTCCTAAACGTAGCTATAGTCAATCCAGACGATACCGAAGAATTGGCTTTGACTTTGGAAGGAAAAAAGAAAAAGATAAAATGGGGAAATTTCGAACGATTAGGCAAAATGTTACTACTAAACGACAAACAAATTGGAGGTATTAGGAAACGTTTCCTCAAAAACAAAACAGTTGCTATCCAATGGATCGATAATTCGTTCTTATCAGAAGAATACAAAGAAAAATATAAAATCCTTTTGGAAGAAAGATATACAATACTATACCAATAAAACATACATAAATCAAACAGGATTTCTTCTTTTGATCGTGTAGCGACCTGTGAAATTTCTGGAAATAGGTCACTTGATGATTTAACAGATTCAAAATCATTCATTATTCCATGATAAATTTTGATTGCTAATTGAGTTTGGTCAACCTGCACATTAGGCAAATTGCAACATATCTTCACCTATTTCAAATTTTTCAAGTAAGTTTCCGATTGAATTACTGACTTAAGCTTTAGCAGCTGCAATATTTGCAATTGCTTTATCTTCATCAGCTCTCTTTTTAAGTATGTCAATAAAACTTTGTAATTTTTCTCTAATTTCGGGTTTGACTTTATAGATTTCTTCCATATCGGATAAGTAAACACCTTAATTCATAGTGGATTTATTCAATTGATGGCAAATACTGCTACTTTTTAAGAACCGAATATATTTCCAAGCCTTCAATAAATCCCTCTTGAAACTTTTTAGCGCTAAAACTTTTCGCCATCAATTTCAATTTTGTTTTTTTCCAAAACTTCTATAAGAAATTTATGTATTTGAAAATCGCTGGAATTTTTCAAACTCTGTTTTAGTTCTTCGAATTTGTTTTCTTTAATTAATTGTATCATTATTTTGTTTTTTTTTTAAAATTCTGAACTAAAGTTTTTTATATTTTGATTTTCCTTGAATATGTTGAATTGCCGCCAACTAATTTATCACGAATAAACTCGACCGCTTTTGTTGCATAATGGTATGATAAGGGAAAGTTTTTCTTTTGCCTATTTTTTATTCATGCTGTTACAAATATAAGTATATTTCTTACACATTAGAGGGGCTGCCATTTTTTTTCCATTTGTTCCCGTCGCATTGGTTTTTCACTACAAGACCAATCTTTATGGCTCATCCCGCCGAAAAAGGCAGGTCTGGTTTTTCGCTATAGTCCCTTGCTTCATAAACTACACAAGAGGATTTCCACATCCCTCGCGCGGGTATCGTTCCTATTCATTATTTGGTTCTTTCGCATGTATTTAATAAAACGCAAGTGAATTAGACTACACTCTACACTAAGTTTATGCTACAAGTTTATAGAAAGATTTAAACATAGTAATCCCCAGGATTAATCATGTGTTTCTTTCTAAACATGTGTACAACCTATATTCCATCTAACGTTCGTCTGGCAGATTAAAAATTTTTAAATCCTAATCCATTTAAAATTCTCCACTTGATAAAACGATGATCTTGTTTAACAATGTTGTTAAGATATTTACATTGCCGAATTATTATTTTACAAAAGGAACTCTTATTATAAACTTTGATGGCACTTATGCTTGAACCGCTTTTATCAATCTTAATTATTCTTGGTTTACAATTATTGCAAATTGCTTTAATAAGAAAAGATTAAACACTCATTCTTTGTCTTCGTTTGGTCAATAGAAAATCAACAGTATTTCCTAGATTTATCAAGAGCTCTATATAGATAACACCACTGCCCTTTAACTTTAATATATGTCTGGTCCATTCTCCAACTACTACCAACACTTAGTTTACGTTTCTCCATTTTCGCCTCAATAAATGGCGTAAACTTATATACCCAACGTTGAATTGTAGCATGATCAACCTGAATTCCCCGCATCTTCATTATCTACTCAACATCTATATAGCTTAAAGTAAATCTAACTTTGAAGTATACCGCCCGGAGAATAATAGATTTTGGATAACAATGACCTTTACTGTTCATGAATTGAATAATTTTAAATTCCAAAATTTAAATCTGATGCGACAGAATCCTGATATTCAATCATAGTAATTTATCATTAATTTGTTGATGAAACACTATTGTATAATCTATATGTATATTTACGGATAGATAACCTAAGTATTCCAGTGAAAGTGTGCCTCGATAAAAGGACTAAACTTATACACCCAACGCTGAATTGTGGCATGGTCAAGCTGAACTCCTCTCATTTTCATTATTTCCTCAACATCCCGATAGCTTATCGTAAAAGTTTGAAATGTACAGATTGAAGAATAATATATTTTGGATAGCAATGACGTTTGATATTTCATGGAACGAAGGATTTAAAAGCCCTAAAGATAAAAGTTATTTTCAGATGCTACAGAACCTTAGCTATTTAAAACATTTATTAACGATTGTTATTACAAAAAAAATCACTAATTTTCTATTGTGAAACAATCAGTTAACATAGCGACAATTTTTCCCAAACACTTATTTTGGGATATGGATTATAGTAAACTTAGTTTCTCCAGAGATAAGGATATTATAATCCCAAGAGCTTTGTTTGCCACAAACCAAGAAACTTTTGCAACAGATATTGTTAAATTAGAACGGTATTATTCCAAAACACTAATTCTTAAATACCTAAAAACCACAAAAGAGCGTATTAGCAACGAAGTTTGTGCAATGGTAGCAAAAAGATACAATGTACCCACTTTTGCACGTTTCAAACAAGTATGAGTGCAGTAAGTGCCATTCTAAAACAAACTATTTTAGAATTACCTCAAAATCTGTAAACCTCTGTAAATACTTAGCTTTTAATTTCTGCATCGAGAATTAATACTTCAATCCTACTGTTACACATCACATTAAAAAGAAATTTTTTAAATATAACTATACTAATTCCATAGAACTTATAAAATAATTGAGTTTTTTCTTGGTGGAATAAAAAATAGTTTGCAAATTTGCCTTATCAAAACAACGAAAAAATGAAAACAAGCCTATACAATATGTGTAAAATGATGCCGGAATCTTCCGCAGAATTTCTATTATAATTATTTTAAAAAAATAAATAGAACCTCTGCAAGCCGCAGGGTTTTTTTTATGCCCGTTTGGCTTTTCATTTTTATTTAGTAAAAAAACATTTAAAAATATAACGATTATGAGCACAAAAAAAATTGAAACAAATGCACTGCATGCAGGTCATAACGTAACCAAAAATGCTGGAACAAGAGCGGTACCCATTTATCAAACCAGTTCTTATGTTTTCAACAATTCAGAACAGGCCGCCACTTTATTTGGCTTGGCTGAAGATGGATTTATCTATACCCGACTGAACAATCCCACCACTGCTATTTTAGAGCAGCGGCTGGCTACTTTAGAAGGAGGAATTGGAGCGGTGGTTACTGCTTCAGGAACCGCTGCCATTGCAACAACAATTTTGGTTTTACTGAAAGCCGGAGACCATATTATTGCATCGAACAGTCTCTATGGCGGGACCTACAATTTATTAAAAGTGACTTTGCCCAGATTAGGCATCACCACCACATTTGTAGATCCAACAGATCCGTCCAATTTCACGAATGCCGTAACGGAAAATACAAAAGCTTTTTTTGTCGAATCATTAGGCAATCCCAAATTAGACGTTTTGGATTTGAAAGCAATTTCAGCAGCAGCTAAGGCTTTCAAAGTCCCCTTTATTGTTGACAATACCGTTGCCTCTCCTTATTTATTGAATCCGATTCGGTATGGAGCCGATATTGTAATTCATTCGCTGACAAAATACATTTCCGGAAACAACCTCACTTGGAGGTGTTATTATTGATGCAGGAAAATTTGATTGGGCCAATGGAAAATTCCCTGAATTTACGGAACCCTCAACGGGTTATCACGGCCTGGTTTATCATGAAGCATTAGGCAATGCGGCTTTTATTACAAAAGTGAGAATAGAGGGCTTGCGCGATTATGGCGCGGCCTTGAGTCCTTTCAATGCCTTTCAGATTATTCAGGGATTAGAAACCTTGCCCGTCCGAATGCACAGGCACAGCCAAAACGCATTGGCACTGGCACAATGGCTAGAATTCCAGGATGAAGTGGCCTGGGTGCATTATCCTGGTCTTAAAACAAGCAAATACTATATTTTAGTTCAAAAGTATTTGCCAAAAGGGCAAAGCGGAGTCGTTACTTTCGGATTAAAAGAAGGATATGAAGCAGCTAAAAAAGTCGTCGACAGCACACAATTATTTTCGCTTTTGGCCAATATTGGAGATACTAAATCACTAATCATTCATCCGGCCAGTACCACGCACCAGCAACTAACCGATGAAGAGCAATTGAATGCCGGTGTAAGCAAAGACCTGATTCGACTGTCGGTTGGTTTAGAAGATATTGACGACTTAAAAGGAGATTTGAAAGCCGCTTTCGCAAGCATCAAAGAACTTCAAAAAATACAACAACACTAGTTAGTTTTGTTTTTTGGTTGAAAAGTGGGTCTTTGGCTTATTGATTTAAGTACAAAGACTACTTTTCTAAAAAACAAAAAAAATGATTTACTCTTAAAACAAAACACATATGAAAAATATAGAAAAAATAGATCTCTTTAATTTTGATTTAGAAATAGGAAAACAGAAAGCGTATCTTGCCTTATCCTATCAGGTTTTTGGACCACCTATTGGTCATGCACCGATAGTGGTGGTGAATCATTCTTTAACAGGAAACTCAGCCGTTTCCGGAGAATCGGGATGGTGGAACGGAATTGTTGGAAAAAACAAATCCATTGACACTGATTATTTTACCGTAATTGTTTTTAATATTCCAGGAAACGGATACGATAACCAAGCTGAAAATTTAATAGATAACTACCGTGATTTCACCGTACGTGATATTGCCAGGATTTTTTGGGAAGGCTTATTTTATTTAAAAATTGAAACTGTTTTCACCGTTATTGGCGGAAGTCTGGGCGGGGCAATTGCATGGGAAATGACAGTGTTACAACCCGAAAGAATTGAAAATCTAATTCCTATTGCGACAGATTGGAAGGCAACCGATTGGGTAATTGCCAATGTTTTGATTCAGGATCAAATCCTCAATAACTCGGATGACCCAATTGTTGATGCCCGGTTGCATGCTACTTTACTATACAGAACTCCAGAATATGTAAATCAAAGATTTCAAAGAAATAAACTGGACAGCTCTTCCATTCTTCAAATCGAAAATTGGTTGCTGGATCATGGGATTCAATTAAAAAACAGGTACCGACTGGCCGCTTATAAATTGATGAATCATTTGCTCAAGACCAATGACATTACCCGAAACAGGAAAGATTTTTTGGCTGTGGCAAAAACAATCCAATCCCACATCCATCTCATTACTATTGACTCTGATTGTTTGTTCATAGCTGAAGAAAGCAGGAAAACCTACCATGGATTGAAAAATATAAAACCCGATGTTTTTTATCATCAGATTCAATCTATTCATGGACATGATGCTTTTCTAATTGAATTCAACCAATTGTCAGATATATTGAAACCCATTTTTTTAAATCATAAAACACAAAATTATGTCAGCGCTCAGAATTAATATCGTTCTTTTTGGAATAGGAAATGTGGGAGGCAGTTTAATACAACAGGTTCTGGAAAGTCAGTCTTTTTTTCAGGAAAAATACAATATCGAATTGCGTTTCCCAATTATAACCAATTCCAGTTTAGCTTTTTTTGAAAAAGAGGGCTTAGCAAATACTTGGGAAGCTAATTTTACCCAATCCGCTATTCCTTTCAGAATAGAAGATATTATAGAATACACTACCAATCAAGGATTAGAAAATCTGATTGCCATCGATGCAACCAATGGTCCTTCATTGGTAACATCGTATATTTCACTAATCCAACATGGGTTCAATATTGTAGCGGCCAATAAAACGGCCAACATTTTGCATCATGATTTTTATAATGAGATCCGTAGAAATCTAAAAAAATTCGATAAGGATTATTTATATGAAACAAACGTCAGTGCCGGACTGCCAATCCTAAACACCATTAAAGAGTTGCATTATTCAAATGAAAAAATCACAAAAATCAGAGGTGTATTCTCCAGTTCTTTGAGCTATATCTTTAACCGATTTGGGAATGAAAACACTCCCTTTTCAAAAATATTAGAAGATGCCGAAAAATTAGGCTATACTAAAGCGGATTCCCGCGAAGATCTTTCCGGAAATGAGGTGGCAGAAAAACTATTGGTTCTGGCTCGGGAAATGGAGCAAAAAGTGGAATTGAAAGAGGTGAAAATTGTGCCTTTATTGCTGCCTTATTTAAATAAAACCAATACAAGGTCATCATACGACAATACTAAAAATTTATTTGATAAGCCGTATAAAATTGCTAAACTGACTCAGCATGAAAATCATGTTTTACGATACATCGGAGAATTTGATATTGAAAGTAAAAAAATAGATGTCAAATTAATTTCTGTACCTATTCATTCTGCACTTGGTCAGCTAAGAGGTACTGAAAATTTAATCGAAATATATACCAAAACGAATGGGACCTATCCGATCATCCTTCAGGGAGGTGGCTCTGGAAAAGAAATAGCCGCCAGGGCCCTACTCAAAGATATTTTAAAAATTTCAAATCGAATTAAACAAAAAGAAACCCTTTGGTTACACTGATGATTATTGTGCATCTGTTAAAGACGTAAATAATCTATAAATAGCTGCCAAAGTAATGGTCGTTTTGATTTATAAAAAAAAACTAAATTAGCACTAATTTTAAAATCATAATTTTTAGAATTAAATAGAAATACCAACAGGAACTCAAACCCTTATTTTATGAAATGGATCACTCGAGAAAGGCCTAAAATTGACCGATTAGCCTGTCCTTGGCTGATAAAAAATTTTGTTGATAAAGAAGCCGAGTTTATTTATGTCCCATTCCGTGAAGTCAATGAAAAAGCAAAAGAATTAGGGGCCATTCCCTTTGATATCCCCAATGTGGAATTTACGCATTATAATGAACAAAGTACTTTTGACTATATTGTAAGGAAGTATAAAATAGAGGACCCTGCCATTTCGATTATGGCAGCAATTATTCGTGGTGCAGACACAGACAGACATGATATCGCAAAAGAATCGGCAGGACTTTGGGCAATTTCGGCAGGGCTTTCCCATAATATTACGGACGACTATAAACTGTTAGAAACAGGAATGGTTATTTACGATGCCCTATACAGTTGGGCAAAACATTTATACCAGCAAAATCATTTGCAAAACAGCCCTTTTGAAAACCTGCTTCACGAGGTATATAACAAATTTTTAAAGGAGAAGAAAACAAACAATAAGAAAACACCACCAGCTTGGGTCAAAGATTTAAAGGAAATTATCCAGGATCAGATAGACACTCAATTTACTTTCGATCTCAAAAAGATTTCCAATGATTTAGAACTTAATCCCTCCTATTTATCAAGGGAGTTTTCGAAATATTTTGAAGACCTCAATTTTGGTGACTATGTTAGAAAATTACGAATTGAAAAAGCAATAACCCTTATCCAAAATTCAACGTATTCGCTTACAGAAATTGCTTACATGACCGGTTTTTCAGACCAAAGTCATTTTACCCGAATTTTCAAACAAAGTACTGGAAAAAACCCCTCTTCCTATCGAAAAAGTACACGGAAAAGTAATCCAGATACAAAAGGTAAATAGCATTCTATTTAGAACTGTCGAAGATAAATAATTTTGTTTTCTTTTAATAGAAAACAGTATGACACACTTTAGATATGCAATTATTTTTACTTTACTGGTTTTGGGTACAACCGTTTTTTCTCAAACAACCTATCCAAAAATTACGGCTTATGTTGGTGTAGTGCATCCGATAGTATCCTTCAGTAAAGACGAAACAACCCTTAATTTTAGGGACAACTATACCGTCGGTTTTCCAACAGGAATTAATATTTGGAAAAACTCAAAAATTGGTTTCTCTTTTGAAATAGTCCCTACCATAAAAGCAGTGGATGGAAGTAGTAAGATGAATAGTTTGTTGTTTCATCCGGGCGTACTGGTAGCACTGGGAAACGGGTATACATTTGCTGGCAGAGCCGCATTTGAAACTAGTGGCAGGTATGGTGTTACTCCGGTATTCAACAAAACAATAAAGAAAAATGAAAACTGCAGCTATTATGTAGCCATCCCATTACCTGTGAGATTTGGCAATGAACATCCGGCAACAGCTACTTTGGGGTTTCAATTTGGTATCGCCTTCTAAAAACAACTTATCATGAATGAAAATAAAACCTACACTTTAAAAGAATTATTCCTTTATTTCTTAAAATTAGGAACTATAGGTTTTGGGGGTCCCGTTGCATTAGTTGGCTATATGCACCGGGATTTAGTTGAAGACCGAAAATGGATTTCAGAAGAAGAATACAAACAAGGTTTAGCTTTAGCACAATTAGCGCCTGGGCCATTGGCGGCTCAATTAGGTATTTATATTGGATTTGTGCATTATCAAATTTTGGGGGCAACTTTGATAGGGTTTGCCTTTGTTTTGCCTTCTTTTATAATGGTAGTCCTGCTAGGAATAGCGTATCAATTATACGGTGGCCTTTCCTGGATACAGGCCGTGTTTTATGGCGTAGGTGCTGCGGTTATAGGTATTATAGCAATGAGTTCTTATAAACTGACGCTAAAATCAATTGGCAAATTCGATGTAGCATCCTTTAAAACAAATTGGTTATTGTGGTTGTTTTTTGCTGTTGCGGCCATCATAACTTTTGCCACACAGCAGGAATATGTTTCATTATTTATAGCAGCAGGGCTTTTATATATGATTGTCAAAGCGCCTCCAAAATGGTGGAATATCAGCAGTGCCAGTTCTTTGGTACTACTGCAAATTGGATTTTGGAACTATGAAAATACTACCCTTGTAAAAATTGCCGTTTTCTTTGCCGAAGCCGGAGCCTTTGTTTTTGGTAGTGGATTCGCTATTGTTCCTTTTTTACATACAGGAGTTGTAACCGAAAATCACTGGTTAACAGAGCATCAATTTGTAGATGCAGTGGCGGTGGCAATGATTACTCCAGGTCCGGTAGTTATCACTGTTGGTTTTATAGGCTATCTCGTTGCAGGTTTTCCCGGAGCATTGGTAGCTGCATTAGCAACCTTTTTACCCTGCTATTTATTTACTGTTATTTTGGCTCCCTCCTTCAAAAAAATTGCACAAAATAAATCCATAAAGGCATTTGTAGAAGGTATTACAGCGGCTGTTGTTGGAGCGTTGGTCGGTGCCGTTGGTGTAATTGCCTCCAGAAGTATTATAGATATTCCTACAGCACTAATTGCTATTGCCGCAATTTTTGCTTTACTTTATATCAAGAAAATTCAAGAACCCTATATTATTGCCGTTGCAGCAGTTTTTGGTGTAATTATAAAATTAATGGTATGAACAGAAAAGAGTTTTTAAAATCAGGTACTCTACTTGGCGCAGCTGCAGTAGTACTTCCTACTGCCAATGCGTTTGCTAAAAATTTAGCGGATAATTCAATTGATAAATTAGTAGATGCAAATGGTAATTATATACAGCAAACCTTGCCGTATAGCGAAAGTTTTTTAGAACCTTATATGGATGCTGAAACCTTGTACTTACATTATACTTTTCATCATGGAGGAGCTGTAAAAGGGGCAAATAAAGATTTGCAAATGATAAAAAAAGCATTGGATGAAAATAATTTGGAAACCATTGATTTTTGGACAAAAAAACTATCCTATCATTTTTCATCACATATCCTGCATTCTATATTCTGGACAAACCTTACTAATAAAACGACAGCACCACAAGGGAATTTACTCAAGCGAATTGAGAAAAGTTTTGGCAGTTTCGATCGATTAAAAATGTTAATTGCAGCCACTTCTAAAAATGTAGATGGTAACGGTTGGGGAATCCTGGCCTACCAACCTTACAGCGACAGTTTAGTTATTTTGCAATGTGAAAATCACGAAAAACTAACGCAATGGGGGGCTATTCCGCTATTGGTTATCGATGTTTGGGAACACGCCTATTATTTAAAATACAAAAACAAACGAACCGACTTTGTAGATGCACTATTTCATATTATTAATTGGGATAATGTAGCAATGCGATTGAACGATGCTGAAAATTTGATGAAATAAAATAGCTTTTTACGTCGTTATAAATCGGATTTTTATTGTTTTTTGTTACTCCAATCCTTAAAGTGCACGACCATGGGAGACATGTTTAAATTAATGAAGACAAAGAGCAATCATGCCGAGAATAAAAACATTATTTGCCGAAAATACGAAATGAGTTAAAAATATCTGGCGAAAAGTGTACAGAGATGTTCGCTTTGTCCTGGAATAAGATGTTCAAAATAAATCTCTCATCCCGATTTAAACTGAACGGGTGATTCCGAAGATTGGTGTCAATAAAAACAATTAAAGCTGATTTCTTTGCAAACTTGTTCTTCTTTTAAAATCATACTCTTTTTGGAAACCTTCTTCTCTTTTAAAAGTGAAATAAAGTATGAAACTTCTTCTTTGTCAAGCGAAATGTGTTTGCTAATGTTTTTCAAAATTATGTTATGCATCATGTGTCAATTTTGGATAAAGTTAGCATCTTTAATTTTTTGTAACCTGTTTTCGTATTATAAATTCCATTGCTGATGGATTTTGGTTTGTAAAAAAGTGAGGAATTGACGGAAATATTCTGTACAAATTAAAAAAATTACTCCTTCTGCTTAGAGTGAAATGTTTTGCTGTCTGACGGAACTTCGGTTCGATCAATCATTCCATAATCACGCTTTACATCTGCTATCCGCAGGTGATAATCTCTAAATATTCCATCTCTACCTTTAGATTGTGCCCAACGATGCATTTCCAAGCTTCTCCATTGCTGAATACTTTCTTCATCTTTCCAAAAAGACAAAGATAAAACCTTCTCTGGGTCATTCAAACTTTGGAACCTTTCAATAGAAATAAAACCTTCTATTTTGTTCAATTCAGGTCGCAATTGGGCTGCGATTTCTAAATATTCCGCTCTTTTCCCATTGCTTAGGATTACTTCAAAAATTACTGCTATCATGCTGTTTTTATATTAAATAGAAATTAAAAGATTCTTAGATAGTCTAACATTCGATAATGGTTCATATTCTATCTTTTTTTCAAGAACCTTAATATTGGTATACGTCCTAAATAAATACAGTAACGCATCCGTCGTCAATCGCACCGAAAAATGTTTAGCCAAACACTCATGCCCTCCAATACCAAATGTTAAATGTTCTCCATTATTTATTCGAGTTATATCAAAAGTGTCCGCCTTAGAAAACCGTTTAGAATCTCTATTTGCAGCTGCAAGCACTAAGAGTATTTTCTCTCCTTTTTTAATCACCACATCATTCAAAAAGATATCTTGAACTGCTACTCTACGGGTAGTATGAATAGGCGAATCATATCTCAGGGTTTCTATTACTACATTTTGCATCCAGTCATTTTCGATGCTTTCCCCGAAAAAAGGATGGTCCATCTTTACTATTTGAAGCAAGGAATTACTCAAAAGTCCTCGACACGCATCATAACTTTGGATAAACAGTCCAATTAAATTACTTGCCAATAAAGACATTATTTCTCCCTTTCCCATTTGGTACTTTTCAGAAAGAATTTCCATAAAAGAATTACATAAACCAGAATCTACTAACTTCTTTTTTACAATTGTATACATTCTTTCAGCAATCGCATTGACACACTGCACCTGCTCCTGCGTTTTATTTGGCATCATTATTTTGATAAGCTGTTCTATATTTTCACAAACAAAACGGTAATCGTTAGCATCAAAATCAAAACTTTTCAAAACAACCAAAATCGGCAATTGTTTGCAAACTAAATTTACCCAATCCAATTCGGATTCATTTTTTCTTTTAAGAAGAAGCTTTTCCATGATTTCACTTGTGTCGGTAATATTCATATTAGAAAATAAAAGCATTGCCACTTCTCTTGCGATATCGTGCTGAATGCCATTACTTAATCGAGCCAACTGATTCGATATTTGCAAAGCACAGTTGTTTAATCCCTGCTCGTTGTTTGAATTAATTTCAGGAATATGAGCAAAAGAACTTTTGAGAATTATCTCGCAGGCATCATAGGAATAGAGCGCCCAAATCTGGTTTTTCTCGTCCCAATAAACGGGGTTTTGAGTATGCATGGTTTGATAAAACCGGTAAGGATCTTTAATTTCCGACTGTAAAAATAAACTTGTTGTCATGTGTTATAAATTATTTTTCAAAGATAATTACCTTTACTACCTAAACACTTCATTTTGCACTTAACTATGGATGTCAAATAATGGAAAATCAATTTAAACAAATCGCTGCTCTAATAGGTGACCCGACAAGGGCAACCATCATGTGGACTTTATTGGAAGGCAGGTCATTTACGGCTACTGAGTTAGCTATTATTTCTAATACTTCCCCGCAGAACATCAGTATGCATTTAACTAAATTGGTACAGGCAAACTTATTGCTTGTAGAAAGTCAGGGACGACACAAATATTTCCGTTTTGCCAGAAAAGAGATTGCTTATGCCATTGAAGCTATGATAAGCCTGGTTCCACCACCATTAAACAACAAAAACACCAAACCCGAAAACACCTCAGGCATAAAGCATTGCAGAACCTGTTACGATCATTTGGCTGGTAAAGTAGGTGTCGCACTATTCGATAGTTTATTACAACAGCAGTTACTCATTGATAATAAAACAGGATATGAAGTAAGCCCTGAAGGTGAAAAGTGGCTTACTGAATTTGGAATTTCTTTAACAGTATTAAAACAAAAAAAACGCTCTTTCTTGCGTCCTTGTTTAGACTGGAGCGAAAGAAGACCTCATATGGCTGGCTCCCTAGCCACTGCATTACTAGACAAAATGATACTCGCTGACTGGCTGCGAAAAACTAAAGACAGTAGAGCCCTCATTGTGACCGCAAAAGGTAAAAAAGAATTGCAAACTCATTTCAGAATTGACATCTAATAATATAAAAGAACATTAAAAATATTGAATCAGCAGATTTAAAGTGTCAGATTTATACATTAAATATGCATCTAGTGGGGCGAATACTTTTTTAATATTGGAAACTATTAGTATTACTGGCAATATTGTTTGTAATACGCGCTGCTTCTTGCAATTAATTTCTAAAATTCTAAAAAATTGCATAACTAGTTTTTCTTTCCTGCTGTGTCTTGTTTTAATCTTCCAGGAATAACCGCTATATATAGATGCTAACTCATACAGTAGCAGATTAAAAATAAAGAGCACTGCCTCATTTTTAAAAGCATGATCCGCAACATTCCACCTTTTACTATCTAGCACTTTAAATAAATCAACCAGTAGCAACACCTATTTATTTTTAAGAATGATTTTATTTTATCAAATAATTACCGCTTTTATTGTCTTGAGACAATGATAATACTATATTTAACACTTTTTAACAAGAGAAGGTTTGAAATTGCAAAAGCAAAATTATTTAAATCTCTTAAAAATCAGATTGGGCCCACTTCGTGATTTAGAATTAAAATAATAAAGTGGAATTTAAAAAGACTTTTACAATATCTAAAGAATTAAGTCCCAAAGTTTTATTCCCATAAATGAATGATTTATGAAAAATTTTTATTTTTTCCTTTTGATCTTATTTTCGACAGTTTCCTTTTCACAAGGAATTGTAATTGACACCACTACTTTGAGTATTCCGCAATTAGTTCAAAATGAATTAATGCAAAACTCCTGTTCTAACGTAACCAATTTTCTATTTTCTTCCCATAAAGGCATTGGGCAATTTACCAATACAAATGCTGGTTTTCCAATTTCAAATGGTATTATTATCCGAAATGGTATTGCAAAACATACCGAAGGCCCCTATACGGCAATCAACGAAAGCAGTCAGATTACCACTTCCGGGGATCCCGATATTCAGGCTATAAGTGACAAAAATGGACAAACTGCTCCTATAACGGATGTAGCTTTTCTTCAATTTGATTTCACTCCTTTGTCTAGTAATTTCAGTTTCGATTTTTTGTTTGCTTCTAACGAATATGGCCAATACCAATGTGGTTTTAGTGATGTTTTTACTTTTTTATTAACTGATTTACAGACGGGTACCACCACTAATTTGGCTATTATCCCTGGAACAACCATTCCGGTTTCTGTCAAAAATATCCGAGACGCTGCCTATAATTCGGCTTGTTTATCTGCTAATGCTAATTTATTTTCGCGTTATAATGTATCCAACCCCGCTACGTCAGCTATAAATATGCGAGGGGAAACCGTACTCTTAACGGCATCATCTCCGGTTATTCCCAACCGAAACTATCGGATAAAATTAGCAATTGGTGATTATTATGATAGTAGTTTGGATTCAGCCGTATTTATTAAAGGAGGAAGTTTTGCCACTACGGCCAATTTAGGGCCTGACCAAACGATATGCCTGGGCGAAAATATCTTGCTTAATAGCGGACTTGGTGCCGGGTATAATTTTTCATGGACCTTAAATGGCGTACTTATTCCCGGTGCAAACAGCGCTACATTAAGCGCAACCACAACAGGAACATACGGAATCAATGTAACGATTCCAGCTTCAGGATGTTCCCTTACGGACGAAGTTATTCTTTCCGATTTACACACTAATATACCAAACAACTTATCCACTTGCGCCACTGGCCTACCCACTTACCAGTATGATTTAACCCAAAACAATGCTGTTTCATTAGGATTAAATCCTGCAGATTATTCTATTGTATATTTTGCATCTTTGGCCGATGCAACTGCGAATGGGCCACAAATTCCTGCCGCACAAGTAGCCTCATATACCAGTATTGGAAACCAGACCATTTACATTAAAACAATACATACTTCAAACGGAAATGCCATTTGTAACAACTTACTGTCATTTGATCTTTTGGTAAATGCTTCCTTTAAAGCTACAACTCCTGCACCTTTAAATTTTTGTAACAACAATTCAGGAACTGTTATCGCCGATTTAACTGTTCAAAATCCTATAATTCTCAACGGACTAAATGCCGGCAGTTATATTATTTCTTATTTCACCTCTCAAGCTGACGCTCAAAACAATACCAATACAATAGTAAATCCCAGTGCTTTTCCAATAACCATTGCACAATCACCTAAAACTATTTGGGTCAGAATGGTGGAAGTTTCAAACACTGCTTGTTTTGATACTGTCCATTTTGATGTGCTCATTTCACCCCTACCGGTAACCGATAGTATTCCTAATGTCGTTGAATGCAGCACTTATATCTTACCTCCAATCACCAATGGTAACTATTATACCGGTCCAAACAAAACAGGATCGCTATTAAGTGCTGGAGATGTGATAAATAATGGCGGTACCTATTATATTTTTAATGGTCCAACAACAAACGGCTGTACCAATGAAAATAGTTTTACCATTACTTTTATCGACGAAATAATTTTTCCAACTACTGGTTGCGGCCTATATATAATCCCTGCGCCACCAGCAGGAAATTTCTACACGGGACCAAGTGGAACCGGAACGATAATTCCGGCCGGAACGAATTTATTCACCGATCAAACGATATACTACTACGCTCTTATGAATGGCGTCGTCTGCAGAGATGAAGCGCTTGCAATTACCATTTTTCCATTACCTGCGGTAGATAAACCAGGCGATGTGATAACATGTAATTCGTATACATTATCACCACTGACCAATGGAAATTATTATACCGGTCCCGGAGGCACGGGAACTTCTTTATCTGCTGGAGATGTACTCACCTTAAGTCAGGACGTGTATGTATTTATAAATGACGGTCGTTGTACCAATGAGCATTTATTTAGGGTGGATATAGTCGACACCTCCATTTACCGTCCGATTTCTTCTTGCGGAAGCTTTATTTTGCCAGCGATTCCGTTTGGAAATTATTACGACCAACCTTTCGGAGGAGGATCTATTATTCCTGTCGGAACTGCAATTACGAGTTTACAAACTGTATATTATTATACAAAAACATCAACTGCGCCCAATTGCACCGATAATTTAAGTTATCAGATTACAATAAAGCCAGTCCCTGCTATAATTGACTTAGCCGATGAACTCAGATGCGAACAAGATTATTTTATATTACCCCATCTAACCAATGGAAACTATTACGATCAACCCAACGGCGGCGGAAACCAATTGAAAGAAGGAGACAAAATTACAGTATCGGGAACCTACTATATTTATGATGTCAATAATTTTGGATGCCCAGCTCAGGATAATTTCACCATCACCTACAGAAAGAAACCCCCTGTTGATAACTTCACTGATGTGTTTACCTGTACTAATTATACACTTCAGCCTTTAAATAATGGAAACTATTATACCGCTTCCGGGGGAGCTCATGGCTCCGGAACTGTTATTCCTGTCGGAACTGTTATCACTACCACACAAACGATATATATTTACAACGAGTGGAGCGATTTTAATACTTGCAGTGATGAAACTTTTTTTACGGTTGATGCCAGCGGTATTGAAGTTGGTACTTTTGCCGACATAAACAGCTGCGACAGCTATACATTACCGGTATTAACCATTGGTAATTATTATGCTCAACCCAAAGGGCAAGGCCCCATTATTCCAGCAGGAACGGTCTTGACCACCTCGCAAACCATTTATGTTTACGCCATAGTCGGCAACCGGCTCACCTGTTCCGATGAGGACAGTTTTATTGTTACTATTTCACCCACACCCATTTTAACCAGTCAGCCAGATATAGAGGCATGCGGAAGTTATACCCTTCCTCCACTGCCGATAGGCAATTATTTTTCCGGACCAAACGGAACCGGAACCAGCTATGTTGCTGGTCAACCTGTTTCGACCAGCCAAACAATGTATATCTATGCAACATCACCGGCAAATCCAGGTTGTTCAACTCAAGATGCATTCAATATCACAATTTATCCATTAAAAGACCTTGTAATTGACGGTGGTGTAATTTGTGTCGATTTCACTACTGGTGCACTGCTGCATTCTTTCCAACTGGTTACAGGCCTTAATCCAGCCATTTTTACGGTACAATGGTACCTAAACGGTACACTAATGGGAACCGGCGTTACTTATGATGCGACCCAGGACGGAACATACACTGTTACCGTCATAAAAAAAACAGCGGATATAGGCAATGACTGCAGTTACAATCCCGCAACAGTCGTCGTTGAAAAATCGAGCATAGCCATAGCAAATCTAACAGTGACGGCACCTTTCGAAGACCGTGTTGATATAATTGCAACTATTGTTAATGGTTTTGGATCCTACGAATACCAAATGGACGATGGCCCTTTTCAAAGAGAAAATGTTTTTCAGAATGTTCCTTCAGGCGAACATAATATTACGATTAATGATATAAAAGGGAAATGTGGCGCTATTACATTAATTGCCAAAGTATTAAAATATCCGAATTATTTCACCCCGAACGGAGATGGCTATCATGATCATTGGAATATTTGGGACTTGGCAGATCAACCTGATGCAGCAATCTACCTCTATGACCGCTATGGAAAATTAATAAAACAACTCAGTCCTGCCGGACCAGGATGGGACGGAACCTATAATGGAGAAGCGCTTCCTTCCACGGATTATTGGTTTCATGTATTTTATAAATACACCGGTATTGATCAGGAATTCAAGTCCCATTTTAGTTTAAAACGATAATTAAAAAGCTTATACATCCAATTATTTTATGATTAGGATTCTTCTTTTTTAGCCAAAAACTATCTAAATGTTTTTGCTTGACCGCACTTACTTTATTCGGAATCAGTTCCCATTTTTGCTGAATTTAAAAAATGCTGCAAAACCATTAATTCCAGATTAAAAAATATTTAGAATAACCTATAGCATACTTCCCGTTGGTTCTTAATCCTATGCTTAATTCTATAATTTTATGAGCTTATGTCTTATAATTGAGATGGCTTGTTCTTTAAAAAATGCACCAATAATTTTCGCACACCTGCTATATTTGGTACAATTTACTTATGTACGGTTATAATACTAAATCCATTCCTCTTTTACATCGATTTCTTTTATCATAGTTCACATACCCTTCTTAATAGAAGCAGTATTTGAAAGAAATCCAACTTATTTATTTTTAGACATTTGTCTAGCAGAGTCAATTCTATACTTCTAAATATTTGGGCACTAAAAAAATGTAAACTCATCCCTTAATTATGTTCCAATACTACGTATTAGCTCCTGTACAGAAAACCTATTCTTAAAACAAAAAGTACGCTTCAACGGACTTCGAAATCCTTTTAATCTTGAGGACTATCAATATAAAAAGGATATCCGTCCATTTATTTTTTTGCACATTATTTTTTAATAATATACTGAAAGAAAAAAGTAACTAAAAACTAAAGATTCAATACTATAAGTTTTTTTTTATTTTTTTTAAAATTCTTTGAAGTTGTCTGGCCGTTTTAAACCCACATCGAGAAGCAATATATTCAATGGTAAATTCTGGATTATTAACCATTTATTTAAAAAATTAATTTATTGACAGGCGAATAAAAAAGAAATCCTATCATAACCATCTTTTAATAGCAATCAGGACAAGTAGATTGCCTTAGAAACAGCCAGACCAAGATTAGCAATATATCCATTGTCCGTATTTGACGTTTCATTGTCTTTTTAGTAATGAAACACAAGGTTACTTTTGTTATATCAAATTTTAATTCGCTCATTTGTTTCCATTTAATAAAATAGAAAAAATGTAAAAGAATAAAAAAAGAACAAAAAATAAAATTATGAAAGAGAGACGATACGACTTAGATTGGCTTAGAGTTATGGCCATATTGCTTTTACACTTGTTTCATTGTGCCATGCCATTTATTGCAGAATGGGATTGGCATCTAAAAAACAGCGAAACAAGTAATTTGGTATTAGAATGTAACTATTTTTTATCGCGCTGGCGAATGCCATTATTATTTTTTATTTCAGGTGTAGGAACTGTTTTTGTGCTTAATCAGCTATCGGTAAGACATTACATTTGGCAAAGAACAAAAAGATTATTGGTGCCATTAGTTTTTGGCATGTTAGTCATTGTTCCGCCTCAGGTTTATTTCGAAAGGATTTTCAAGGGTGCAAAATACTCCTCTTACATTGACTTTTATCCTTCCATTTTTACAACTGGTGTTTATCCTAATGGTAATTTGAGTTGGCATCATCTGTGGTTTATAGCCTATTTATTTGTTTATTCAATAATTGCTCTTCCTATATTCCTATTTTTGAAGTCGGAAAAAGGAAAAGGTATCATAAACTGGGCAGCCCTTTTTTCTGAAAGATTTCTCGGCATGTATGGATTTGCCATCATTCTCTATATAGCAAGCTTCCTGTATTTTTGGTTTCCAAATGAGACACATGCTTTTGTTGATGATTGGGCAGGCTTTGCACGATACTTTTCTTATTTTATATTTGGTTATTTTATTGGAGTTAATCCTGTTTTTTGGACGCATTTGGAAAATAATCGCAAAAAAAACTTAAAAGTTGCCTTTTTTAGCACCATTCTCATTAACTACTTTCGTTGGAACAATATCGAACCCGATTGGGGTATGAATATGCCCAACCTCTTCTTTTATGCTTTGATCGTAGTAAGTGCCTGGCTTTGGGTAATTACGTTTTTAGGCTATGCTAAGAAATACCTGAACTTTAACAACAAATTTTTACAATTTGCTAATGAAGCCATTTATCCTTTTTATATCCTACATCAAACGTTTATAGTAATTATTGCTTATTATATAATACAATTGCGGGATGACATTTTTAGTAAATATATATTTTTGACATTTGTTTCCTTTACACTATCACTCGGCGTTTATGTGTTTTTAGTGAAACCTTACAAAATCACAAGGTTGCTATTTGGAATGAAAATCAAATAAAAACTAGCATTTAAAATTTGTAAAAGGTCGTATCAGGTATTTAACGGGACGATTGTCAGCAAGCAATTAAGCTTTTTAAATGAATAATATGACATAAAAATGGTTCAATCTTTGTATTACAAGTGAGCAAGAAATAATATCCTTTAAGATTAATGTAATGAGGCGGACAGAAAATTACTTTTTTGACAGCCTCATTTCTGATCTTAAAATAGTATCTCAAGAGTACATTTCTACAATTATAACAAAGCCGCTTTTAACGCTTTAACTTCCTTTCCATCGGCAATTTCACCCGAATCAGTAATTGCAGAAGAATGGTACCAATTAGCCTTTGTTTTTTCTTTCAACAACGTAATGTTTGTCGAGCGCAAACCGCCACCTGGCATAATAGTAATGCGATCGTTTGCTTTTTCAACCAAGTCGGACAAAAGCTCCATACCTTCGACTACATTTTTTTTCTGTCCAGAAGTTAATATCGTTTTGAAACCGCATCCTATTACGGATTCAAGCGCATCGAATGCATTTTTTACGACATCAAAAGCACGGTGAAACGTGCAAGGAAGAGGATGTGCCAAAATCACTAATTCGCTGTTTTGTTCTATAGCAACATTTCCATCCTGTTTTAAAATTCCAAAGACAAAACCATCGACTTTTAGCTTCTTGAACTGTTCAATCTGAATTTTCATTTGCTCCAACTCGTCATCAGTATACACAAAATCTCCTGCCCGAGGCCTGATCATTACATACAAATCGATGGATAATGCAGCCCGGACAGCAGTGACCGTTTCGAGACTTGGCGTTATACCTCCTACATTCATATCGAGACATAATTCAACTCTGTCAGCACCATTTTGTTGTGCAATAAGGGCCGATTCAATAGTAAAACAGGCTATTTCTAATTCTTCTACTCTCATTTATTTTATAAAATAGTCCGGATTAATTAGCTTATTTCCTGTATCATCATGAACGGCATAATTAAAGCCGCTCTGAATACAGTAGGAACCATATTCCCCGTTTTTATTCAAGGCAATAAAACCAACCTGAATATCTTTTAAGTTTTTATTTCTGTTTCTGGTCAATCGCACAATTCTGGTAACTGCTTCCTCACAGGCACTTTGTGGCGATTTTCCCTGACGCATCAACTCTACTACCAGATGGCACCCGGCAATGCGAATCACTTCTTCTCCGTGACCGGTTGCTGTGGCCGCTCCAATTTCGTTATCAACATATAATCCTGCCCCAATAATAGGGGAATCACCTACTCGTCCGTGCATTTTGAAAGCCATCCCGCTGGTTGTACACGCACCCGAAAGATTTCCGTTTGCATCCAAAGCTATCATTCCAATGGTATCATGATTTTCAATATTAGCCGTAGGTTTATATTGACTGGTTTTCAACCATTCTTTCCATTCCTTTTCGGATTCTTCGGTCAGTAAATTCTCTTTTTCAAAACCTTGTGATACCGCAAACTGCAAAGCACCATCACCTACTAACATTACGTGAGGTGTTTTTTCCATCACGGCACGCGCCACTGAAATAGGGTGTTTAATATATTCCAAACAAGCCACCGAACCGATATTGGCGTACTCATCCATAATACAGGCATCAAGAGTTACCCGTCCGTCCCTATCTGGTCTTCCGCCATACCCCACACTTCGTTCTGTGGGGTCACCCTCAGGAACTCTTACCCCGGCTTCCACAGCATCCAGCGCACGTCCATTATTCTTTAATATTTCCCAGGCGGCTTCATTTGCCTTAATACCAAAATTCCATGTAGAAAGTACAATGGGTTTCTTTCCTTTTTTGGCTAAAAAAGGCGTTGGCTCTTCCGATTTTCCCCGGAACGCATTTAATGCCACAGCTGCGGAAGCAATGGCGGCTGTTTTTATAAAATTTCTACGATTATTTGCCATATTATCTATTTATATTATCCTGTTCCTTTTTAACATAAAATTTTCTTACTCCACCATAATTTCATCAACAAACAGCCAGGAAGATTGATTCTCCCCTGGATGACCCGCTGGACATTGTCCAAGATTTTTGGCAGTTATACGAAGCGCTTTCACTTTTTGCTCTGCGAATTTGGCTGTAAAATCTTTTATCTGTGTATCTCTTCCTGCAGCAGGAATCGAATTGGTTATCGTTTTTACTTCCTTGAAATTAATTCCGTCTTCAGACACTTCAAACTTCACCCACTGTGGCAGGAATACCCATTGTCCCCAATTCTGGATACAACCCAACGTAATACTGCTAATAGCGGCCTTAGTATCTCCCAAATCAATGGTAGCAACCATGTCATTTCCACTAAATCCGTGCCATTCCTTACCGATATCCTTTGTCCCCCTAAAGCCATCCGTCAGGGTATTGGCTCCATTGGCAGGATAGTAGCGACTAAAAGCATTGGCATACTGCACTGCTTTTCCGGTAACCTTATTAAAAGTAAAGGATTGCTCCACTGGTTTGGCGCTCATCACTTTGTTATGCAGTGCCATAATGGCTTTCACGGTCATAGAAGTATGCACATCAAAAGGCTTTTCATATTTAATACTTCCGATTGAAGGCACACTTCCATCGGTAGTATAATAGATAACCGCATCGGTATTCTCTGTTTCAAGAGCAATGGATAGTTTGTCGTTTGCTACAATAGGTTTAATATCCACCTTGAAGTTACATTTTGAATAATGCAATCCCTTCTGTTCAAAACCAACCAGGTGGGGTTGCAAACGTTCGGTAAAATTTTGCCAGTCGCGTTGTTCCTTTACAGACCACAATACTTCTGCCAATGCGGGCATGCGGGGAAGAATCATATACTCTACCTGTTCGTAGGTAGGAATATATTCCGTCCATAAATTGGCTTGGGAACCCAATACCCGTTTTGCTTCTTCGGCAGTCAATTCTTTGGGGATCGGTTCGTAATGATATACTTTTTTCAAGGTGTTAAAACCGCCAATTGCCAATGGTTCCGTTTCAGGATCCCCCTGATAATGGTCAAAATAGCACGGTGATCCCGGTGTCATGATGACATCATGCCCCATTTTGGCTGCCTGAATACCGCCAGCCTCGCCTCGCCAACTCATAACGGTAGCTTCCGGTGCCAATCCACCTTCAAGTATTTCGTCCCAACCAATCATTTTTCTGTTCTTGGAGACCAAAAACTTTTCTATTCTTTGCATGAAATAACTCTGCAATTCGTTTTCATCTTTCAGCTGCTCTGTTTTCATTCTTGCCTGGCATTTAGCACACAGCTTCCAACTGGTCTTGTCAACCTCGTCGCCACCAACATGAATGTAGACAGAAGGAAAAATAGTCATTACTTCTGTGAGTACATCCTGCAAAAAGGCAAAAGATTGCTCATTGCCCGCACAGAAGTTGCTTTCTACTTTACTGGCATAAAAATTTCCTGATTGTCCGAAATGTTTTTTAGGATTACACGACAATTCAGGATAAGCAGCCATCGCAGCTTCTGAATGGCCTGGCATTTCTATCTCTGGAACCACGGTTATATTCCTGGCCTTGGCGTAAGCCACAATCTCTTTAGCCTGTTGCTGTGTATAATAGCCTCCATAGGTTGCTTTGTTGCGGTCGGCATTAAATTCCACTTCAGCCCAATTCCAGGATTTACCCCAATCATCAACGCGCCAGGCGGCCTGTTGGGTCAATTTAGGATATTTTTTTATTTCCAGACGCCAGCCTGCACCATCCACCAAATGCCAGTGAAAAACATTCATTTTATAAGCTGCCAGCAAATCGATAAATTCTTTAACCAATTCGGGAGAAAAAAAATGACGGCTTACATCCAGCATCATCCCGCGCCATTGAAAACGCGGATAATCTTTTACTGCCATGGCGGGAATCACTAAAGCAGCATTGGTACGTACAAAAGGCATCGTTTGAATTAACGATTGCATCCCATAAAAAATTCCTTTAGAATCACTCGCTTTGATAACAATGGCAGCACGGGACACGTCCAGCAAATATCCCTCTTCGGGAACACCCTTTTCGATTATAAATTGAATCTTTTTCTTGGCCGGTTTATTTATCGCCAACGAAAAACCAGAAATATTTTTAACATAGGATGCCAGGAAATCAGCGGTTGCTTTTAGCTCCTGGTGTGTGGCTTTGTAGTAAATACCAGTAGTGCCGTCAATCGTAAAATTACCCTGCAACATTTTTATATCAACCGGCTTGGGAATAATCGGAGGAAGTTGTTGTGCCTTCATTACTACTGAAGCCAGTAAAACGAAGAGTAAAATATAATTTTTAAGCGACAGAAATCTATTTTTTGTTATCGAATTCATACGTTATTTTTTATTTTAAAAGCTGTAAAGGTGTTATCCATTATTTCAGTACTTCCGTTATCTCTTTGGCTATCGGATGCTCGGCCTTAAAAGTATATCCCAATAATTTGGCAATGGTCTGGGCAAATTGTTCTTGAAATAATTGCGTTTTGTTTTTCATTTCTCCTCTTGCATCAATTGTTGGTCCCATTGCGGCAAACCAAATTTCGGAAGCATTCTGAATGGAACTGCCATGACTGGTCCATTCTGTTTTTATCGTATCCCCACGACCGTGGTCAGTGGTGAAAACGATGGCTGTTTTATTTTTATAGTGAGGATCGTTTTGCACAAAATCCCATAGTTGCTTTATCCAGGCATCAACCTGATGGGCAGCGTCTAAATAGGATCGATACTGTCCCGCATGTGCCCATTCATCTGTTTCTCCGTAGGCGATATACAATACGCTTGGTTTCTTGGTTTTTAATTCCTCCAAAGCTTCGTAGTGCGTGAAGACATCAAAACACTCATCCGTGTGCCACGGCTTATATGAATCTGCCATCATGCCGTTAATAAATTGCTGTTGTGCAGAGGGATTATTCCCTCCTACTTTATCAAAGGCTGAAGCTACCGGAATACTGCTTCTTTTTTCGTTAAGAATTCTGTCAAATGCTTCCCATGCCCCAAAAGCGGCTATTTTCCCTTTTAGCTTTGGTTGCTGATTTAAAAATTCCAACACCGTAACATGAGGATTGGCCTTATAGTCATTCGAATTGATTGCCGGATCAGCATAACCGGTCATTATTTCGCTGTACCCCGGATAGCTGAACCAGTGTGGGTTGGCATTATTGACCTTATTTCCATAATTTCTGTTCCCGTACAATTGCCCTTTTGAAGCAAAAACAGACCATATAAAAGGCATCAATTTTTCCCTGCGCACCTGAGTGTCCTCGTTCCAATATTTTTTAAAAAGATAGGTGCTGTCCCCCTGGTTAAATTTTCGGTTATTGGCAATGGCTGGATCCATCCCTTCAAATAATTCATGCCATCTCAACCCGTCCGTTGTTATGATAATGATGTTTTCCGTTTGTTGCGCATGAGATAAAATGCCAGTCAAAAACAATAATAGCAATACGATTTTTTTCATTTTCTTTTTTTATTATGTTATGAATTAAAATTGGTTTCTTATTTCTGGTAAACCCTTACGTAGTCAATTATAAATTGTTGCGGCAGTACACTATCATCAATCGGTCCGGGCCAATTGGCTCCCATTGCCAGGTTTATAAGCAAATAAAAGGGTTTGTGAAACGGATTATCAGGTCCTGAACCCGCTGCATCTATTGCAAAACTGTGGTATTTCTTTTTGTCCAAATAGACATCGATCGTCTGCTCATTCCACTCTATAGCATATACATGAAAATCAGTATCGTTGGGTTTTCGCTCTGTCCTATTTCCGTTGGATTTATTTTCTTTTGAAATGGGATCCGGATAATGAATGGTTCCGTAAATAGCTTCCGGATGGTTCCCGATAAACTCCATGATATCAATCTCCCCACATTTGGGCCACCCTATTGCTGTTCTGTTAGTCCCCATCATCCAGATGGCAGGCCAGATGCCACCTCCACGCGGTAGTTTAGCCCTGACTTCGATTCTTCCATATTTCCAGCCTACTTTACCTAAAGTATTGATAGAAGCAGCCGTATATTTAGCAATTGAATCTTTATATCTCCAATCATCACTTCCTTTTTCGAAAAATTCATTTGGATAATTTTCTTTCCTTCCTGTAATGGTTAGCACACCTCCTTTTACCAACACATTCTCTTTTCTGGCAGGAGTGTAATATTGCTGTTCCATATTACGGATGTGGCCTGCTTCATAACCCCATTTTGAGGAATCAGGCAAGCCCTCATAATTAAACTCCTCCCGCCACACTAATTTTAATTTTTTTTGTGCCGTTACGGAATGCGTTACAATCAGCATAAAAACAAAAAAAAGTTGAAAAAGAAAAACAGATTTGCTATTCTTTTCAAACAGGTCACTTTGATTCCTGTTACAATACTTTTTTAGTGGGAGTTTCATTTCTATTTTTTAGTTACAGTACCGAATCAAATATTTTTATCACTAAGAATATGGGGATGTTTATTGCTTACGTTGACAATCAACTCTCCAAAAAGCGTATTGGCCCAGGCAAACCATTTACGGGTAAAACGGGTTACATCATCCTTATGAAAGGACTCGTGCATAAACCCCGTGTCCGCATTTGTTTTGATCAAATTGCTAATGCACATTCGGATTTCCTTTTCATCCACACTGGTAATCGCTCTTAGAATTATACTCATTGGCCATATGGTATCGGCACCAGTATGAGGACCGCCAACACCTTCACCGGCTTTCCCTTTATAGAAAAAGGGATTGTTTTCTGAAAGTACTACTTTTCGGGTATTGAGATATAAAGGATTATTAGGCTGAATGGCGCCTAAATAAGGTAATGATAATAAGGAAGGCACATTGGCATCATCCATCATGTGAAAACTTCCATATCCATTCACTTCAAAAGCGATAATTTTTCCAAATTTTGGATGATTGATTATCCCGTTTTCTTTTAATCCTTTCTGAACCTGTCCCTGCAATTCTTTTACTTTAGAGACCAAATCAGGATCCTTCATTTCCGGTAAAGAGAAAATCTCCGCTAAATAACCGAGTACTTCAATAGCAAACATATTACTTGGAATTAAATACCCAAACAAAGTACTGTCATCACTTGGTCTAAAGGTAGAAACGATCAGCCCACAAGGCTTTACCGGATAACCGTAACCACTTAGGGGAACGCCATCGGTAGCCCAGGCAGTTTCACGCTGAAAACTGTAAGGCCCTTTATCATGCAGCCGTTGCTGTTCTTTGAACGTTTGCACTACTAAAAGCATGGCTTCTTTCCATTTTTTATCAAATAAGCTGGTATCGCCTGTTTGTTTCCAATACCCATGTGCCAGTCTGATCGGATAGCACAAACTGTCTATCTCCCATTTACGCTCATGAATTCCGGGTTTCATTTTGGTCAAATCATTCTTCCATTCGCTTTCTTTGGTAAAATCTTTATAAAAAGCATTGGCATAGGGATCGAGCAGAATACATTTCGTTTGGCGGTTGATTACTCCTTTTACCAACTCACCAAGTTTAGCATCTTCTTTTACAAAAGGAAGATAAGGCCAAATTTGAGCAGTACTGTCCCGCAGCCACATCGCATCGATATCGCCGGTGATTACATACGTATCCGGTTTTCCGTCAATGATTTCAAAATCGACCGTGGTGTCCAGTGTATTGGGAAAGCAGTTTTCGAACAACCAAGCCAATTCCGGATTTGCTATTTGTTTCTTGATGCGGACAATAGCTGCTTCTACGGCTTGACTGGTAAATTTTCTATCTGCCAAGGGAGGACGTTTACTAATGAAATCCTTTATTGGAAAATTAAAATTTTCAGATTGAGAAGCAAAAACTTCCGATTGAAGTGCCAACAATCCTGCGGATAAAATTCCTGTGTTTTTTATAAATTTTCTACGTGTCTGCATCGTATTATTTTGAAGTTGAATAAGAATATGGGTAACTACTCGCTGCAGTTCCTCTTTGTAAGTTAGGTGTGCCACTCATGTCAAAATTCAACTCCGCACCATTCAATACATCAAAATGATTGATAAAATTCTTTGTGTAGGTTGCATTATTCCATTGTAGCTCCTGAACATATTTATTACTTTCTGAATTATTTGGTGCATTTATAATTAACTGCTTGCCATTTTCTAATGTTAACGTTGTTTTTTTGAATAATGGAGCTCCAAGTACGTATTCCTCTGTGGCAGGACAAACAGGATAAAAGCCCATCGCAGAAAAAATATACCATGCGGAGGTCTGGCCATTATCTTCATCACCACAATAACCGTCTGCCGTTGGTTTATACAAACGATTCATTACTTCTCTCGCCCAATATTGCGTTTTCCAAGGCTGACCAGCATAATTGTATAAATAAATCATGTGTTGTATCGGCTGATTGCCGTGTGCATATTGTCCCATATTCATAATTTGCATTTCACGAATTTCATGAATAACAGAACCATAATAACTGTCATCAAAAACCGGCGGCATCGTAAAAACGGCGTCCAGCTTAGCAGTAAACGTTTTTTCACCACCCATTAAATCAATCAGGCCTTTCACATCATGAAAAACACTCCAGCTGTAATGCCAGCTGTTCCCTTCGGTAAAAGCATCTCCCCATTTGAATGGATTGAAATCAGCAGGAAAACTTCCGTCTTTATTTCTTCCGCTCATCAACTTGAGAGATGGATTAAAAACGTTTTTATAATTCATCATTCGCTTTTCAAACAAATTAATTTCTGCTTTGGGACGATTTAAGGCTTTCGCCAATTTCCAAATAGCAAAATCATCGTAAGCATATTCTAAGGTTCTTGCCACATTTTCATTAATCTTTACATCATAAGGCACATAACCCAATGTATTGTAGAACCCTGCTCCTTTTCTTCCCACTGCATCCATCGGTCCTTCATTGTTGGCTCCGTGTACTAAAGCTTCATACAAGGTGTTGATGTCATAGCCACGTAACCCTTTCATATACGCATCCGAAACAACAGCTGCCGAATTATTCCCCACCATCACATTTCTAAATCCTGGACTGGACCATTCCGGCAAAAAGCCTCCTTCTTTATAATCATTAATCAACCCTTCCTGCATTTCTTTATTTATAGAGGGATAAACTAAATTAAGTAAGGGGTATAAGGCGCGAAAAGTATCCCAGAAACCGGTGCCGGCGTACATATAACCTGGCAATACTTTGCCGTTATAGGGGCTGTAGTGAACAATTTTCCCTTTCGAATCTATTTCATATTGCTTTTGCGGAAAACAGGCGGTACGGTATAAACAAGAATAAAAAGTTTTGAATTGTTCGTCACTTCCTCCTTCCACCGTCACTTTCCCCAAAACTTTGTTCCACTCTTTTTTAGATGCTGCCACTGTTTCCTCAAAAGAGGCGTTACCCAATTCAGTTGTTAAATTCAACTCGGCTTGTTCTAAACTAATAAATGAAGACGCAACTCTAACATTTATCTTTTCTCCTTTTTGGGTTTTAAAACCAACTACCGCACCTACATGATCGTCTATTAATTCTAACTTATTTTTTTCTAAAATTTTGTCATGCCAGGTATAATTAAAAGAAAAGGCCTTGTCGAATACTAAAACAAAATAATTCTTAAAATTATTCGGCACACCACCACTATTACGGGTCGTGTATCCAATGATTTTATTTTCGGAAGGAATTATTTTAATATAGGAACCTTTATCAAAAGCATCGATTACGATTGAAGACTGTTCATTTTCCGGAAAGGTAAATTGAAAATGGGCTGCTCTTTCCGTTGCTGTCATTGCTGCAGTTACGTCGTAATCGGCAAGATAAACGCTATAATAATAAGGCTTTACAATTTCGGCTTTATGACTAAACCAACTCGCTCTTTCCTCTTCGACAAATGCCAATTTACCCGTCACAGGCATAATGGAGAACTGTCCATAATCGTTCATCCAAGGCGAAGGCTGGTGTGTTTGTTTAAACCCCCGAATTTTATCCGCAGTATAAGTATAGGCCCATCCATCTCCCATTTTACCGGTTTGTGGTGTCCAAAAATTCATTCCCCAGGGCCTGCAAATTGCGGGATAGGTATTCCCATTAGAAAGATTGGGAGAGGACTGGGTTCCGATCAAAGGGTTTACATATTCCTCCGGATCTAAAGCTTTGGTCTGTGCATCCCCAGTAACAAAAACAAAAAACAAACCACAAATAATTATTATTTTTCTCATACCTTATCAAATGTTGAACGTAATTTTATTCCAATTTTTAAATTCTAAGCGCTGATTTTTTAAAGCTACAAAGGCCTGTCTACTTTTTTCACGCCCCAAGTTGCCGAAGGTGTACTGCCCATATACAATTTTAGCGTCCCTCCTTTTACGATCATATCGTGAGTGATATAGGATTTTGTATACGGTTTCCCATTGTATTCTGCTTTTTGAATGTATATATTGGTACGGCTGTTAGCTATTGCTATCAATGAAAATGAAACCCCTTCTTTGTAAGTTACGGTTGCACTGTGTACCAATGGACTTCCCAAAATATAAATTCCATTGGCTGGATTAACAGAATAAAAACCCATGGCTGAGAAAACATACCAAGCCGACATTTGTCCTAAATCTTCGTTACCGCATAATCCATCCGGTTTGACGGAATAGAATTTATCATCAATTTCCCGAATCAACTTTGCTGTTTTCCAAGGTTGTCCAGCATAGGCGTACAAATAGGGAATATGGTGATTGGGTTCGTTCCCTTGCGCATATTGCCCGATCAAACCACTGATATCCGGAGAAGCTTCCTCGCCTTCCACTTTGTCTGTCAGTAAGAACAGGGCGTCCAGCTTGGCTAAAAACTTATCTTCACTTCCAAACAAATTAATTAAGCCATGAGGATCCTGCGGTACCAGCCAGGTGTATTGCCAGGCGTTTCCTTCTACGTAATCGTCTTTACGATGCGCAGATGACAGCGGATTAAAAGGAGTTCTCCAATTTCCATTGGATAATTTACCTCTCATGAAGGTTGTTTCTTTATCAAAATAAAGTTGGTACAAATTAGCCCTTTTTGAAAAATAAGCATAATCCTCAGTTTTGTTCATCGCTTTTGCCATTTGGGCCACACACCAATCATCAATGGCGTATTCCAAAGCATTTCCAACAGTTTCTAACATGGTATCGGCAGGAATGTATTGCAGTTTTTGAACATAATCCATTCCGTCACGGGTTTGCATAGCTGTTTTTTTTATGGCTTCATACGCAAGGGCGGTATCGTAATCCCGGTAGCCCTTTAGATAGGCATCTACAATAACTGCAATCGAATGATTTCCATTCATAGTATTTGTCTCATTGCCCATCAGGTGCCAAACCGGTAACCTACTTTGTTGCTGATAGATCGCCAGAAATGATTTAACAATATCATTAATCCGATCTGGTTGCGTAATGGTGTACAAAGGATGCAAAGCACGGTAGGTATCCCAAAGCGAAAAAGTAGTATAGTTCGTGAAATTAGCCTTTTCATATACCTTTTTATCTGTTCCTCTGTAATCGCCATTGGCATCATTAAAAATAGAAGGAGCAAACATCGTATGATACAATGCAGTGTAAAAAACCTTCATTGTTTTTTCATCGCCCTTAATCTGAATTTTATTTAATTCTTTATTCCATTTCGAATCGGCTTGTTGCACCGTTTTAGCAAAATCCCAATTTGGAACCTCCGCTTTTATATTTGCGGCGGCATTCTGATAGCTTACAGGAGAAAGACCCACTTTTACGAGAATAACAGTTCCTTTTTTCGATTTAAAATCCATCACCGCTTTCATGCGAACCCCTTGCCCCTGATCTCCTTTTACAGCTGCTATGCTGTCATATAGGTTAATATTTACAATAGGCTCCGAGAATTCCATTGCAAAATACAGCCGTTGATCGTTGGCCCACCCTTTTGAATTACGGTAACCAACAATAGTATTCTTACCCGTTTTTTTTATGAATGTTTCCATTGGTTTATCCCATCCGACACCATCGGCCAAATCTAATAAAATATGGGAATCAGCTGTTGAATTAAAAGTATATTTATGAAAACCCACTCTTTCGGTTGCCGTTAATTCCGCTTTCACTTTATAGCGATCGAGCACTACACTATAATAGCCCGGTTTACTGATTTCATTTTTATGAGAAAAAAGAGAACCGTAACCATTTTGCATATCCTCTTTTGTTATTTTTTTAAGCGGAACCTTTCCTGTTACGGGCAACAAAAGAATATCATTTAAATCTCCTATACCTGTTCCGCTCAAATGGGTATGGGTAAATCCCAAGATCGTAGTACTGGCATAATTATAGGCACTACACCAATCCCAGCCTTCAAAAATATTGGCAGGGCCCAACTGTACTGCCCCAAAAGGGACATTAGCACCCACAAAAACATGGCCATGTCCCGCAGAGCCTATCAAAGGATTTACATATTGGGTGCAGTCCAAATACGGTTTCTTTTTGTTTTTTTCCTGTGAAAATAAAGGAAGGACAAATAATAAACTGATTAATGTAATTCCTATTAATTGTGTTTTGTAAAATTTTATAAACATTGGTTTTATTTTATGCTGAGTTAAATTTACTTATTTCCATGAGAAAAAGGCGAATAAGGACTATTGATATCTATGAAGCACATCATACAGTGACATAACAGTAACGACAGGTTGCATCATTTTACCCTCGAACGAAATTCTTTTTTCTTCCCCTGCAGACAAATCGATGTAATTATCACTTAACTTTCCCTTGTATCCTTTGATTTTCACATAGACATATTTAGCAGATTTCATTGCTTTAAGTGTAATTTCATTCCCTTTTATTTTCCAGCTGATTTCAGGATCTTCCAATACCAAATCTTTGGGATGCGTAAGGTCTATTTGGGCTATAACATCATCGCGATAGGCTTCTTTTACGGCATACCAGGCCGCCTTGGGTTGTCGATTGTAATAATCCGTGACACTCCAGCTCACCGCTGGCCAGCAGTCGTTCAATTGCCAAACTAAAGTTCCCATATTGTACGGCGCCTTAGAACGGTGAATCCCAATAATATTTTTAAGAGAATAATATTGCAGACATTGGGTCAGATAGGTATAATCCTCAACCCTCATTTTTTTTATTTTAGTGGAATCAATGAAGTACCTATTTAAATAGGAATTTAATTTTCCAAACCCATTGCCAGCCTTCTGATGCCCTTTTAACACCCCTGAAAACAAATACCGGTCTTCAGGCAAACTCATTTTTTCTATCGTTGTGTAATTAGGCATCGCCTGCATTCCGTATTCACTGACAAATCGGCCTGTTTTATCTTTTACTTTTTCAATATCTTCCAATCCCCACCAGGTTCCCCAATAATGGCTGTCTCCTTCAGTAATGCTTTTTTTCCTGCCCCAACCGAACAAGGGCGAACTGCTGATATAAGGCCGGCTCTGATCCGTTTCCTTTACCCATTTAGGGATACTGTCCTGGAATAGCCGAACGTAATCCTTCCATAAACGGGTGGAGTCCTGTTTGGACATATTCATCGACTTTTGCCATCCCCAATTTTTAAAGGCTTCATCACTTTCATTATTACCACACCACAGAACGATACTGGGGTGATGCCGCAAACGCTTTACTTGGTATTTGACTTCTTCTTTAACATTGTCAAAAAAAGCTTTATCTCCGGGCACCATCGTTCCGGCAAACATAAAATCCTGCCAAACATTGATTCCATATTTGTCGCACAAATCATAAAAATAGTCGTCTTCATAAATCCCTCCACCCCAAACCCGCAGCATATTCATATTGGCATCTTTAGCCATTTTTATGATTTTTTCATATTCTTTCTTCGTAACACGGGAAAGAAATGCATCTGATGGAATATAATTCGCGCCTTTCATATAGACAGGCTTGCCATCAATTTTAAAATAAAATGATTTACCAAGGCTATCCGGCTGTTGTACTAATTCTATTTTACGGGTTGGGCTATAGACTTTTTCGGGAGCTTTTTTATCATAGGACTCTAATCGTACTGCTTTCCAAATGCCGCAAGTCGTAAATTTAGGTCCCCAATCCCATCCAAAATGATATTGCGCCTTACGCACATAGACACGGGGATTATCCGGAATTACAAACGGTAAATCCTGTTTGGCAAGTGAATCAACCTTGTTTTGGGCAGATTGAAATACAACTGTCAATTTATTTTGTCCGGGTCGCAAATATTTTTTAACGGCTACACGCCATTGACGAAACATATTATCGGCTTTCAAAACCAATTGATTATTCAGATATACATCGGCGTAAGTATCCAGACCGTCAAAAACCAATTCTACCTGTTTTTGTTTTAGGATTGAAGGATTCACCGAAAAAGAAGTTTTATATTCCCAATTTTTTTTTTCAATCCATTGCAGTTTTTTCTCATTGTCACGGTAAAATGGATCCGGTATCAATTTATTGTTCAACAAATCGGTATGTACTTCTCCCGGTACGGTAGCGGCATTCCATTTTGCAGTTCCTACCTGACGAAATTGCCAGCCACTGTTTAGTACCGATTTGTTTTGGGCGTAAATTCCCAAGGGCAGATTTGCTAAACAAATGAGAATAAACCAATAAAAGCCTTTTTTAGATTTCATTATGACTGCGTATTTAATTTAGGAACAGATTTCTTTTTTTATAAATGTAAAACTACTATGATTTGATGCTACTACCTTTTTACAAGGCATTTTTCAATTTGTTCGTTTGTATGACAATGCCTGTACATCCGAAAGTACTTTTGGCAGGGACAGAGAAGGTTTGCGATTGACAAACAAATGGATCCTTCTCTTCCCAAGTTCTGTAGGGTCGGAATAACTAACAATCAACCGCCCAAACATCCCTATTGCTTCTGCCAAATTTAATTTATAGAACTAACTGCCGGTGCTGTCTTAAAAGTATTTACAGGTAATTAGTCACTTAGAGTCGATTTTCTATAAAGGGTGTTGCATCTAAAGCCATTTTTTTCAGCAGACAGCAAAAAATAATTTTGTCTGTTGCGAAAAGAAAAGAATTACAAACAATAATCCCAAACCCATAGTTTAACTAAGAACTCCTGACACTTTCTTGTTTATCCAAAAATCAATAGCATCCTGTGATAAAAATAAGTCGGGTAATTGGTATACCCGACTCATTTCATCTTAATTATAATCTAAGTTAATTTACATCCCAAAAAAGTTTTGTGGTTAAATTATCTTTACTTTTAACAGTATTATAATTCACCGTATTGTAAACGGATTCGCTTGTTGGGTAATTCCAACGAACAGGAGGCTGGCTTTGTGGATTAGTATCCGTTTGGAAGCTTAATTGCGGTAAATTAAGCCTTCTGATTTCTGACCAGCTTTCAACCGGTTCCACCAAACTGTAATGAATCCATTTTTGGTTAGCAATTAATTTCAATTTATCAGCGTTCGTAATTGCCAAATCCCAGTTTACATTAATCCCGCTTATATAGGCTTGAATTTGCAGATCACTAGGAACAGTATAAGCTCCTGCAGTATTGTCGTTGCTTGAAGTACGCAATTTAGCATAGTATTCTGTCGATTGTTTAATTCCAGTTTCATACGCCGCTTTGGCAGCACCGTTATTTCCAGATTTCAAATAATACTCAGAAATTAAAAAACTAACGTCCGCAGCATTTATCAATACACCCGGGAAAAATTGGTTTCTACTTAAGGTAGATCTGTTATAGATGGCAATTGTTCCACCAGCTATAAGTGTCGTCTGATCAGCCGAAAGGGCCATTGGATCCAAACCTTTATAAACACCGGCTGCAGTTGCACCTGGCTCAAATATTGCTTTTAAACGTGGATCTTTGTTCACATTCATGTGGTCAATCATTGCTTTACCAGCTATATTTACATTCCACCCTTCAGATTCTAATCCTTCTCTAAAGCCTTTAGAATTCAACGGAGAATCCAAATTAAATACATTGATCTGAATATTATCGGCATTGTTTGTTACTACCGGGTAATTGGCTGAATTAGTTAAGATAGCTCCGATTTCAGTATTTGCTCTGGCTTGAAAAGTTGCTGCACCCGATGCTCTGGTAAGCATTCTTAATCGCAATGAATTACAATACTTTTTCCAAAGACCTAAATTACCTTTATTAACAATATCCTGCGTGTTAAAACCGGCTTTAATACCATCTTTAACAACAATAGTGTTCAATTCATCCGAAAAACTCTTTAAATCATCCAGCATCTTTGTATAAAGCGCTTCGGCAGTATCATATTTAGCCATCGAATTTTGGTAATCTCCATTATTAGCACTTAATTTCCCAGCCTCCAAGAAAGGAATATCACCATGTAAATCAATTACTTTCTGGGTGTGGTCATACAAATAAATAGAGGCGGTAATCATATAAATACGTCTCTCACTCTGCTCAGCAGCACTAAGCGACGAATAGATCTTTTCCAGCTCTCTGTATTGCGCCAAAAATTTATAATAATCAGCCCACCTGTCACTCACCCCTGCTGCACCAGGAATATACTGGTTGGGTGAATTAACCCACCCAACAGCTTGGGTATAATGAGTAAGCGTTGTTCTCAAAACAACAAAATAATTCCAATAAGAAGGCAAAACATAGTCTCTATTAGAGACTAAAAAACCTGTGAATTGCTTTTCCACCGTGGAAACAGCAACTTTAGAAGGGTCCGAATAGCTCCCGTCGAAGTCCGAATTTTCGCAAGAGGCAACAATCATCGCTGCTGCAATTGTTAAAATAAAAAATATTTTTTTCATAATGTGATTTTTTTAATTATGCTTATTTAAATAATCCTAAAAACTAGCTCTTAACATTAATCCCATAGTGCGAGTGGAAGGATTTGTACCGGAATTGGTAAGCGTTTGTGTCCATCTAGATCCTGCTGTAGTTTGCTCAGCATCCATGTCTTTAATTGTTCTGTAGAAATACAAAAGATTTCTACCAAATGCGGAAATACTCAATCGTGTAGCACCCATTTTTTTAGCAAGTGAAGATGGCAAATTATAAGATAACGAAACTTCTCTCAGTTTTATATAAGAGTTCTTTTGAACATATAACTCATAACGTGAAGAGCTGTATTGGGGACCTCCCCAGTTATAGGTGTTATTATAGTAATAGGCCTGCGAGATAACATTTGTATTTTTGCTTCCGTCTTCATTTACGGCATCCATCAGCATCCCGTCATTGTATACGGTTTCACCATTTGGTCCTGCAGCAGCTGTTGTTTGTACACCTTGATCACCATTTAAATAGTAACTTAATCCACCACTCGCTTTATCCATATACTTTGTACTTTCTTCCAATAAACCACGGCTAATCATCCAATTAATACCTGTTGGCATTACGTAGCCACCAAAACGGAAGTCTGTTACCACATCTAAAGTTACGTTTTTATAAGTGAAGGAGTTAATGAAACCACCTGTAACCTTTGGCATCGCATTCCCAACTTTGGTCATTTTGTCGTTATCCAATTTGTAGAGACCGTCAGAAGTCACAATTTTTTCACCATTGCTGTTTACAGCAATTGGGTGCGTATAAAAATCCCCCATTGGTTGCCCTACTGTTGATCTCAATTGTGCTGCATTTCCATCGTAATCAGCATGCAACAATTCAGTTGAGCCATTGGCTAATTTTTCAACAACATTTTTATTTTTGGCTAAATTCAATGTTGATTCCCAAGTGAAATTAGCAGTTTTAACAGGAGTTCCTGTTATTCCAATCTCAATACCTTTGTTTCTCAATGTTCCAACATTACCTAATATCTGGCTTGCTCCAGATGTTGGGGCTAATGTCAGATCCAATATCTGATCCCTGATTTGTGCATTATAATAAGAAAAATCCAATCCAAGTCTTCCACTTAGGAATTTAGCTTCCAGACCGAACTCTATTTCATTTTTTGTTTCAGGCTTAATCAAATCATTACCATACTTTGAAAAATTAGTATTGGTATATAGCACCGGGTTACCCCCACCTTGAACACCTAAAGTATTTTGATTGTAAGCGACATTAGCTCTATACATATCTGGGTAACTACCAACTATACCCCAAGAACCACGAATTTTAGCATAACTAACAGCGCTTGGCAATGTAAATAAATCGGATAGTATCAAACTTGAATTCACGGAAGGATATACAAAACTATTATTATTTGGGTTCAAAACGGATATTTTATCTTTCCTAATTGTACCTTCCAAAAAGAAATAACCTTTATAATTGGCATTTAACGTTCCCAAAAAAGCACTCTTTATTAATGAAGTTCTACTTGAATTACTATTTGGGTTATTATTAGAGGCAGCCAAATCAAACCAATTTTCAACACTCAAACCTCCATTTGTTGATCTGCTTAAACTCATTCCTTTATCTTTAGAAGCAGTATAGCCTCCCATAGCACTTAACTCCAGATCAGGAGTAATCTTTTTAGTATAAGTAAGCAATATATCGCCATACAATATCGAATACTGCGTAGAATTTAATCCAAAGGATCCTGTTGTGGTATTAAAAACCAAAGGAATTTCAGTACTGTTGGCACTTTCTGTTCTTGTAGACGTGAAATCTGTAGCCAGCCTACCACGAAGTTTCAAATTATCCACTATTTGGTAGTTGTGGGTCATACTGGCAATAACACGATCGCTTAACTCCACTTCATTATTTTCTTTTAATCTCCAAACGTAATCCGCTACATCTCCTCTGAATCCATTACGTATAATATTCTCCTCAGGCGTTAAACTTTGATTCGTTCCCGTTACAAATCGATACCCTAAACTTGTTTTGTATTTATTTAAATACCAGGTCCCGTCATCGAACCTTCCCATCATACCTGTAAAGTTATTGATCAGCCTGTCATTTGAATACGGACGATTATTGGTTTTTTGATTCACATAATTGATCAATAAATCAGTGGTCCATTTTTTTCCAACTTTAAATGAAGAATTCAAATTAGCTATGTTTTTGGTATTTGTAGCACCTAAACTAATCCCTTGATTGTCTTGGCGAGTCAAAGAAAAACGCATATTACTATTTTCAGAACTTTGAGAAATAGCAACATTCACATTAGAATTTATACCCTTCTGGTAAAGATTGGCAAATCCTTTTTGAGCTTCATAGGGTCTGATTATCCCATCCCAAGCCATAGTAGGCTTGCCGTCAAATTTTGGACCAAAATTGACACTGGTACCTATGAGTCCTCTTGTTTCCTTTATACCATCATTATCGGTATCATAATAAATAAATCCGGCAGCATCTTGTCCTGCATTATTAAAATTTACGGAATACCCTTGTCCTCTTACATTTTGATACCTTGGCAAAAAGGCAACCTCATCTACACTATAACTTGAGCTAAAATCTACCCCAAGTCCTTTCTTACCTTTTCCACTTTTTGTAGTAATCAGTACAACACCATTTACGGCCTCTGAACCATACAAAGCGGCTGCGGATGCTCCTTTTAAGATAGAAATATTATCAATATCTTCTGGGTTAATGTCTAACAAGCCATTACCACGAAGACGTTGGTCATTCCAATAATCATTATTTTTTACTTCTCCATCACGAATAGGAATACCATCTAAAACGATCAATGGCTGGCTTCTGCCTGTAATGGAATTTACACCCCTAATGGTGATATTTACTGCACTGGTTGCCCCACCTGGAGTAGCTGCTATACGTACACCTGGTGCTTTACCATACAGTGCCGCAGCAAAATTCGGCGAAGCTGTTTTTACAATTGCATCTGCCTTAATGGTAGAACTGGCATAACCTAAGGCTCTTGCTTTCTTGGATACACCCAGAGCAGTTACCACTACACCTTCAAGTTCGTTTGTTGAAGTTTGCATTTGCACCGTTACGGCTTCACCATTGTTGGTCTTTACTTCTATATTCTTTAGTCCGATCGAACTAATTACTAAAACAGCATTGGGAGTAACAGCTATTCTAAAAGCCCCATTCTCATCGGAAACAACCCCATTGGAAGTTCCTTTTTCTTTAATGGTTGCAGCCATTACAGGAACTCCATCGGAATCCTTAACAATGCCTGAAACCACTTTTTTCTCTTGTGCACTAACATCTTGATAATACATGGCTACTAGACAAACCAGCAGCAACTGTTGTAACAGTTTTTTCATAATAATAATTGGTTAAATTGGTTAAAAAAATATTTAGATTGGTTATTCTAATTTTATTATAGTTTTTGATGCGATTTAGCATCTATAGTTTCTGTGGAATCAAAATGCTCCATCACTAAAGCAGCGGCTCCTATAAGTTCTGCTTCATAACCCAATTGGGAAATTTCTATCTTTGTATTGTCGGAAATTTTAGGAATGCAATGTTCATTAATAGCCTGTTGAATAGGCGTTTCCCATATTTTGCCAGCGACAGAACCTTTTCCACTAAGTACAATTAATTCAGGATTTAGCAAATGAATCAGTATCGCTACCCCTCTTCCTATATTATAAGCTGTTTTTGAGATCAGTTCCACAGCAAACTTGTCTCCTTTTGCTGCTGCATCCAAAATAGCTATCGACGCTTCTTCCATATGATCAGTCGACAAGTCTTTCAACATCGACAATCTTCCATTTTTTAAACCCTCAATGGCTTTTTCAACAACAATAGTGAGCGAAGCCTCCGTTTCCAGGCATCCCGTTTTACCACAACTGCACATTTTGTTATTGGTAAAAATTGGAATATGACTGAACTCTCCCGCAAAGCCATTGTGTCCATTAAAAAGTGTTCCTTTTAATATCATGCCCAGTCCGATACCCCAGCTGATATTAATCACCATTACATTTTGTTTGTTTCTGGCCGAACCCAACTTTAACTCCGCCAGTGCTATTAAGCTGGAGTCATTATCAATTAACACCGGAATTCCTAAAAGAGATTCAATAGTGCTGGTGATGCTTTCTCCTTCTGGTACTTTTAAAAAAGAATAATTAAGTCCTTTCTCTATATCAACAAAGCCAGGCATACCAATACCGATACCGACAATCTTATCTTTAGGGATACCCGAAGCATCTATAAAAGCAATTAAATTTTGAGTAAGCTGGTGCAGTGCATCTGGATTATCATGTAATACTAATTCGATACTTTTTACTTTTCCCACGTAGTTGTTACGCATGTCCAGCATAGCAATACGGGTAATCATTTGATCCATTGCTACAGAAACCATATACAGCAGATTTGGTTTTAAGGCATACATCTGAGGCCGTCTGCCTCCTGTCGAAAGCGCATGACCCAGCTCTTCTACAACTCCTTCATCCACCATTTTATTTAGAACCCTGCTGGTCAGGGGTACACTCTTATTAATAAGTTCACTCAATTCTGCGCAAGAAAGCTCTCCGGAAAAGTATAAATGCTTTTGAATACCCTTTTTATATTTTGTTTCCTTTTCCAATTTCTATTCAAAATTTATAGTTACCATTTTCTCTTTGAAAATTTTTACTAATTTATAAATACTTTTTAAAAAAAGCAAAAACTTATTAAAAAAATTAAAAAGTTTTTGTCTTTTTTTTAAAACTAAAAGAAAAAACAAAAAAAGTGCCCATTTCATTGGCTTCGGCGATTGATTAAGATCTTCCACAACTAGCCATAAATTCCTTTTTTTACATAAGATTTGTAAAAATTAAAAGAATAACTCCTTTATTTTTTCAAAAATCATCAAAATAAATCCTGTAACGGATCAAAACTTTCTTAAAATCATTGACGACAGGCTGTCATTTTTTGGACAGCCTCCCTTCCCTCTGGTATTACGCTCACTATTATTCTTTTCCTTTAAAATAATTAGCTCCCCACCTGTCATATCTCTTTTTCATTGTCTCTATTTTAGTTTGAAAAGAAGGCCAGTTTTTATTTTCCTTTGGAGACCATAACACTTCGCTCAAAGCACTCAAACGCGGAAATATCATGTATTCCACTTTGGCAGCAGTAGGCATATATTCAGTCCAGACATTTCCTTGGGCTCCCAAAACATATTTTGCCTGTTGCTCGTTTAATTCTTTTGGAACGGGCTCATAACTATAAATTTTTTCTAAGCTGGTATAGCCTCCAATGGTCACTTCTTTTTCATCCTTTGTTTGGGAATGGTCCAGATACACATGGCTTCCGGGAGTCATGATTACCTGA